>JAUBOG010000179.1:0-12113 GCA_036700105.1 Microcoleus occultus BM001215583
GGGGGGACAAGAAGGTGCTGCGAAGTCCCCCTTCTTAAGGGGGATTTAGGGGGATCGAGACTCAGGTAAAAGCAATATTTTTCAGGGCTTTAAGGCTTAAATTGACACGAAGAAGGGCAATGCTGTTTCCCTACAGATGCTTTTCAAAATTGGTATCACATCGGAATACTAATTATAAACTCTGTTCCACCTTCAGGGGATGACAAACACTCCAAAATTCCCCCATGTTTTTCAGTTACTATCTGATGGCAAATAGACAGTCCCAATCCCGTACCTTTGCCTTCTGCTTTCGTTGTAAAAAACGGCGTAAACAATTTTTCTCTGACAGATTCCGGCATCCCCAGCCCGCTGTCAGCAATCCGAATTACAGTCGTGTCGATTTTTTGCGTTTGTTTCTCGCAAACACCCACCGTAGAAATGGTAATTCTATTCGGATTTTGTTCGATTTCTGCGTAGGTTTTCCCCGCGTTCGATTCTTCCAAAGCATCGATCGCATTAGCAATCAAATTCATAAATACTTGATTGATTTGTCCCGGATGGCAGCTTAATTTTGGTAAATCACCGTAATGTTTGATAATTTTAATTGCCGGTCTGGTATGCTTGGCCTTGAGCCGGTGAGACAAAATCATTAAAGTAGTTTCCAGGCCTTCGTGGATGTCAACGGCTCTTTTTTCCAGGCTGTCGGTGCGGGAATAGTTGCGCAGAGACTGCATGATGTCGCGGATGCGATCGATTCCCATCTTCATTGACGCGGTAGTTTTGGGCAAATCGGCTAGCAGATATTCAAGATCGATCGATTCAATTTCTTTTGCAATTTCCGAACCCGGTTCGGGAAAATTTTCTTGATAAAGATTCACCAAGTTAATTAAATTGGCAATATATTCTTGAACGTGGTGCAAGTTCCCAGAAATAAAGCCAATAGGATTGTTCACTTCGTGAGCAACTCCAGCAACCAGTTGTCCTAGTTGCGAAATTTTTTCAGTTTGAACTAATTGTGCTTGAGTTTGTTGCAGTTCGATCAGTATAGATTCTAAATTTTCAGCTTTCTCTCTCAGTTTAGTTTCTGATGCTTGTAAAGCTTGTTCTGCTGCTTTGCGCTGGCTGATATCGCGATTAACTGACAAAGCATGGGGTTTTCCTCTGTATTCAAAAAACTTTGCTCTTACCTCAATATCGAATTCTGTACCGTCTTTTCGCCGCACCACAGTTTGACAAGAAAATTCTTGGCGCGAGCTGACAGTTGCGATCAACTCGTCGAAGAGATATAGGTACTCTGGATGCAGGAGATTTAACGGATTTAAACTCAAAAAATCCTCCGCAGAATAACCGTACATTTCGCAGACTACTGGGTTAACTGCGGCGAATTTTCCTGTTTCCAAATCTACCAATGCAAGTCCATCTGCGACACTCTCAAAAATAGTGCGGTACTCTTCTTCTTTTTGGGCGAGCTCGACTTGATATTTTTGCAGGTTTTCCAGGGATTCAGCTAACTGGCGGGATTTGTCTTGTTCGCCAGCGTAGAAACGCGCATTGGCTATGGCAATTGCTGCTTGTGCGGTCAGCATTTCCAAAATTTTCAAACCTTCGCGAGTGAACGCTCCCGCCACCAAGTTGTTTTCTAAGTAAACGATACCGATCGACTCTCGCTGATAAATAATTGGCGCGCACAAAACTGACTTCGGTTGATGAGTTTGAATGTAGCTATCGAATTTGTAAAGTGTTTCTTGGGCGGCATCGCTCAGCACTAGCGGTTCCTGAGTTCTCGCTACGTAATTAACGATGGAAAGAGGAACTTTGCAGTTATTGTCGATCGAGTTCAATTCCTGCAATATTGCAGAATTATGCCGGTCGCTATCTGAGACTTCAACGAACAAGTACCCGTCTCTTTCTAAAAGAATACACCCGGTTTGAGCGCCAGCATTTTCTAAAATAATATGCAGCAGTTTTTTCAACAGCTTTTCTAAGACGATTTCGCTCGAAATAGCCTGAGAAGCTTTGATTACTGTTTTTAAATCAAAAATATTGACATCGGCGGCTGTACTTGCAGTTGTAGTTATTGCGATCGGCTCCTCGCAGATTTTGTTAAAACAATCGGGATGAGATTGTTCTAGTTGATAAACTTTGGCAGTTGCGCCCCACTCGATATAGCAAAAGCGGGCGTCATTGAGATAAATTTTGGCGAGATTGTAACGGTTTTGTGCTAGATAAAATCGGGAAGCTAATTCATTGGCGAGGGCCGCATTTTGGACAAAGCCATTTTTGAGCGCGGAGGCGATCGACCAATCATAATGCTGCGCTGCTGTGTGGCTGTCTCCTGAGAGCCTCGCGATTTCTGCTTGAATTAATAAATATTTGTGCAGGTAGTTAGCAGGAGAATGCTCTGCCAAATCTCGAAACTTGTCCAGACTAATTGCGAGCTGTTTTTGGTAGAGTTGGCGATCGATCTCGCTGGCATTTGTGCAAGCAGCAGCTAGGGCGATCGCGTGATGGAAGCGAAAAACCGGGTTGACAAAATGACCGGCACCGCCTTTCAAAAATTCCGCGCCAAAGAGAGCGTATTCTAATGCGCGATCGACCTCGCCAAACCAATTAGCAACGGTGAGCTTGTAAAGATAAATTACAAAAGCAGTGGTAAGATCGGCGCTGGTTTGGGCAAATTGTAAAAGCTGCTGTTCGTCGATGAAGACTTCCGGTTCTGCGTTGGTTTCTGGTGAGCTAGTCAGTTGGGCGATCGCATTTTTGTTGAGCAAGTGATAAGCTAACATATTGCGATCGACCTTTGAGAGCACAGGAATAAACTTATCGGCAATTTCGGCAGCTCTGGCCAAAGATTCGTTCCCAAAAAAGCAGACCCAGAGATAATTAACTGAAGCATATCCCGACCACTGATAAGCACCTGTTTCTAAACCGCTAGAGAAGGCTTTTAGCATAAAAGGCTTGCACTCATCGATATATTTAATGTAATGCAAAGTTAAAGCGCCCCACATATGGAAAATACAAGCACCTAACTCTTTATTTTCCCAGCGTTCGTAGAGGTTGAGCGAGAGTTCTCCGGCGGCGCAACCAGCCTCGATTTCGCGGTATTTGTTTACCAAAGTAAAGGCGTACAAAGTGTAACCAAAGGCGGAAAGTTGGGAATTGCCGTACAGAATGCTCGCTTGCACAAACTTCATCGCGCACAGAAATTGAGCGTTGGGACTGGTAAAATAAGCAATGGGGAAAAGTTCTTTCAAAATTCGGTGAATTGCCAGCTGCAGCGGTTCGGTAAGTTCTGGTAAATCTGCTAATCTATAGATCGATGGGCCGATCATCCTCTTAGTCTTCGCTAATTCCCTGGCTAGAAAGCCATCATCCGGGTACGGTTCAATCTCAATCCCCAAAGAATTTAAGGTTTCAATACCTAACTTATAAGCGGCTGATAAATCGTTCTTCATCCGCAGACAAGTTATTTTCAATTCAGCGATAGAACACTGTTCTAATAAAGTCTGACTTTGAGGCAAAACCCGGTCAAAAATTGCTAAAGCTGTATCATTTTTGCCGTTTAAATATTCCGCTTCACCCTGTTCTAAATTCAGCCTCAAACTCAAAGCATAATTATCTTGCCAGCTTGAAGCAGGCAAACACTCGCACCCAGCTTGAAAAAAAGTAAGTGCATCTTCAAAAGCTGAAGCACTTTTGGCAGTTTTCCCTGCTTGTAAATTCAATTCTGCTAATTCATAAAGTTGTTCAGAATTAGCAATCAACCCGCGAGCAAAGTTCAAATGATTGACAATATCAAAAATTTGTTCTTGGCGCTGGGCTTCGCTGCTTCGCTGCAACAGCAAACGTCCCAACTTCCAGCGAACAACTTGTTTTTGCGAGTCAGGAATCATCAGGTAAGCGGCTTGTTGAACGCGATCGTGCAAAAACTTGTAGCGCACTTTGCTTGCAATATTACCCAAATTTTCTAATTCCTGCGGCTCAAATACTTGCGGTAGTTGATAAGCGCGGTCTACAGTCAAAATCAACCCTACTTCCAGCGCTTCCCACAAATCTTGTGCTGTTTTAGTTAAAGATTGTGCGCTCAATGCTGACAGTATATCGAGGCTAAATTCGTTGTTTATACAGGCCGCTAGCTGCAAAATATTCTGAGTTTTTCCTGACAAAGACTTAATTTTTTTAACCATTAAATCTACCACATTTTCCGAAATATTCTGCTGTTGAATTTTTTGAATATTCCACTCCCATTCAGCAGAATTTAGATTAAATGTTAGCATTTTTTCTTGATACATTAAGTTTAATAGCTGTTTTACAAAAAATGGATTGCCGTGAGTTGTGTTTAGCAGTAATTCTGCCAAGGAACTCGCTTTAATCGGATAACATTTCAAGCTATCAGCAACTAATCGAGTTATATCAGAAATTGCTAAGGGTTTTAGCTCAATATCGGCGAGGGTAATTCCGGTTGCTCGAATTGCCTCGTTCGCCATCATAAACGGATGGGTTGGGCTGACCTGATTATTCCGATAAGCAACAATAACCAGCAAGTAAGGAATTTTTTTGAGGCAATTTTGTTGGTACATATTGACTGTTCCAGCATCTATCCACTGGCAGTCATCCATGAACAGTACCAAGGGGTGTTCCGCAGTGGCGATTGCTTGAATGAACTGCTGCATGACTCGGTTGAAGCGGTTTTGAGATTCAATGGCACCGAGTTCGGGTACGTCTGGTTGCGGGCCTAAAATCAACTCTAATTCGGGGATGGCGTCGATCGCGATTCGAGCATTTTTCTTCAAAGCGCTGAGCAGTGTTTGCCGCCACGCTGCTAGCTGAGTCGGGCTTTCCATTAAAATTTGCTGTACCAAGTTGCGGATAGCTTGATTGAAACAAGCGTAGGGTACATTCCGCTTGAATTGGTCGAATTTACCGGAAATAAAATAAGCGCGCTGCTGTGTTATATTGGGGATAATTTCATGCACGAATACAGATTTTCCGATGCCGGAATAGCCGCTGACGAGGACAGTTTCACCGCTGCCTTTGCTGACTCGCTCAAATACTTGTAATAATTGGGCTATTTGGGTTTCTCGTCCGTAGAGTTTCTGAGGAATTGACAACTGACTGAGGGCATCGAGTTGTCCTGGAATAAAGTTGGAAATTGTACCTATACTCAAATTTTGATTTTGGCAGCGTTCTAAATCTGCTAGCAATCCTGTTGCAGTTTGGTACCTGTCTTCGGCATTTTTTGCCATGAGTTTTGCCACAATTTTTGCCAAAACTGGGGGGATTTCTGAATTTAATTGCTGAAGGGGAACGGGCTGTTTGGCAATGTGACAGTGTACCATTTCTAACGGGTCGCTGTTGGCAAACGGTAATTGTCCTGCGAGCAATTCGTAAAAAGTGACGCCGAGAGAGTAGAAATCGCTGCGGTAATCGATGGAACGGTTCATGCGCCCGGTTTGTTCCGGGGACATATAGGCTAGGGTTCCTTCTAGGCGATCGGGATTTTTCAAGTCTGGTTGTTCTTTTCTCAAGCGCGAAGCGATGCTAAAATCAGCAAGTTTTACTTGCTTTGTTTGGGGATTTATGATAATGTTATGCGGTTTAATGTCTTTGTGTATAATCTGATTTTGATGCAGGAATACTAAGGCTTTCGCCAGCGGTACGGCTGCGCTTAAAAAATCGGTGAGGGATAATTTATAATTTGCAGCAATCGCGGCTAATTGCGAGCGGTTATCGCCGGGACTCATCCATTTTTTTAGGGATAGCCCTCCAATATCTTCTAATACTAATACTAAGTAGTTTTGATGAGTTTCGAGTCGAGAGGCTTTGATGATGTATTGAGAGTCAAGATGTTCTGTAATTTGATGTTCGTGTTTGAAGCGGGCGATATGTTCTAGACTGGGACAATCGGTGTTTAAAACTTTGAGAATGACTAACTGTTTGTCTGCTGCGGATACTGCCCGATAAATAACTGTGTTAGTTCCTTGATGAATCAGTTCTTTTAAATCGTAACCAGAAATTCCGGAAGCTGGCAGCATAGTTAATCCTTCCCAGTTTATAATCAATTCTTACTTATAGAATGCCACAGATTGAACCAAGATCGATCGCTGGCGATCGACCGCTGCGTAAATAAGCAGGTTCGATCGTGTATCGAGCGAGCGCACAATTAGAAAATTACTTACGTATTTAAAGGTGTTTTTTAAGATTAGGTAGAGCGATCGGGCAATTGCCACTCTTTATTTTTCGTTTTGGCTGTTTAAGTGTAACAGCATTTTAATGAAAGACTATAATATTACGCAGATCCAGGTAAATTAAATTTATAAAAAATTAATAATTTAAGTGAGGAAGTAGATAAGTAGCTAGCGATCGCAAGTTCGGGAAATCCGCCGCAGAGATACCTGTTTTTTTGACGGCTCGATCGGGTTCGCTTTACTTTGATAAAAAATCTCCTTGTAGCGATACACTACGCATATTACTTACGTGTAAAATCTAGTTGTCGGGTACGCGGTTCGGATATTACTTAGGTGACGGCTTTTTTTTGTACGGTGCCGGTGGCGTTTTTTAACAAAACTTACGCAAAAAAAATAGGGTTTTCGATCGACCAACTCGATCGCCCGGTACAAGATAATACAGCAAAGCGTTTACCGCAGAACCCGCTTCTGCCATCTCACCGCCAACCGCCACCCTGCTGTATTTGCCGCCCAAGGCGATCGGGCGAGATAGATTCAGAGGGCGCTTGCCGTCTGATATGATGTTGGAGCGAACGGCGGACGATCGTCAAATAGGTTCGCAGCAGTGGAATGCAAGTCCTCATAAAAACACCTTGATTGCCGGTAATTTGCCGGGCACGATTTAAGCCTTCCGCGCACAAATCTTGAGACGGTAAAAGCCGATCGAATCTGTGAAGACGCTGCGAGGGTTAGTGCCGGTGCGGGAAAAGCTTAAGAGACGCCCAAAAAATCGCTGTTTTTTTTCGGAATTCGTGCGGGATAATTCTGTTTTCTAACTCGACCAGAAAGTAGCAATTATCAATTATTAATGATCAATTACCAATTATCAGAAAAGATCGATCGCCCAAAAACTGTTAACTTTCCTTACGATTTCGACAGCAGCGTCGCGCCATGATGATAGGATGCCGTAAAAATCCTTTGGATATGTTTATGGCAGAAGAACTCACTGGACAACCCCCTATTTTCGGCGGCAGCACCGGCGGCTTGCTGACCAAGGCGCTAGTTGAAGAGAAGTATGCGATCACTTGGACTAGCCCCAAGGAGCAGGTGTTTGAAATGCCTACGGGTGGCGCTGCGATTATGCGTCAAGGCGACAACTTGCTGTATCTGCCCCGGAAGGAGCAGTGCATTGCTTTGGGCGGCCAGCAACTGCGGGCAAAATTCAAAATCTCGAACTACAAGATTTACCGCGTGTTTCCAGACGGTACGACTGAGTACCTGCATCCCAAGGATGGCGTGTTCCCTGAGAAGGTGAACGAAGGTCGTCCGTACAACGGTAAGATTGACCGCAATATTGGCAGCAATCCAAATCCGATCAAGGTGAAGTTTACCGGTAAGAAGACTTTCGATCCTTAAACAAGGACTGTTAAGCTGAGCTCTTCGAGGTAATACTGCTTGTAAAGCTCAGCTTGCAAAGGTTGGTTTGCAGGGGTGCTCGGGCGCTGTAGGGTAAACCTAAAACGCCTCAGCACAACTGCAAACTTCAAGTTTAATTAAAATTAAATAATTAATAATTAAATTAACAATGAATATCACAATCAGGAGGGCAACTCCTGCGGATATTGAGGTTTGCGCTGGCATTAATTATGAAGCTTTTAAAGGTATTTCCGATCGCCATTTGTTCCCAAATACAGATTTTCCGACGCTGGAGTTTTCAACCGAAATTATTGGCTTGCTAATCGAAAGTCCGCTGTTTTTTGGCATTGTAGCCGAGAGTGACGGTGCGCTTAGAGGCTGCGGGTTTATGGACGAACGCAACCCGATTCGCGGTATCGGGCCCGTGAGTGTCGATCGAACTTTTCAGGGTAAGGGAACGGGACGAAAAATCATGGAAGCCTTGCTGGAGAGGGGACAGGACGCTGCGGGCATCCGTTTGGTGCAAGAATCTTTTAACATGGCATCGCTGTCGCTGTACGCTTCTCTGGGTTTTGAAGTGAAAGAACCTTTTGTGCTGGTAGAGGGGAAGTTTCGCAGCCAGCCTCCGTCTGGGGTTGAGGTGCGGCAGATGGTAAGTCAGGATGTTAGCGAATGCGCGGCTTTGTGCGAAAAAGTGTGCGGGTGTTCGAGAACTGCGGATATTGAATACGCCTTAAATTACTTTTCTCCCTTCGTTGCCAGCCGGCAAGGCGCGATTGTGGCTTATACTTGTGCGGTGTCTCCTTTGGGCCACAGCGTCGCGGACACAGAAGCGGATATGCAGGCTTTGCTCTTGGGGGCTGCTGCGCGCAGTTCTGAAGAAGTGCTTGCTTTCCACTTGCCGCTGAGGTACGCAAGTTTGTTTCGCTGGTGCTTGCAAGAGGGGCTGCGCGCCCTCAAGCCGATGGCGGTGATGGCTGCGGGCGAGTATCGATCGCCGGAGGGATGTTGGTTTCCGTCTTTTGTTTATTAAGTGTATAACAAAATTATATATATGATATTTCCCGATTTCTCACAATTCTCCGAACTGGCGAAACAAGGCAATTTTGTGCCGGTGTATCAAGAATGGGTTGCCGATTTGGATACGCCGGTGTCGGCGTGGTATCGGGTGTGCGCCGGTCAACCTTACAGTTTTCTGCTGGAGTCGGTGGAAGGCGGGGAAAAAATCGGGCGCTACAGTTTCTTGGGGTGCGATCCGCTGTGGATTTTGAAGGCTGAGGGCTCTCGAACAGTTCAAGTTTACCGCGACGGTTCCGAAAAAGTATTTGCGGGCGATCCGTTTGCGGTTTTAACTGAATGTTTGCAGTCTTATCAACCGGTGAAATTGCCGCAGTTACCGGCGGGGATTGGCGGGTTGTTTGGATTTTGGGGTTATGAGTTAATTAAGTGGATTGAACCGCGAGTTCCCGTGCATCCAGCCAGCGAGAATGATTTGCCGGATGGATTGTGGATGCAGGTTGATAATTTGCTGATTTTCGATCAGGTGAAGCGGAAGATTTGGGCGATCGCCTATGCGGATTTGCGGGAAGTTGGGGTTGATTTGAGTCAGGCTTACCAGCAAGCGTGCGATCGGGTTTCTCAATTAGTTGACAAGCTGAAATCGCCACTTTCCCAGCAATCTACTCTGATAGAATGGACTCCTCCCAATGACGGGCTTTCTTCCCGTTCCACAAGTGATAATGCAGAATTGAGTTACACCAGCAATACTACTCCCGAAAAGTATTGTGCCAATGTTTTAAAAGCTAAGGATTACATCAAAGCCGGAGATATTTTCCAAGTAGTTATTTCGCAGCGGCTGGAGTCGGAATACAGCGGCGATCCTTTTGCACTTTACCGCTCTTTGCGTTTGATCAATCCTTCTCCGTACATGGCTTATTTTAATTTCGGAGATTGGCAGATTATCGGTTCTAGTCCAGAGATTATGGTGAAGGCAGAAAACAGTGCTGACGGTAAGAGAATCGCAACTTTGCGCCCGATCGCCGGTACTCGCCGCCGGGGAAAAACTCCTCAAGAAGATGATGCTTTGGCTGCTGAATTGCTGCAAGATCCGAAGGAGATTGCGGAGCACGTGATGTTAGTCGATTTGGGCAGAAATGACTTAGGTAGGGTTTGCCGCAGCGGGACTGTAAAAGTTGATGAATTGATGGGAATTGAGCGTTATTCTCACGTGATGCACATTGTCAGCAATGCAGTGGGAGAATTGGCCGAAGATAAGACGGCTTGGGATTTGTTGAAAGCTGCTTTTCCGGCGGGTACGGTTAGCGGTGCTCCGAAGATTCGGGCGATGGAAATCGTGCACGAGTTGGAAGGTTGCCGCCGGGGCCCGTATTCTGGGGTTTACGGGTATTATGATTTTGAGGGACAGTTGAACAGCGCGATCGCGATTCGGACGATGGTTGTTCGCTCTTTAGGCGGTGACAAACATTCGGTTTCCGTGCAAGCCGGTGCTGGTTTGGTGGCCGATTCTAACCCGGAAATGGAATATGAGGAAACGCTGAATAAAGCGAGGGGAATGCTGCAAGCAATTCGCTGTTTGAAATAGGGAGGCGAAGCCTGGTAAAGACAAAAATCCCTAATTTCCTAACAGGCGATCGACCGAAACTGCAACATCAGGAAATGCCAGCGGATTAATATTACCCTGAGTCAGAGTTTCTCTGAATTGATATCCTCCATCAGTAGGAACTCGAAACACGATTAATTCCATAGTTCGCAAATTGACTACCCAATACTCAGAAATGCCGGCTGCTGCGTAAATTTGGCTCTTAATTCCCAAGTCTTTAGTCAGAGTAGAATTAGAGTATTCTATCAGCCAAAAAATGTTTTCTGGATAGGGGTGATGTTCTCGGTAATTTTGTCCCAAACGTTGAATTACAGCGATATCTGGTTCTGGTTCCGAGTTGCTGCGCGCCAAGGTAATTGGCTTACCTTGGCGGACTTTAGCCCGATCGCCCAGCAAGTAAATCAGGTACTCTCCAGCCTCATCGCTACAGTAAGCATGAGATTCTCCTTCGGGAGCCATTTCGATGATTTCTCCACCTATTAGTTCAACGTTTCGCTCTTCTAGAATGCCGGCTGCAATGATGCGGTGGTAGTCTGCAACCGTCCATTTTACAGTTGTGACGCTCACGGCGATTACTCCTATGTTTTTATGCTGATTTTACACGCGATCGGCCTTCGATCGAAAAAATATAGCAGTTTCTCTGGAAGATTTGAAGCAGGAATCGATCGCAGATGACCTTGTATAGAGTATAAGTAATTAGCTCGACTTTTACCACAAACCTAATTATGAATTTTTATATAGTTGACGTGTTTGCCGAGTCAAAATATGCTGGCAACCAGCTAGCGGTATTTTGCGGTGCGGGAGTTGCCGAACTATCTGATGCCGAAATGCTACAAATAGCGAGGGAAATCAATTATTCGGAAACTACATTTGTGCGATCGCCAGAACCCCAAAACGGCGGCTACGACGTGCGAATCTTCACCCCCAAGAAGGAATTGCCTTTTGCCGGTCATCCCACATTAGGAACAGCATTCGTCATACAGCAAGAAATTATCAACAAACCTGTACAACAAGTTATTTTAAATTTAGCCGTCGGTCAAATTCCCGTTACTTTCAACTATCAAAATGAAGCCGCAGATGTTTTGTGGATGCGGCAAAACTCCCCAACTTTCGGTCAAGTTTTACCCGCCGACAGTCTGGCTGGCGTACTGAATTTAGAAGTAGATGAAATTGACGATCGCTTCCCAATCCAAGAAGTCTCGACGGGAGTACCTTTTATAATTGTACCGTTGAAAACACTCGCCTCGCTCAAAAAAGCTAAAGTCAACTTAGATAAATATTTTGAGCTAATTGAGACAACAACAGCGAAAGAAATTTTGATATTTTGTCCTGAGACTTACAGCGATGTTAACGATTTGAGCGTGCGAGTCTTTGCCCCTTCTTTAGGAATTCCCGAAGATCCGGCGACGGGAAGCGCAAATGGCTGTTTGGCTGGATATTTGGTAAATTATGCGTATTTTGGGAAAGATGCGATCGATGTTAAAGTCGAGCAGGGTTACGAGATCGATCGACCTTCTTTACTGTTGTTGCAATCTCAGAAAAAAGATGGTGAAATAGAAGTTTTGGTTGGCGGCAGAGTAGTGATGGTGGCTAAGGGAGAATTTGTGTAGAAGCCGCAACTTGATTAATATTACCCGAAATCAGGACACGGCGGGTGCATCTCATTTTTGCAAATATATTCATTCGTAGGGGCGAAGCATTTCGGTAGTAAATCTCTGATTATCACTAATAAATTGTCTGCCGAAATGCTTCGCCCTGGCCAAATAGAGATGCACCCGACACGGCAGTGCCGTTTCCCTACAATAGACCTCTTGCAAAAGTCAAATTCACCCCCCTTAGTCCCCCTTATTAAGGGGGGAAACAAGAATAATCTTGGCCCCTCCCCGAACTCGCGGGGAGGGTTGGGGTGGGGTGCATTATATTTTTGCAAG
>JAUBOG010000017.1:0-30319 GCA_036700105.1 Microcoleus occultus BM001215583
GCGGGCACGGGGGCACCGCCCCTACAGAAACCGGGTTTTTTGCCCAGATATGTCGTCGCAACCGGCAGATTTGGTAAAAACCCGGTTTCTTTTGTCAAGAATACGAGACTAAGAAAATTTTACTTGTTGATGCAAATCCGATTGCGATCGCACGTGCCGCCTCCTATCGCGACGACTTCGCCATCCCAATACTCGTAGCGTTCCTCTTGGGTGGGTTCCCAAGCGAGGTATTCTTCTGCGCTCATCGATGGGCGATCGGGTAAGGCAACCATAATGCGATCGGGAATGAAGTATGTTTCTAGAAGGGTGAGTTTCTATCTTATCAAACAACTTTTAAGAATGTCGTATTTAAAAAGCACGATCGCCCGAGAGTCAAGCGATCGGCTGGTATTATCAAACAGGTTGTATTGACTGGGAAACCTGTTTTCGCTCAAAAATAACCGCAGACTTTCAATAAGTTTTATGTAGCTACTTGAGAATCAAGGCTAAGCTGGATGTAATAAAAGACTACAGCTTGTATGAAAAAAATGCTTTATTCACTTTTGCCTAAATCTCAAGTCAAAGTCCGCGTTTTAAAACAGTTAGCAGCCGCTGTTTCGGCTTCCTTAGCCCTCAGTGCAATTACCGCTTTAAAACCGTCGCCGGTAACGGCTGCTGGCGATATCCCCCCAGCACAAACTTCGACTCAGCTAGCAGCAAAACCCGATTCTAGCTGGCCGCTAGGGCAGTTGCGCACTACTGTTCCCGTGCAGGCAATGCAGCTCGATCCGGGCGGATTTATCCCGATCGCGATCGGCGGTATGATAATCATTCTGGTGCTGCCGCTGTTTTTTGGCGGGTTGGTAGTAATTGGCGATCGCGAAGTCGGAATTGTCAGTAAAAAGTTTAGCTTCGGCGGCAAGTCTTTGCCCCCAGGAGATTTAATTGCTCTCAACGGAGAAGCGGGATATCAAGCTGATACTTTGCCCCCCGGTTGGCACTGGGGCTATTGGCCTTTGCAGTACAACGTCCGCAAAGAGTCTTTGACGGTAGTTCCCCAAGGCGAAATTGGTTTAGTGATAGCAGCAGGCGGCGAGTCGAATCCGCCGCAGCGCATCCTCGGCAAAATCACAGAATGCGACAACTTTCAAGATGCCCGCAAATTCCTCAAAGGCGGGGGCGAAAAAGGCAGGCAACTCGGCATTTTGACGGGCGGCAGCTATCGAATCAATACGGCATTATTTACCGTAATTACAGCAGCCAACGCTACCAAACACGGCATGACAGCCGAACAGTTGAAACTGTACAAAATCGCCCCAGATAAAGTGGGAATAGTCACGACTTATGACGGCGTGCCGATTCAAGATGGCGAAATTGCCGGCCCGATCGTCCCGAATCACGACAACTTCCAAAACGCGCAAAAATTTATCAGCGCTGGCGGGCGGCGCGGTTTGCAGGAACAGGTTTTGCTTTCCGGTTCGTGGAACTTAAATCCTTGGTTTGTCGGGGTTGACCAGGTACCGATGACCGAAATCCCGATCGGCTATGTCGGCGCGGTGATTTCCTATGTCGGCAAAACCTCGGAAGATGTCAGCGGCGCTGCTTTCACTCACGGTAACTTAGTAAATGTGGGCAATAAAGGGGTTTGGGTGACACCGCTTTATCCGGGGAAACATCCGCTGAATACTCGCATTTTGAAAGTCGAGTTAGTGCCGACCACAAATATTGTTTTAAATTGGTCGGGCAAAACTGAGCGTCACAGTTACGACTCTAAACTTTCATCTTTAACCGTGCGTTCTCAAGACGGTTTTGCCTTCGATTTAGAAGTAGCTCAAATCATTCATGTCGGCGCTTTGGATGCTCCGAAAGTCATCTCTCGCGTCGGTTCGATGCAGAATTTAGTAGACCACGTTTTGCAGCCGACAATCGGCAATTATTTCCGCAATTCGGCTCAAGCTTATTCTGTATTAGACTTTCTCTCGGCAAGAAGCGGCAGACAAGCGGAAGCCGCCGAGTATATCAAAGCAGCTTTGCGTACCTACGACGTGCAAGCAATCGATACTTTGATCGGGGATATTTTGCCGCCCGCAGAGTTGATGCAAACTCAAACAGACCGCAAAATTGCCGAGGAACAGTGCAAGACTTATGAAGTGCAGCAATTAGCGCAAACTCAGCGGCAACAATTGGTGCGGGAAACTGCTTTAGCTGAGATCCAACAAGAGATGGTAAAATCCGAACAAGGCGTGAAGATTTCCGAGTTAAAAGCGAATTCTCAGGTGAAACAAGCTCAAGGCGAAGCTGAATCGATTCGGGTGAAAGGAAATGCTCAAGCTGAAGCTTACCGCGCGGGTGTTGTTGCTTTGGGAGGTTCCGGTTATACGGCTTTGCAGTTAATGCAAATTATAGGCGATCGCAACGTGCGAGTTGTACCGGATGTTGCGGTTAGCGGTAACGGTAGCGGCGGCGGTTTGGTTGACGGTTTGCTGGGAATGATGATGTGGAATCAAACGGGTAAAAATGGCGAAAATGGCGGAGAATTGCCTGTTGTTAAGTTACAGAAATCGGAACCTGCGGCTAAGTTACCGGTAGCTAAGGTGAATTCGGTGAAACAGCCGGAATCTCGCGCTAATTCCGATCGCGATATTGATTCGCTGTTTGATGAATTGCCGTTTGACGATCGCACTGTAGGGGCGAGTTAACCAACCATCTGCGCCTAAAACAGATCATCTCATAAACCCGCCCCCGCCCAACTGTAAATCCCCATCTACCTCTTTCAAAATTATAGAATGCAAGGTATTGTAGGGGCGGGTTAACCAACCATCAGTGCCTAAAACAGATCATCTCATAAACCCGCCCCCGCCCAACCGTAAATCTCCATCTACTTCTTTCAAAATACAAGGGGAAGCATTGGAAATTCAAGCAGTTGTTTTAACTGGACGCAGCGGAAAGAAAACAGCCGGCGATACGCGGAAAAACTCGGCAAGTTTTTGGATATGTTCGGTTGTAAGTTGTCGTTTTTCGTGGAGGATATCAGAGACAATAGATTCTGTTTTAAAAATACAAACTAGGTCTTTTTGTCTCAGTTCAAATTCTGCTATTAAAGCCTGTAACAGTTCTACTCCATAAATATCAGGTATGGGTTCTAAAGTTTGCTCATACTCATAAACCAGGGTTCCTAGTACGTTTAGATAGTCGCGTTCGTCTGGAGTCAGTTCGCCTTTGTCCAACAGAGAATCGATCGCTTCTTGAGTTGCCATTAATTCCTCCTCAGCAGTTATGGGTCGCGGGGGAAATGTTTTGAGTAGTTCGATATAAGCGCTAGAGTTTTTCATGTGACTGTGCAATATTAAGAAAGTACAACATTATCTATTATTGATACCACGGGTCTTTTTTCCATCGCTCTTCATCATATTCTTCATGGGTAAGTACAGCTCGAATAAAAACCTTTTTAGGTCGATATTCATAATCTATGAAGGTAATCAGTCTGTAGTTATTACCTCTGATGTTAAAGACAGTAAAGTTTCCAACTCGATCTGCTGAGGAAAAAACAGCTTTCACTTCAGCTAAATTTGACCACTCGGCTGTTGTTGCTAGTTTGTACCAAGAGCGCAGACTTGTTTCGGCATCAGGATACTTTTCCCAGAATTTCCTGAGTGCTGATTGAGAGATAACGTGCATATAGTTCCTGGATAACAAACTAATTTACGCATCGATTGGACTCTCGCTAGAATCATTTGAATTTCATCTTAGCAAATTGCGAAGTGATTTGTCAACTACGATTTGCAGTACAATCGATCGCAATATTGCATATGAGGAATTTCCCATGTCTGAACCGTTTTCTACTGAGATTAGCGATCGCATCTGCACTCACATGAACGAAGACCACGCTAGTGCTGTCGCGCTTTACGCTCGAGCATTTGGCGGATTCCCAGAGGCGACGGAAGCTCAAATGCTCGCTATTGATGCTGGCGGCATGGATTTAACCGCAAGAGTCAACGGCTCCACAGTGCCTGTCAGAATTAAGTTCGATCGCACTTTAACCGATGCCGAAGATGCTCACCACACTCTCATTGAAATGGTGAAACAAGCCCGAAAAGCCGCTAAGTAGTCAAATGCTTTTTATTTTGTTATAATTTCAAGGTTCGCAGTACGGACTTTAGTTTGATTCAAGAGTTTTCAAAGACTAAAGTCCTGACTGCCAACCTTTAGTCCGGTTAAATCATTTTAAAAACTAACATTCCGACAGCAAACAAAATTTTAATAACTTTTAATTTACATCTAACGCATCAAATAATATGACCGAAGATTACCCCCAAGCCAAACAATTAGATGCCCTCAAAGGCGGTAAAAATAACCCCTTCGAGGCACTGGTAAAGCGACTGGATTTGATGATTCGCGCCCGCTATTCGCTGCTGTACATTGTCGGCGCGGAGGAAGAACCGGTCGAAGCCGTAATTGCCCAAGTCGCGCTGCAAGTAACTCCGGCGCGCCGGGTGTTGTTCTGGGATATCGTGCGCGGCTGGGAGGATAACGGTTCTGGGAAAGGTTCGGTAATGGCGGCGCTCGATCGCATCGGCAAAACTGCTGTCGAAGAATATACAATATTTGTACTGCGGGATTTGCACCCAATTTTGAAATATCCCTACAGCAGTGCAAGTGCTCCTGTAATTCGGGAATTGCGGAATTTGACGCGGGAATTGAAGCGCAGCAAAAAAACGATCGTCCTCACTTCTCACGCGCTGGAATTGCCAGAAGAATTGAGAGAAGAAGTAACAGTAATTGATTTCCCTTTGCCCAACGTTCAGGAAATTGACAGTTTAATTTCCCATGTTGTCGAAAATCCCGAACAATTGCAAGTTAGCGGCTTAGCAAGGGAACAGTTAGTTAAAGCTTGTCAAGGTTTGAGCCGCGCTCGAATCGGACGCGTTTTAGCTAAAGCTTTGGCCGCCAAACAGCAAATTAACGAGTCGGATATTGACGGAGTTTTGGAAGAGAAACAGCAAGCAATTCGCCAAACCGGAATTTTGGAGTTTTTTAACTCCAAAGAATCGCTCAAAAGTGTGGGCGGATTGGAGAATTTGAAACAGTGGGTAAAGATGCGGCAAGATGCTTTTACAGACGAAGCGCGCCGCTACGGTATACCGAATCCCAAGGGCGTTTTGCTAGTAGGAATTCAAGGAACGGGCAAATCTTTATCGGCGAAAACTATTGCTTGCGAATGGCGTTTGCCGCTGCTGCGCTTGGATACTGGGAGATTGTTCGGCGGCGTGGTCGGGGAAAGCGAAAGCCGCGTCAGGCAAATGATACAATTAGCAGAGGCGATCGCCCCTTGCGTTTTGTGGATCGATGAAATAGACAAAGCCTTCGGCAACATTATCAGCGGCGGCGACGGCGATTCGGGAACTTCGCGCCGCGTATTCGGCAGTTTGATCACTTGGATGCAGGAAAAAACCAGCCCGGTGTTTATCGTCGCAACTGCAAATAACGTGCGCATTTTGCCGGCGGAGTTGCTGAGAAAGGGCAGGTTTGACGAAATTTTCTTTTTGAATTTGCCCTCGGAATCGGAACGGCAAGATATTTTTAAAGTGCATTTGCAGCGTTTGCGGCCGACTAGATTGCGCGAGTTTGATTTGGCAATTTTGGCGAAGCGCGCTGAGAATTTTAGCGGTGCAGAAATCGAGCAAGTTGTAATTGATGGATTGTACCGCGCTTTTGGCACTTTTGTGAACGGCCAGCGCCGGGATTTGATGACGGAGGATGTTTTGAGGTCGATCGAGGATACAGTACCTCTAGCTGCGATCGCGCGATCGCAAATCGAAGATTTGAAGCGCTGGGCGGCGGAAGCAGGCGCCAGAACCGCTTCTAACGATACTCAACTAATTGATGAATTGAAACGCTACAGCCAGCGGCGAAGGGATGCGATCGACAATTAACCCCACTTGTAGGGTGCGTCAGTTAACGGCTAATTAATTATCGAAAAAAATCCCATTCTGACGCACCTTCCTAATCGCATGGTGCGTCATTTCAGGGCTGATTAATTACCCCAAATATCTCCCGTTATGACGCACCCTACTGCGACAAACCCAACCGAAAAACATCAGCAAGAATAGCATTCTCTTCCACCATTCTCCCCGCATCCGGCGAATCGTAAACCACTAACAGCGAATTCTGCCCCCCAAAATAGGGAAACAGGCTCAACCCCTCAGCATTGTCCGTACCAACCTTAAAAGGCAAGTCAAACAATACCTCCAAATCTCCCCCATCTTGTCCAGTAATACTGTCGCCCGATCGCCCAAAAATCCCCTTTAACCGAAAAACCCTCGTCGCCCCCGATAAAGTCATCGTCGGCCCGGCTAAAACAATCAAATCCTCCCCGTTCCAGCACAATTCTCGCACGCCCAAACCGTTCAAATCGACAAAATGTTTGTTGTACAATTTCCCTCCTTTCCCAATTTCCTTAAGCCTTAAAACACCCGGTTCTGCCTCTTCAACTTCTATTTCTAAAATTATCGCCCAACCCCGCAGCACCGGCCCCCGCAAACCGAGCAAAATGCGATCGCCCCGCACCGCCAACCCTTCAATATCAAAGCCATTTTCTTTACTCGGAATCGGCACAGATAAATACAAGCCGAGGTGGCTGTCATCTTTGAGCGCGTCTGTCAGCAAATTCCCCGTTTCTGTCCGCTGAAGGCATCCCGCTGTCAGTTGGGTTTTGGGATTTTCTGGATGGGTAATTGACTCGCACAAAATCCCGTCTTTCACCGGAATGCGCGCCAGCAAATAGCGGTTGACCTCCGTCTCAATTTGTGCTAATCTTTCAATGTCTTTGTCCGCGTCTTTGCCTTTAGCTTTCTTGCGTTTGGTGCTGTGAGAACCCACCAGCCACAGATAATTGCTGCTGAAATCCATTCCTTCGATATCGATTTCGGATTTTCCAGGTAGATCGATAAAATCGGCGATCGCAAATCTCTTGTGTTTTCCCAACACATGAGGCGCCACAGGCGACAAACGCTCGATCGAAATCGTTTCATCCGAACCGATCCACAAATGGCCGTCGGGAGTTAAAGCAACAGCCGATAAGTCTGTAATAATATCAGCGGCTTCGCTGTTTAATTGCAGCAGCAGCCGGCCGAGCAAAAAAGATTCTGGCATAATTATTCGCACCAAAGTATTATTAAGATAAATAATTATACAGCGTTTCTCAAATAGATGAAGTATAGCTGTAGGGAGCACTGCCGTGTCCCTGCCGGACATCTGTAGGGAGCACTGCCGTGTCCCTACCGGACATCTGTACTTCACTCAACTGAGAAATGCCATAGCTCAAGAACATTTAACTGTTGTGGAACAGGCTGGAAAGCCTGTTCGGGCGGGCTAGGAGCAACGGCCCGCAAGCAGATTTAACGCTAATCCAAAGTTAGAAATCCCGCCCCCATTCCCAAAACCGAACCTCAACAGACGGATACCACCCTAATTCAAACATTAACAGCCTCGTTACATTTCGTTACTATAAGGAAACAGAGAGAAAAAACCTCTCCCCCATAAAATCAGAGGTAGCCATTATGAACGGTACATTTCGCGTCGGCAACCTGTTTGGAATTCCCTTCTTTGTCAACGCCTCTTGGTTCCTAGTTCTCGGTTTAGTAACGTGGCAGTACGGCGGCGCGCTAGCTGCCCTGTTTCCCGCATTGGGCCCCGTAGCGCCTTGGATGTTAGGGTTATTCACAGCCCTGCTGTTATTTGCTTCCGTCTTGGCCCACGAATTAGGACACAGTTGGGTAGCCATCAAACAGGGAATTGGCGTGAAATCGATTTCGCTATTTCTGTTTGGCGGACTGGCTAATTTGGAAAGAGAATCGAAAACCCCGGCCGAAGCATTTTGGGTAGCGATCGCAGGCCCGCTGGTGAGCTTATTTTTATCCGGTTTGTTAACAGCGATCGGCATCGGTGCAGCCCTCACAGGCCCCGCAGCAGCCGTCGTCCAACTTTTAGCTTCCATCAACTTAGCTTTAGCCTTATTTAACTTAATTCCCGGTTTGCCCCTCGACGGCGGTAACATCCTCAAAGCGATCGTCTGGAAAATTACCGGCAACCCTTACAAAGGTGTAATTTTTGCCAGCCGCGTCGGTCAAATAATTGGTTGGATCGCGATCGCCACAGGCGTATTCGGCAATATTTGGAATTTAGTAATCGGTTGGTTCTTGCTGCAAAATGCCGGTCAATCCGCGCAATATGCCACAGTCCAAAATAAACTCGCAGGATTGACGGCAGCAGATGCGGTAACTGCCGAAAGCCCGATCGTCTCCCAAGACTTATCCCTTAGAGAATTTGCCAACAACTACGTCATCGGTAGCGCTCACACCTGGCGCAGGTTCCTAGTTACCGACGATGCGGGACAACTGGTAGGGGCGATCGACCTCGACGACATGAAAAGCATCCCCACCGGAAGCTGGCCCCAAGTTCAAGTAAAAGAGCTCGTGAAGCCGATCGAATTTTCCACCACCGTCAAACCAGAATTATCCCTGCTTGAAGTCGTCACCCTCCTGGAAACACTAAAAGTACAAGAACTCCCCGTGATTCGCGAAAACGGCGTCCTTGTCGGACTGGTAGAAAAAGCGGAAATTGCCCGCCTGCTGCAAAAACGAGCTCAAGCTAACCCTGCTTGATACCCTCAGATACTTGACAAATCACACTTAACCCCCTCGATTTTCCTTACCAAAAGGGCGATCGGGGGGGTTAACCGCAGCTTCGCAAAAGTCAAGGCAAACCCTAAATTATTAGCTGCAAATCAAGGATGATAATTATAATAGTGTATTGATCATCTGAGCGAGGATGCTATGCCATCTCAGGACGTTTCCTCTAAATCCGAAACAAAAGAGTCAAAAACTCTCTCTGCTCTCACAAACAATATATTGCCCGAGCAGAAAGCACCTCAAGCAACAGCTCCATTAAAAAAATCAGAGCTGACAGTTTCAGCAGCTCAAGAAATTATTTACAAATTTTTTATATATCATATCAACCAGTCGCCATCCGAATTAGTTCTGCAGCACTTTAAAAAAATATTTATCGAACTGATTGCTCCAGTTAACCAGAAATTAATTCAAGCCCTACACGCAATAGTTGAGTTTGACAGTCAACTCGAATTCAACAACTTATTTAAACGCTGCTGTTACATCTTATTAAATAACTGGATAACTCACAGAAAATACGAACTTTCTCGGGAGTTAATTGAAATTATTAGCGAGAGAAGCCTCAGCGAACCCCAGCCAGATAATGTTCTGAAAATACTGAGAGTGTGGGTGACAAACTTTGTCAGCAGCAAAGACTATGAAGACCTAAAGTTATCTGTATTCAAGTACGGCGACTATCATCCGGTACAAATTCACTGGACTTCTCGCTATCAGCCTTATTTGCTAGCCGCTCAATATCTAGATACTAAAAACACCATCGAACAGCGCCAAACTGCCAGACAGTTGTCCCAGCAGCTAAAAGACAAGTACAAGTTTGACTTGGCAATGTATACATCTCATTCTCAGTCGGCCGGATTCAAACTTCAAAAACATTACAATCCGACACTTTTAGGAGATGAAGCTCTGCGTTTAATCAAAATAATTTTGGTGAATCGAGGCTGCTTGAACTATCGCAGTTTAGCCAATATTTTTATCGAACAGAGTCAAAATATCACCTACAAGCAGTTTAAGGAATATCTGATTAAATATTTGTTTTATTACGATAAAAAATTTTATACCAATGATATTTATCAATCACAAATAACCAATATTTTAGATGATTTTCATCCAGAGAATGACGGAGAAACTTTGAGCAGCGGTATGTACCTGAGAACTTGCAATTATCTAATCAAATCTTTGACGGTGGAAAATTCTGGGAAGCCGACACCCTTATTTATCAGGTGCGTCGCTCAGCAAAATCCTTTAACACTAGCAATTCTGATCCTGAAAATTATTTTAATTTCGCCCTATTCGCAAACTTACTTAGAACTTTGTTTTGCTCGATTAATTCAATACTATCAAAATGAGTCGGCTGGTGACTGTCAGTGGCTGATTAATTTTTTAGAAGTTTCCCAGATTGCTCTAACTATTTATGGAGAAAATGTCCAATATAATCTAGTGAATATGTCAGAAAAAACTTCGGAAGAACAGTTGTTTATTGACCTCAATAACTGCCGAGTTTTTTCTCAACACAAACAAGTCAAAAAAGATAAAGATTAGTCATTAGTCATCAGTCATCAGTCATCAGTTATTAGATATAAAGGATACGGCAGTGCCGTTTCTTATCGTTCAATCCTCGTAGGAACACTCCAAAAGCCGTGTCCCTACCCTGTTTCATAACAGCGGGAACTGCTGTATTAGATATAGAGGATACGGCACTGCCGTTTCCCTACAATTCATCGGGCGTAGGGAAACGGCACTGCCGTGTCCTGATTTCGGGTAATATAAATTTCCATGCAGCCGGAAACGATATAACCCAAACTGATTAGGTACGCTCCTATAGTACCCTACAGCTCCATTTCTGCAATTAAATCGAGTATTTTTTGATACTCGAAATTATACAGATAATTTATCAGAACTTCGGCAAAAGCATCATTGTCGCTGCGAATTTGCTCAATTGTTGTTTCAATTAAATCGAAGTCAGCTTGACGGACTGCTTGTTTTAGATTGTTCGTCCATTCTGGGGAAACTTGCGGCTTCGAGTCAAGCGTAAATATTGCAGCATTATCAGATGGTTTTTCTGTTTCGATAGTTGAACTCTCTGATGAATTATTTACTTCATAATATTTATTGATAACTTCAGCTAAGTTAGTTGAAGTCACAGCTTGAATGTCAAATTTGAAGATTGTGCCGCGTCCGACTTCGCTCTCGGCGGTAATGTCGCCGCCCATTAATCTGATGAAATCGCGGCTGATACTTAAGCCTAATCCCGTACCTTTTTGAACTTTTTTACCGGATGAAGTTTGCACGAACAATTCAAATATACTGTCTAATTCTTCGGGGAAGATGCCAACTCCTGTATCGGCAATTTCAAAATTAATAACAACAGGTTTCTGGATTTCAGATAAATTAAAATTCTCGCCAAATTTCGGATCGATTATTATTTCTTGATTCTGGGATACTGTTACTGATGCTGAGCCGTGGTTGGTGAATTTAACCGCATTGTCCAATAGATTTATCAGCACTTGTCGCAACTTAACGTCATCGGTTTGTACGTACTGGGGAACATCGGGTGAGCAGTTAACAATTAATTTCAATCCTTTATTTTCGGCGGGAATTCGGAACATATTTTGCACGTCGCTCACCAAGCGGTACAAGTCAAAGTTTTTGGCGTTGAGTGTCATGCGCCCTGCTTCGATTTTTGATAAGTCTAAGACTTGATTGATTAGTTGGAGCAGGTGTTCTCCGCTGCGGCGAATAATTTTGATGTTTTCTTTTTCCTGGGAATTTAAATTAGCGCTGGGTTCGATTAATTGAGCGAAGCCGAGAATGGCGTTGAGAGGGGTTCGCAATTCGTGGCTCATGTTGGCGAGAAAGATGCTTTTAGTTTTATTGGCAGCTTCTGCTGCTAATGCGGCTTGTTTGAGTTCTTGTTCTGCTTGTTTGCGATCGCTCGTATCAATGATAATGCCGTGCCAGACAATATCTCCATTTTCGCGCAATTCAGGTCGAGAATAACCTTGGAGCCATTTGAGTTTTCCCGATGCTGTCACAATCCGCCATTCGTGGGAAAATGGTTCGAGTTCGATCGCACTTTTGGCAATTGCCTCGAAGTGACTGGGGCGATCGTCCGGGTGCATTTGTTCGTAGAGTAAAGCAGAGTTGTTCTGGATTTCCTCCGGCTCTAATTCTTGAATTTCCCGGCACAGCGGGCTGATATATTCCATATTCACCGAGCCGTCGGGATGCTGCACGAATATATAAAGTTCTCCGGGAACAGTGTTCGCTAATTTGTGAAACAGAGCTTCGCTTTTTTGCAAGGCTAATTGCGCTTGTTTGCGATCGCCAATATCAATCCCAAACCCAAAAAGAAAGTCAAAATTGCCATTTTCATCTAAAACAGGGGTGCCGTACCACTCGACTAACAAAGTCCGCTCGCACTTTGTGAGAATCCGGTGCTCGTTAACCGTTTGCTGGCTTGCTGTAACGCCCTCAAAAATCGAATGCAATCCGGCTCGATCGCCCTCCGGTACAAATGTAGCTAAGTAATCTTTGCCCGTAATTTCTGCTGCAGAATAACCTACTGCTTCCAGCATACAGCCGTTCGCCCGGATGATTTTACCCGTTTGGTCGATCGCCACAAAAAAAATCGGCGAATTTTCGATAATCTTTAAGTTAAAGTCCCGCTCTTTACGGATAATTTTTTCAGCTTGGTGGCGCTCCTCAATTTCGATTTCCAAGCGGGCATTGATTTCGGCTAACTCGGTTGTGCGCGAAGCTACTTCAATTTCCAGAGTCCGGTTGTAGTCAGCCAATATTTGTTCTGCTTGTTTGCGATCGGTGATATCTTGAAAAACAATAATCACATACAGGACATTGCCAAGAGTGTCAAACACCGGCATCGATCGCACTTGCAAAGGAATAGTTTTCCCACCGGAGCGAATTTCTATATCTTCAACGATCATTGTTGCACCCCTCACAGCCCGTGCAAATGGGGAGTTATCGATCGGGTACAGCCGATCGGTCCCTGCTACATAAAGCTGATAAGTTTCTGAGAGTTCTGCTGCGGTTGTATTTGGCATTGCCCTTTTGCCAGTGAGCTCTTCTCCCACCGAATTCATAAAAATAGTGCTACCTGTGGGAGTCAGGGCGGTCACTCCAACGGGCAAGCTTTCTAACAACTTGGCAAATTTTTCTTCACTAGACGCCAAAGCTTCAAAAGACTTTTTCAGTTGAGCGGCCATTTCGTTGAAAGACTGGGCTAATTCGCCGACTTCATCAATCCTGCTGACAGCAACAGTACGATCGAACTCTCCTGTGGCGATATCTTTAACTGCTTGGTTTAGTCGCAGCAGCGGCCGCGTTACCCACCGGGCTGCCAGCACTCCGGCAATTGTCGAGAGCAGCAGCGCCGCCGCACAAAGTAAAATTGTATGGCGGGTATTTCGCTTAATTTGCCCCATGAAATCGGATTCGGGAACGACGATCGCAATCAGCCAGTTCAAACCGTAACGATCGGAAAACGGCAGCACTGCTACAAAATAGTCCTCCCCATCTCGGCTGAATTTCAGTTGATGCTGCTGCTGAATGTTGCCAAAGCCGCCGAAGTGCCGGTACAAATACTCGGCTGCGATGCGAATCACAGGAGTTTGGCTGTCTAAAACATTCAGTCGCTCCGGTTGCTGCTTCCCGGGCATCTTTCTAAAGGGTGATTCTTGACTCGAACTGGCAACTAGCAAGCCCGATCGTTCGATCGCGAAAATTTCTCCCGTTTTGCTAAGCTTGATGCGATCGAGATATTGGTGGAGTTCCGAGAGCGAAAAGTCTACTGCACTAACTCCCAGCAATTTACCATTGCGGTCGCGAATTGGTTGGCTCGCAGCAATAAACACGCTCCCCGGACTAAAACCCCGATAAATGCTCGTCCAAATCGGTTTGTTAGCTGCGACAGCTTCTTGGTACCAGGGCCTGCGGCGAACATCGTAGGTTCCCGCTTCTGCGCTTAATTTGGCGGTGCGAGTGCCTCGGTCGTCCGTAGCGTAGTATATGTTTTGAAAGTTCGTAGACTTATTAGCGGCGACAATTTGCAAGCTTTTGTCTTTCGGGTTGCGCCAAATGCCGAGATATTCTCCTGATTTTTCAGAAGCGAGGGATATCCACTCAATGCTTTTAAACGAGCGCATTTGCTGCCAGAGGAACTTTTCTCCCCGCGGCTGGCGCAGTCCTAAATTTAAGTTTAATTCGGTGCGGTCGATCGCTTCAGCATTGAGTTGATTTACCCAGTGGGTATTTTCGAGAAAAGCAGTCAGTTGTTCTTCAACTCTCTTTCCCGTCTGGGCTATAGAGTTCTGGGCGAGCTCTTCGACAGCTCTTTGTCCGTTGCGAAAGGACAGATACCCGACAATCCCGACTGCTGCGACGATTTGCACTACAAACGAGGTAACAAGAACCCAGTGCAGGGGTATTTTTGTTTGCGGTTGGGCAGTTTTGGTCGCGAATCGGGGCAACGGCATAGGCTGCTCATCAGTTGACAGTTGACAGTTGACAGTGGACAGCTACCTCTTCTATCGATAGAAGAGGATTGGAGCAATGAATCATTTTGTTTGATTTCCCCCGTTTAGGGGGAGGCTTGGGACCCAATTTTCAGGCGTGACTAATTGCTCCCTAACACTGTAGCTGTTCTGGCCCGTAATTTCACCTACGGGCGATTCACGAAGAGGGATAGCTGCGCTTCACGGAGCTGTTTGCTTCGGTATCAGTCGATTTGAGATTTGAAATTTGGCAATGAACGATCGAGATCGTGCTTGGGATCGCCAGCACGAGAGTTGCATCAGACAAGATTGGAAAAGTCGCTCTCCAATCGGGAAATACATCTGCATTCCGAAGCGATTGCCCTCTTGCATCAAAGATTTATGCAATTCCAGTCTCTTCTTTTTTTAAACTGGTATTACCTACTCTTGGCTGAGAATACTTCCGCCATTTTCTTGGCGAAGTTTGGTTTCTTACCTCAACGCAAGCTACTCCTTCCCTCAAATTCTGTCTTCCCTCTTCGTTGTTCGAGCAACTGTCAACTGTCAAGTGTCAACAGCTACGCGGAAAATCCCCCGCTTGTCCAAACGGATATAGCGAGGGGTGAGAATTGGTATTCTCAAAAAATATAAAGTGGTGGCAGTGGCTTTTGTCGAGCCATTGCCATCTATAGAAGCCAGATTGCTTTTTGCTTTAAACCCACAGAAAGATTTCAGAGCCAACTCTCTGCTTGCATTCAATGCTTGAAGTCAAACTAACCAGTTCAAGCTAGAATTTCAAGCAAGTAGTAAAGGCTTAGGAGACTTCTTCGCGATCGATTTGGCGCAGGTGAATGTGCTTGCGTCCCAGAGAAATTTCAAATTCATCTCCCGGCTGGAGTTCCATCTGTTTGGTGTAGGCAGCTCCAATCAGTAAGTTGCCGTTTGATTGAACGCTAATGCGATAGCTGGCCGAGCGTCCGCCGCGTCCGTTGCCGTTTTGCTTCCCGTCTAGCTGAATGCCTTCTGCATCAATCAGCGCATTCAGGAATTTCATCATGTTGACCCGTTCTACGCCGTTTTTGGTAACGGTGTAGTAGCCGCAGGCTCTAGCTTTTTCTTCCTTGGTAAGGTTCTCTAGGTCTTTGACCTTTTTGATCAGACCTTCGCCTTCAAGGGGTTCGATATTTTTCTTTTTAGCCATTTACTGAGTCCTGAAATATTCAACTGGTGTACGGATTTTTTCTCGGTGGGTTTTTGGTTTGACCAAGAAACTTTAGCTTTATAGCCGGTCGTAAAACCATATTACACCGATCGGCTCAATTGTTAACCACTATTGTCTAAATATTTTTAACAGCGTCGAGTCTTTCTTCAGAAGTAGATGCCGGGTTTGTGCGAGCAATCTCTAAACTCGGTAGCATAAGCTATCAGCTATCAGCTAGCTGAATATTTGCCCCCAATCTTAAAATCCCATGAAGTTGACCGCACGCGGGCACTACAGTGTCAAAGCATTACTGGATCTAAGTTTGCAACCTCGGTTCGGCCCGACATCGGTGAAATCGATAGCTTCGCGACAGGAGTTACCGGCTCCGTATCTAGAAAAATTGCTGATTGAAATGCGACGAGCCGGTTTAGTCCAATCAGTTCGGGGTTCCCAGGGAGGATATCAATTAGCCCGGGAGCCGGCTCAAATCTCTTTAGGACAAATCTTAGAGGCTGTAGGCGAAACTATTGAACCTTTACCTCGACATTCTCCCGACGCATCCCAACCGGAAGACTGGGTAACGTTCAGTTTGTGGAACCGATTGCACAAAAAACTTGCCGAAGCGCTGTACAGCATTTCCCTCGAAGACTTATACTATGATGTCCGCAGTTGGCAAGCGGCTCTAGGGGAAGAAACTAGCTTTATCATTTAACTGGTAAGTTCATTTATTCGATCGCTCTTCTAGCAAACATGAACGAAACACTTGTTACCTACTCCGGCGGCACACGTTGCGGTGCTGTCCGCTTCCGTGTCGCCGCAGACAAACACGAAGCATCTGATTGCAACTGCTCTATCTGTAAAAAGAAGGGATTTTTGCACCTGATTGTGCCGCCGGAACGTTTTACCTTGCTCTGCGGCGAAGATGTTTTGACAACCTATACGTTTAATACAGGCACTACTAAACATATTTTCTGCCGGATTTGCGGCATTCACTCGTTCTATCGCCCCCGATCGCATCCCGAGCAATTCGATGTCAACGTCCGCTGTCTTGACTCGGATGCCATCAAACACTTTCAGATTCTACCCTTTGACGGTGTTAATTGGGAGCAGAACGTACACTTGCTCGGCGACTAAAGTAATCTCAGCAGTTATAGCAGCGACACCTGACGGCTGGGGGATTTTGAATAGCTCAAACACGCGGCCGGAGATTGCTTCTTCCTTCTTGCTCCTGCTAAAAAACCGCCGCTCGAATCATCTCTTGCCGGCAAGAGTAGCAGCAGTTAAAACCAGCTCTCTCCTCCGCGCGATCGAGCATCGGACAATTCCCGCAATTTTGTCATCAGCCCCCGGATTCATCCGTGAAGCCAGAAAAAAGCTCGGAATCTTCATCGATAGCCACCGGATTTATCTGTGGGGTCGGTTTCTTCAATTTTTTAATCTAAAATCTCAAATCTAAAATCGATTGACGGACTATCAAGTTTGACACAATATATAATGATGCCGGATGAATTTGCTGTTTTGATTTTAGCTGCGGTATTGGATTATTCGATCGGCGATCCTTGGGGTTGGCCCCATCCCGTGCAGGCGATGGGTTGGGCGATCGACCGCTATACTCGACTTGTCTTTAATATATGGAATAATCCCTCCAGCAAAATCGCTCCCGCTGGCGATCGTCCCGCTGACGACCGACACAAGCTGCTGCTGCGATGTGCTGGTACAATACTAGCGATCGGGCTGATTATAGGCAGTTATACTGTCAGTTGGTCGATCGTGCTTGCTGCTAGTTGGGTGCATCCTGTTTTAGGCATTGCCCTGCAGACGATTTTGCTGGCTAGCTGTTTTGCAGGTCGCAGTTTGAGGGCGGCTGCGGAAGACGTGCTAGCACCTTTAAACATTGGAGATTTAGTCAAGGCGCGAGAACGGTTGAGCCTTTACGTCGGCCGGGATACCGAAAACTTATCGGAGCCAGAAATTCTGCGAGCGCTGTTAGAAACTGTAACAGAGAATGCAGTCGATGGCGTCACAGCACCGCTATTTTATGCCTTAGTTGGGTTCGCTGTGCCTTGTCTATTATTAAGTGTTACCGATCGGTCGATCGACCTTAACTCGATCGGGGCGAGTGCAATAGTCCCGTTGGCGATCGCTTACAAAGCAGCCAGCACATTAGATTCTACGATCGGCTACAAAGAAGCGCCGTACACAGATTTAGGATGGTTTAGCGCCAAACTAGAAGACGTGCTGACCTGGATTCCTTGCCGGCTAACAGTGATTACTTTAGCTCTGATATCTGGCAAACCGATCTACGTTTGGCAGATTTGTCAGAGAGATGCTGTTAAAGATGTTAGTCCCAATTCCGGTTGGAGCGAGTGCGTCTACGCCGCCATCTTGGGAGTGCAACTGGGAGGTACAAATTCCTATCGAGGAGTTACCCTTCACAAACCGCTGTTAGGCGAGCCCGTTCGCCCGATCGCCGGGCCGATAATTAACCAAGCATTGCAATTAACAAAGGTTTGCTTTCTGATTTGGTTGGGACTATCATTGCTTGTTTATACTTTATTATGTTTTGTTCCCTAACAATAGACCTGACCCGCAGACAGATACAGCCCTCCGACAGGAGTCTGGAAGAACCCAAAAAGTTGGGACGTTAGTAGTTCTACTCCCAGATTTGTCTCTCAAATCAATCTAAAATCTAAAATCTAAAATCTAAAAATTGTCCGATCTGCCAACAGCCAACAATTAGATCCCAGCAACCAATGACTAAAATTATCGAAATTTTATCCCCGGATGAAGTGAGACGCACTCTCACGCGCGTTGCTTCCCAGATTGTCGAAAAATCAGGCGATCCGTCCGAATTAGTGCTGTTGGGGATTCATACTAGGGGAGTCCCTTTAGCTCAAATGCTGGCCGCTCAAATTGCAGTCCTCGAACAAGTCAAAGTATGCGTTGGGGCTTTGGATATTACGTTTTACCGAGATGACTTGGATCGAGTTGCGATGCGGACACCGGCTAAAACCGAAATTCCCTTCGATTTAACGGGCAAAACTGTAGTGTTGGTAGATGACGTTATATATAAAGGCAGAACGATTCGAGCGGCTTTGAATGCGGTAAACGATTACGGCCGGCCGGAGAAAATTTGGTTGGCGGTATTAGTCGATCGCGGCCACAGAGAAGTACCGATCCAGCCGGATTTTACGGGTAAACAACTGCCGACTGCAAAGGAAGAACAAGTGAAGGTTTACGTTCAAGAGTACGACGGGCGGGATGGAGTGGAGTTAATTAAGGGCTGATCCGGCGCAGGGCGATCGATCCCGAGTCACATCAAATCCGGTGGCAGAGGAATTAATATTACCCGAAATCAGGAGACGGCAGTGCCGTATCCCTACAATTTATCTGGCGCGCCAGAAACGGCCCAAATCAGGAGACGGCAGTGCCGTATCCCTAAGATTAATCTGATTTCTGGTTCCCAGCCGCCAAATTTTCGCAGAAACCAGGTTTCTAGGTGATGCGCCCAGCGTCTCGATAGATTGAAAATCAGCTTGAAAATCGGCAGTGCAGGAGTTGAACCTGCCTGGGGCGAATTATGAGTTCGCTGCCTAAACCGCTCGGCCAACTGCCGTTAAATCGATTAGTCTTCGACTTAACTCAAGACGAATTATAACATAAATTTCCCAGTCCGTGCTAAAACTAGAGAACAAAAATCAAAATCTTTAGAGCTGTTAGTCCCCGATCGCCTGACAAGTCGCTGTCAGGCAAGCCGATCGACCAGACAAAGCAGTTTCTACGGCTCGGCATAAACTTTAATAGGCAATGGCAGTGAATTCGACAGTAGTGCTGACTCTAATTCTGCTCGCTCTAATGTTTGGAGCAGGTGTGACGAGTTCTGTTTGGGGATTTACTATAGGTCGCGAAGCCTTGAAAGGAACGACTCAACCCGATGTTCGCCCCAGCAACAATGCTGGAACCGGCAAGCAGGGAAATCCGGCTAGCAAAGACCAAGTGAGCATTTTGAAAGAAAAAGACATTCTCAAAACCGTCAAAGCGCGGGTAGAAGGTCGCGATCCCGAAAAAACAAAGCCTCAAGCAAATACTAAAACAGACAAAGCAAGCCCTAAAGCAGCCTCCGCCAAAAAACCGGGTGCGCCAAATGCCAGCAACAAATTTCCCCTCAACAGTCGCGACGGGGGAATAGTCCTGGAAGTGAGCGCGGCCAGTCAGCGCAGCAACTCGATGCTGCTAGACGTGAGCATGAAAAACGAAGGTTCTCAAGCTGTGAGGTTTCTGTACAGTTTCCTGAACGTTACCGACGATCGCGGCCGGGCCCTTTCGGCGACTGCTGAGGATTTGCCGGCGGAACTGCCCCCCAACGGGCAGGTGTATTACGGTACGGTGAGTATTCCCACAGCTTTGCTGGAAAATGCTAAAGAAATTTCGCTGACACTGACAGATTATCCGGGTCAAAAGCTACAGTTGCAAATATCTGGCATTCCAGTGGCGAAGTAAGATCGTCAGGATCAAAACCTCCAGACCGATTCTCAGGTTCGATCGAGAAAATTGTTAAGCGGGAGCATTGTGTCACTTTTAGGGGCGAGAGTGCAGGAGATATCTGATTTACCCGCGATGACTTGGACAGAGGTGCTGTCGCGGTTGCTGTCAGTGCTGCTGCTGATTGCAATCAATGCTTTCTTTGTGGCGGCTGAGTTTTCAATGGTGACGGTACGCCGATCGCGCATCAATCAGTTAGTAGATGGCGGCGACGTTGCAGCTATAACCGTTCAATCTTTGCAAAAAAGTATCGAGCGATTGCTCTCGACCATGCAGTTGGGGATCACTCTTTCTAGTTTAGCTCTCGGCTGGATTGGAGAAGATACGATCGCCGTGCTAGTCAAAGTCGCGATCGGCTCTTTGCCGCTGCCAATTTATATCAAGGAGTCGATCGCCCATTCTTTAGGCATATCAATAGTAACTTTTTTCCTGCTAGCTTACGTGCAAATCGTACTCGGCGAACTTTTCCCCAAATCTGTAGCGTTGCTTTATTCCGAACAGCTAGCCAGAAGTTTAGGGCCTCCGAGTTTATTAATTTCCCGTTTGTTCAATCCCTTCGTGTCGTTTCTGAATCAATCCACTCGATCGCTCTTGCGACTCGCCGGCATTGAATACGACGCAACCCATCGGCCGGTTACTCCCGAAGAACTGCAATTAATTATAGCTACTTCCAGCGAATCGAGCGGCTTGGAAGCAGAAGAGCGAGAATTGCTCAACAACGTGTTTGAATTTAGCGAAGTTTGGGTAGAAGAAGTGATGGTGCCGAGACCGAGCATTGTGGCGCTTCCCAAGACAGCCACATTTCAAAACTTGCTCGACGAAATGGCAATTTCCAACCATTCGCGCTATCCCGTAACCGGAGATTCTCTAGACGACATTATCGGGATTATTGGCTTCAAACAACTTGCGAAACCTTTAGCGGAAGGTTTGCTATCTCCCGACACGGAAATTGTAACTTGGATGCGTTCGGTGAGGTTTGTGCCCGAGATGATGCTGCTGGGCGAATTGCTGCCTTTGATGCAGAGTTCGTCCGAAGAAATTGCGATCGTCGTCGATGAATTTGGTGGCATTTCCGGGTTAGTAACGCTGCGGGATTTGATCGCGGAAATTATCGGCCGCACTTACCAGTCGCCCGACAATAAAGAAGTTGCTTTGCAAGTATTGGACGATCGCACTTTTTTGGTGCAAGCGCAGTTAAATGTAGATGACGTGAATCAAATTTTGAATTTGGATTTGCAGGTGACAGACGAATATCAGACAATCGGAGGTTTTCTGAGCTATCAGTTGCAAAGAATGCCGGCTGTTGGGGAAGTTTGGCGCGGCGAAAATGCCGAACTTACTGTTGTTTCGGCGATCGGGCCGCGGTTGGATCAAATTCAAATTCAGTTGCTGAATGGGGCGGCGGGCGATCGAACTTTAGGCGAAGTTGCAGCGGCTGGCGAAATTGTCGGGAGAGGGCGCAAGAATAGCGGGTTGAGAGGTGTGGCGAAATTTTCGAGTTGAGGATATTTTAGCGAATACCTAGATAATCTACTCGCTCGAAGTCGCTGCGTACTAAATCATCTAACGTCGGGCCTTTGGGGCGCAAATTAACGCGATCGCCAGCCCTCACATTTTCGTAATGTACCAAGGGAATATAGATATCTTGCTCCCGCATAAAAGCGAAAGTAAAGTTGAAGGCATCGTCAATGTCCTCAGCTTTAACCTCACGAAAGTTAGAGAGGAATAGGACATCCATTTCTTCCTCAAAGTACAGCATCTCTGCAAATGCACCTCCGTCGTAGCAGTTATAACCAATGTAACCGCAAGTGTCGCTGCATTTGTAGTAGATGGCGCGAGCGGATAGGAACCAGGAAAGGGTGATAGCATCTCCTTCTCCAAATACAAGGGAACCGGGATGATAATTCAGTTGCTCAACGATCGTCCAAGGGTGTCCTCGGAATTGAAATACAATATAGCTTTCGGCGGTAATCTCGATTTCGCGATCGTAGATATCCCGTTCCCAAACATCCGCACGTCTCGCCGTACTAAGCTTTTGGGCCACTAATTCAATAGGAGCGCGAACTAGAAGTAGATTGTGGTTTCTGTCAATTGTTTCAATACCTCGGCGCTCTTCAACAGACATATATTTTAAAGTTGTAAAAACAATCTATGGCTAGTTTACCTTTTTTTCAGACAATAGCGAATGCTCAGGAACAGCCAGGGTGCTTTATACTTGATTCATCAGGTAAAGTAAATAGACTCGATCCTTTATGCAAACGCGATGAACAGCAGAAATTAAGAAATGCTATGAAAGCTCAAGAACTTTATCAACAAGGATTCGACCTCGGCCGCAGAAGGTTGTACAAGGAAGCAGTTGAAGCTTTTACTCAAGCAATCAATCTCAATCCTGATTTTGTAGAAGCGTATATGATCCGTGCTGATGCTCGAGCTGGAGCTGGAGATATACATGGGGGAGTAGAAGATTTTCAGAAAGCGATAGATATCTACAGGGCTAGAGGACAATCGCAAATAGCTGATATGCTTTTAGTCCCATTGAATTCGCTGCAAAATGAAATTAGGTTTGACCAGGAAGACCAGGGTCAACCGGAAGTTGAGGATGAGCCGAAAGCTAAATAAGCAGCCGGATGATTCAAAACTAATTAACAATCAATTTTTTAAATTTTAGTCATACAGGACTTATATCAATTCCGGCTGTGCCGAAATGATATAGAGGACACGGCACTGCCGTTTCCCTACCGCCATCAATTGTAGGGATACGGCACTGCCGTGTCCTGATTTCTCGCGAAAAAACCTGGTTTTTGACTGCGGATGCGTCACTCATATTTAACCGTAAGGCACCGGATCTTTCAATCCTAATTCCTCAAAAGCCGCCAGCCGCAGCCGACAAGAATCGCAAACGCCGCACGCAGTTTCGCCGCCTGCATAGCAAGACCAAGTTTGCTCCCAAGGCACTCCCAATTTGTTGCCTAATTGAATAATTTCGGTTTTTTTAAGTTCGATCAAAGGTGTTATAATTTTAATAGCTTCTCCTTCTCTTCCCTGCTTGGTTCCCAACCGAAATACTTCCTGCATGGCTTGGATGTAATCGAGGCGGCAGTCGGGATAGCCGGAATAATCTAAGGCGTTGACGCCGATGTAAATTCGATCGGCTTCTAGGGTTTCGGCGTAGGCTAGGGCAAAGCTGAGAAAGATCGTATTTCTAGCTGGAACGTAGGTAGTGGGGATGTTTTGAGACATTTCTGCGAGACTGCGATCGATCGGCAATTCCATCTCATCATCCGTCAAAGCCGAACCGCCCCAAAGCGTCAAGTCAAAGTTTACCACCTGATGCGCCTTAACACCGGCCGAAAGCGCGATCGCCCGTGCTGATTCCAACTCCCGCCGGTGCCTTTGCCGGTAGTCAAAGGAAATCGCGTAACACTCGCAGCCGTCGGCCTTGGCTTGATACAAAACTGTTGAGGAATCCAGCCCTCCTGACAATAAAATAACTGCTTTCACTTAAAACATCCTCGATGGAATTAGCTTTTATATTTATATCAAATCTATTGTGTATTGACAAGATGCCACTGCTAAATGCTTGTTGAAATAGATTTTTTTTGAACGAACCGCGAAGACGCTAAGAACGCGAAGGAAGAAAAGAGAAGAGAAGCTTGTTTACAATGTATGGTGCGCATTGCGCACCTTACGGTTGACATTTAAATTCCTAACAAGTCGTCTAGTTCGCGATAATCGGGCAAGGTTGTATCAATCTTTTCGCCCTGCCGCAAAACTGTGCGATCGCCCTGATTTCTAGATAACAGTTCGCTGAAATTCCGCGCTTTAAACAAAATCAAATCTGCTGGTAAACCAACGGCAATTTTTCCTGAATTCGGCAATCCCATCAACTGTGCCGGTGTTTGCGTGACTGTGTGCAGCCAATCTCCGTATGGCATATCTAAATGAGCGATTCTGACTGCCATATTGAAGACTTCTAAAACATCGTGGTCGCCAAATCCATAGAACGGATCGCGGCAATTGTCGCTGGCGACAGCAACGGGAATTCCTGCTGCTTTAAGTTCGTGCAGCAGCGTCACTCCCCGCCAGCGCGGCGTGCGCCCAGTGTGTCTGTCTTGCAGGTAAAGGTTGCACATCGGCAAGCTGACAATGCCAATATTTGCTTCTTTGACTAATTCTAGGGTTTCTGTTACTAAATCGGGCGGTTGTACGGCTAAACTGCAGCAGTGCCCGCAGATAATTTGACCGCTAAATTTATGGCGGATGGCGGTTTTTGCGATTTCTCGCAGGGTTGTTGATTCTGGATCGCCGTTTTCGTCGCTGTGGAAGTCGAGGTTTAAATTTCGTTCTGCTGCTAAGGCAAAAACTCGATCGAGTTGTTTGTCTAAATCGGGATTCATGTAGGCGACGCCGCCGAGAATGCCGCCGACTTGGGCCATGCGATCGGCTAGTTTCTCCCCTGCTGGTGTCAGAAAATAGTCTAGGGAAACCAGGGAAACTGCTTGCAAAATCACTCTCGCGCCCCATTCGGCTTGCAGCGCTTCAAATACTCCCAAACTCGCGGTTCCCTGTTCTCCTGTTGCGTCGATGTGCGTGCGGATGGCTTTGGTTCCGCGGGCGTAGCTGCACTTTAATCCGAACTCCATCCGCCGGTAAACATCGCCTGCATTCCAGTTTTTTTGGGCGTCGGCGCGTACTGTTTCGATCGCGCTGGCAAAAGTTCCATCTGGATTGGGCGATCGATCCCAAATGTGTCCTTTGTCTAAGTGCGCGTGCATATCTACGAAACAAGGCAAAATTAAGCCACCGCACAAATCGACAATTGGGATATCTGCAATTGGGAATAAATGTTCTGTATCTGCGGTCGTAATTTGGGCGATCGTACCCGCTGCAATTTCCACATCTACCAAGCAAAAATTGCTGTCAGTTCCGGTTGTTGTAACAGTAGATGCTGGCGGGGCGATCGATTTCATCTGTAGAAGAGACGCGGGTACGCGACCGTTTTTCAGCAAATAATTAGATGTACTTGGCAACATTAATTTTGTGAGTTAGTATTTCTTTGAGACTTTAGCACTGCCGCAAAAACGCTGCCGAAAATCATTGTCTGTTGAGCGTCGGTTGTATTTGAGGTAACAAATGCTACCTTCTGGGTCTACCGTTTACACATAACATCGTACAGCGCCGATCGATCGGGGTCAACCGCAAACAAGCTGAGCATCAAAAACTACTGATTTGCAGCATATAAGGCTAGTTTCTATCGGCTTGCAGGGTGCACTCTACCTGCTCAACTAATGGTAATAAATTGTGGTTGCTCTACTACCATTGGAAACTTTTAGAAACTGTACAAACTCTGAAACTGAACCATGCAAAAATACACAAATTGCCCAGTTTGCAGCTCCCCCAAAATTAGCTTCCGGTACAAGGCAGGCACTGCGCGCCAACCTAAAGAGGCTCCTAAATGGTCAGTTTACGGATGCGAAGACTGCGGCTTAGTATTCGTAAATCCCCGCCCTACATGGGATGAACTGAGCGATTATTACCCAGAAGGCTGGCAGTGCTACAACACTTACGTCCCCGACGAAGAAGATGCAGTAAAAACAGCCAAAAAACTCAATGAATACCGACACATTCCTATCCCTGTCGGCAAGCGGCTGTTAGACGTGGGATGCGGTGGAGGTTCCATTATCCAAGTCTTCAAAAAACTCGGAGTTGAGGTAGCAGGAATTGAACCTAGCTCCTCAGCAGCAGCAGCCGCCCGCGAATGCGGTGTCGATGTTTTCACCGGCACTGTAGAAGAATATGTTGCCGAAAAAGGTACTGACGAAAAGTTTGATGTCATACTCTGTTCCCACGTTTTGGGAGCAACGCCTTTTCCGGCAGAAACACTCGACTGCATGAGGCAATTGCTGGCTCCAAACGGTTACATTTGGGTTGCTGTACCGAACGCCGACAGCCCCTACGCGCGGCAACTGGGCTGGCGCTGGCACAGCACCGATTATCCTTACAATCTGATCGGTTACACTCCAAAAACCCTGGCTCTAGCCGGCGAAAAGGCTGGTTTGGCAATTCAGCGAAATTACACCTACTCTTTGCCCGATGCCCTTCGTTACTCTATCTGTTTGTGGCAGCGCTATCGGTGGTTTGTACCGCACAAAGTTACCCGCTTCTTGTTTTCTGAAGCACGTGTTGAGGGGATGGCGAAGGAATTGGACTCGCGGGGCGAAGGCGAGGCAATTTTGATGGAATTCTGTCACCCGCAAAGACTGGATTAAGGCGTTTTTACCAAAAGTATTTGATTTGAGATTTGAGGTTTGAGATTTGAGATTGACTGCACGTTGGCGGTTCAAAATCTCAAATCTTTTTTTTTTTCGCGGATATGTTAAAACTTCAAAATTGCCGTTTGGCGGTTGTGCTGTCTTTGAGGTTGGCTATACTGGGAATGATTGAACTCTGGACTTAGATCGAATCCGACTAAAACCTTCTCTTATCCTCAACCCAAGCTTAGATAGGGTTTTGTGTGTGTTGCGCCATTGTTTCAACCGGGGATGCGTGTACTGTTGGTATGATGAATGACTGTTTCAGATTGCGATTTGGCTTACAACCAACAGCAGCATCCATAGCAAGAGCCAAAAAAACTGTGTCAAAACCCAAGCATATAGTTTTAACATCCCATCCCGGTAGATCCGGCACAAAACCTCTTCCCATTTTCTGGGGAGAAATCGATCCCTTGAAACGGGGGCCTGTGATTGGCAGCCTCAGCAAATCGTCTCACCGGAATGCGATCGGCACTCATTCGGGTTCTTACTCTGTTTATCGAGCGCTAGCAGTTGCTTCCGGCGCACTCCAAGCGGATCACCGCCCCGATTTTACTAACACGTCTCCGGCGGCACGCATCGGGCCGCATCCGAGTTGGGGCGATCGCAATTTGATTGTTTCTCTCGATCCTTTTGGGGGCTTGGTTAGCGAAATTTATACTTCATTTTCCCAGCAGGGATACGATATTCGGCCGACAATTGCTGTCACTAAAGCTCACATTAATATGCCGGAATTGCAAGATGCCATCGCTAAGGGGCGGGTGCAAATTGATGGCAAAATAGTCAAAGAAGGCGGCAATTTAGCTGTCACTAAAATTGCGATCGACCCGGTGTGGTATTTGCCGGGAATTGCCTGCAGGATCGGCGTCCAAGAAAGCGTTCTCCGTCGCGTCTTGTTCGAGCAAACAGGCGGAATGTTCTCGGATTTGGTGACGCGGCCTGACTTGCAGGTTTTCTTGCCCCCAATTGGCGGAACTACGGTTTATATTATTGGCGATGTCGCGAATATTTCCGATCCGCAGAAGCAGTTGGCGGTACGGGTACATGATGAATGCAACGGTTCTGATGTGTTCAGTTCGGATATCTGCACTTGCCGTCCTTATTTGGTACACGGGATTGAAATTTGCATCCAAACTGCACAATCGGGCGGTTCTGGAGTAATTGTTTACTTCCGCAAGGAAGGGAGAGCTTTGGGGGAAGTCACTAAGTTTTTGGTGTACAATGCCAGAAAACGGCAGGAAGGTGGCGATCGAGCGGATGCCTATTTTACTCGCACTGAATGTGTTGCAGGAGTTCAAGATATGCGGTTTCAAGAACTAATGCCGGACGTGCTGCACTGGTTGGGTATCTCTCGAATTGACAGTTTAGTTTCGATGAGCGATCTCAAATACAATGCGATTATCAATTCGGGCATTCAGGTGGTCGATCGCATTCCGATTCCCGAAGATTGGATTCCCGCAGATGCACAAGTCGAAATCGTCGCCAAAAAAGCGGCTGGGTACTACACGCCAGACCCTGTTCCAGATGCTACAATTCTTGCAGAAGCTAAAGGACGCGATTTAGGAGATTGAGAGGGCAAAGATGCGAGCTATCGGACGCGAACTATTGCGTCTTTGCCAAATAAAATTTATTGCTGGTTTTTGATCAGTCAGGGTAGGTTATGGCTAATTTGCGTTCTACTGTGATCGTAAAAACAGATATTTGCGGATATACCGCCAGAGTTAAAAAATTATCTCAGTCGGACTTAAGTAGTTTGTTAAACGAGCATAAAAATTTTATTTCAAATATTAGTACCAGAAATGAAGGAAGCGTGATTAAAGGGGAAGGCGATTCATTTTGGATGATTTTTCCTAGCGTCACAGCAGCCGCTATGGCAGCTATAGAAATGCAGCAAGAATTGAGAGCAGAACAGTCTAGCAAAGCGAACGACGAACGGTTAGCTATTCGCGTGTCGATTACTTTAGGAGATGTCTTGCATCAAGATAAAGATATTTTTGGCGATACGGTGAATTTAACGGCGCGCATAGAATCAGTAACTCCGCCGGATGAAATATATTTGTCCCAAGCGGCCTGGCTGGCGATCAATAAAGCAGAAGTGCAAACATCTTTTGTTAACGAGTTTTCTTTAAAAGGTATGAGCGAACCTGAAAAAGTGTACAAAGTTGACCAAAGTTACAAAACGCGAATAGTAGAAAATCAAGCAATCATCAAAGCAGATTTAAGAGGTTTTATTGCATACCAAGAATCAAATTCTATTAAAGATGTTGAATATTTACTCACCAACTTCGATACTTTTGAAAAAACAATTTGCGAAGAATACGGCGGCACAATTCGGAGTATTGTTGGCGATTCGCATTTGTTGACTTTCCCGGAAGCTCACTCAGCTTTAGCGGCAATGGAAAGTTTGTGCGAGAATTGGAAACTTTTTATTCAGGGCAATCAAATACCTTGCGGCTTGTCGGTGGGAGTTGCTAAAGGAAATTTGTATATATTTCGGTCTTGCACTTACGGAAAAGATATTAACATCGCCGATCGCCTGGAAGATTTAAGTAAAATAGTATCTCCGGGTACAGAAAAAAATTCTGTGATAGTTTCAGATCAAGTAAAGCGCGAAGTCAGCGGCTCGAAGTGGGAATACAAGCTGATCAAAATAGATAGAAATGTGATTTTAGATAATCTTTTAGATTACAGTAATTTTGACTTTTTTAAAGAAAACGATGTTTACCGCTGTTTGGTTGTATGAAGTTGGACAATATTGAACTTGAGACTGTAGAATATCTGAGAACGCCGGCTGCGATCCGCCAAAAGTGCGATCGGCTTTTTGATTTAGCCTCCGAAAACAAACTCCGCTACTTCCGCGTCGATTTATCGCAACTCGACAAAGCAGCAAACTATGTAATCGACACAGCGCGACAGCAGTACCCCGATTTTAACATTCCCTTTCACAGCCGCTGGCGGCATTTTGAAGCCGGCAACCAGCCGCGAATCGCCGAATTGGATGCAGCAATAGCCGAATTTGCACTCATAGAACAAGCTAAGAGCAAATTTGATTTAGCAATCGTCAGCGTTTTACTCGATGCCGGTGCCGGTGCAGATTGGCAGTATTGCGAAGCAGAAACCGGACAGGTTTACCGCCGTTCGGAAGGGTTAGCAGTAGCCACTTTTCGGATGTTTTGTCAAGGGGTTTTTTCCAGCAATCCCGATTTTCCTTTGCAAGCTGATTCTCTGGGACTTTCTCAATTAAAACTGGGAACTTTAGCTGCTGGATTTCAGGTAAGCCGAGACAACCCGCTAGTTGGTTTAACGGGCAGATTAGAATTGTTGCAGCGTTTGGGAAATGCGATTTGCCAGCATCCGTTATTATTTGGCAGCGAGAACCCGCGTCCCGGCTATTTGGTAAAATATTTGCTCGACACTCGGCTTCCTGGAGTCAACACTGTGAAGGCTGCTGAAATATTGAGCGCTGTTTTGACAGGTTTTGGGGAAATTTGGCCGGGAAGATATGCAATTGGTGCAGTTAATTTAGGCGATGTTTGGCGGCATCCGGCATTGCAAGGAGCACATCTGGGTTCTGAATTTGTGCCGTTTCACAAACTCTCGCAGTGGTTGACTTATTCGCTGCTGGAACCGCTGCAAGAACTCGGTTTAGAAGTCGCTGGATTGGATGAGTTAACGGGATTGCCGGAGTACCGAAACGGCGGTTTGTGTTTGGATATCGGGCTGCTGCGGGCAAAGGATTCGGCTCTTTTTGAACAGAGTTACTTACCAGGTTCGGAAGTTATAGTGGAATGGCGATCGCTAACTGTGATTCTGTTAGATAAAATTGCCGCAGCTATGCGAGAAAAGCTGCATTTGAGTGCGGCCCAATTGCCGCTGGTGAAGATTTTGCAAGGGGGAACTTGGGCGGCGGGGCGGAAAATTGCAGCCGAATTGAGGGCTGGTGGAGTGCCGCCAATTCAGATTGAAAGTGACGGTACTGTGTTTTGACTAAGTAGCCGAAATCATGACACGGCAGTGCCGTTTCCTCTGTATCATCAGAAATTAGGACACGGCACTGCCCATTGGTGTCAACTTAAGCCTGAAATCCTTGGTATCTCTCGTTCATATCCG
>JAUBOG010000180.1:0-8418 GCA_036700105.1 Microcoleus occultus BM001215583
CCACAACAAACGCATAACTCGCATCCGGTAAAACTGTTACCGAAACTCCCTCATTCACATCGAAATAATCAAAATTTGAACCCAGCCCTAAACTTGTATAGCGAGTAGTAGCGGCAAAACTTACCGGGTTATTATTTGTAATGTCTAGCACCCCGAATCCTTTGCTATCTTTGCCGCTGTTTGAAAACGTCATCTTCAGCGGATCGACCGTAGCAGCTAATCCTTCTACCCCTTCATCGGCTGTTATATTTCCGATTAATTGATTCCACTTTTTAGGGTTCTGACTTGGATCGCTGGGTCGGTCTTTGGGGTCAATATTCACAACGTAAATGCGACTGTTTATCCCATTGGGCGCGGTAACAAATAGCTTTTTGCCGTCGCTGCTAATTGCCATCTGTCGCAAACCGCTAGGCGCTGCACCAACTGTGATAGTTTGGGTGACTTGGTGATATTTGGATGAGAACGGGTTGATATCGAGAACGTAGATGGAATTGCCGCCAATTTTCCCGTCGGCAATGTAAGCGTATCGATCGCGGGAATCAACTACAATTGAACGTGGCGATGCACCGCTAGGCAAGTCGATCGGATTCATGCCAGCTACATCCGCTTTAGTATCTACCTGCTGGCGGGTGATCGGATCGACCAAAGCGACTCTACCGGAAGCTTCCAGGGGTACGTACACGCGATAACCGTCGCTAGTTACAGTCAAATCTCTGGCTCTATCTAGCCGATCGTCCGTACCTACAGCAATGTTACCAATTAGCAAGTCGCTGCTGTTCGTTGTCGCCACCACAGATTCTGGATTGTCCGCGTTGAGGACAGCGATTCTATCGGCCGTCCACTGCGCTGCAAACACGTTTTCTGTAGTGTTTTCAATCCGGTAGGAATTGCTGCTATAGAGAACTTCTTTTGCTGGTTCTGCCGGAAGAGAACTGACTTTTTCGTTCTGTTTGCGGCCCAGGACGATCCGGGAATCGCCCAAGGGTACGGTGTCGGGAACTCTGACGGCTACTTCAAATTGATTGTCTGCTAATTTGCGACTGAGGTTAGCTAATATTGTGCCTTCGTAGGTTTTGCCGCCAACATAAAATTTTACCACTAAATCGCTGAATTTGCTGCCTTTGGGGTCGCCAAAGTTGTCTGCTAAAACGTTGCTTCCAGTCAGAAATAAAACTGGTAAATTGTTTTCAAAAGGTTGATTGTTTGCGTCTTTGAATTTGAGTTCGGCACTTTCAATGAGTGGAGGATTTTTGGGATTGGCCGCAGTTGGAGCGAGTTGAGATGCGCGTCTTTCCGCAAAAATAGGATCTTTACCGAAGTAGTCGATTTGTCTTTCGTTTGCAGGTTCGCCAGTAAGAGAATCGAGTTCAGGCGATTTTTTTACGGGGGGGTAAAAGTAAAATCCTTTAATTTGGGGCTAAAATTGATGGATTTGGAGGAGATTGCGGTGTCTTCGGGGTTATTGTTAAAACTGTCTGGAAGTTCGGGGAGTGCTGGTTATGGAGTAGGGCTGCTAAGGGCTTGAGGATTGAATGAGTTGGCGGTGTTTAGGTCAAATTCAGGTATTAAGGTCGTTTCCCCAATAGGAAACGGCTCTTGACTGTTGAAGGGCGATTTATTGGAAAATTTCATATTTGATTCGGTAGATGCGAACAAGCGATACAGATACTTGTCTGGCTTGTTAGTATCTCACCATAGGAAAATAGTTTATGTCAAGGTGTTGAGGGAGAAATTTCGATTTTTGTTACAAAGCTTTACATTGCCTTCGAGATTCCCGGTACGATCGCCTTTAATGCCGCAAATACAATTTCTCTAATTTCGCGATCGAACTTGCCGCAGCATAATTAAGATTGAGAAACTAAAGAACGAACGTAAAAAACAACAGTTCCAATCAAGTAAAAACCCTTCACCAAAATCAACAATCCTTTACCAAAATAAGAGTCTATCAAACAAAACTTACGCATTCCGATTTTCTGGCTATCTAATTAACCTGAAACTTTTTATGGATCTACACTAAATCAGAAAGCCCGTGACGAGATTTGAACTCGTGACTTCCTCCTTACCAAGGAGGTACTCTACCACTGAGTTACACGGGCATAAAAAGTTAAAAGTGTCTAATTAAAACTTTTAATTTTTAACTTTTAACTTTCTATTAAATTAAGGTGGGCCGAGCTAGATTTGAACTAGCGTAGGCGTAGCCAGCGGATTTACAGTCCGCCCCCATTAACCGCTCGGGCATCGACCCATTTCCATCACAGTTATAAATCCTAACACCAAATTCTTTGTTTGCAACAATACATCAGAAAGTTTAATCAAAAAGCTGGAATCAATAAGTTTGATTTGAGGATGGGCATGGAGAATGGGACACGGGGGAATGGGTAACTGATGACAACGGTCAACAGTTGTCAGTCAACGGTTGAGGCTTGACTGACAACTGACTAATTTACTAATGCGCCGGTTTCTTGCAGGGAGTGCAGTCGGCGGTAAATCCCTTGTTGGCTTAAGAGTTCTTGGTGGCTGCCAACTTCCACAATTCTACCGCCGTCGAGTACGACGATCGCATCGGCTTCGCGAATTGTACTCAGCCGGTGGGCAATAATTATGGTGGTGCGCGTACCTAAGATATTCTGCATGGCTACCTGGATCGATCGCTCCGACTCATAATCCAAACTAGAAGTAGCTTCGTCAAAGATTAACACGTCCGGCTCCACCAGCAGAGCCCTGGCAATTCCCAACCGCTGCCGCTGACCGCCGGACAAGCGCATTCCCCGTTCGCCAACAACGGTATAGTAACCTTGAGGCAGCAAACTCACAAAATCGTCTACTTTGGCGATGCGGCAAGCTTCCTCAACTTGGTCAAAAGTTGCTTTCGGGTTGCCGTAAGTTAAATTATCCAGCAAAGTACCGTTAAAAACGTCTACTTCTTGGTGGACTATGGCTAAACGCTTGCGGTAGCCGGTGACATCTAAGCTGGAAATATCCTCGCCGTCGATCAGAATCCGGCCTCCGTTTGGTTCAAAATAGCGGAACAGCAGTTTAACTAAGGTTGATTTCCCCGAACCCGATCGCCCGACTAATGCTACAGTCTGACGGGGATGAATCAATAAATTGACATCCTGCAAAACAGGCTTTTGGCGATCGTACCCGAACGTCAGCCCGCAAAACTCAATTTTGCCGCTAAATTTATAAGGCGACGCGAATGCAGCGTTTTCTGCTGTTAAATTCACCGCATCAACACCGTCTGGTAACTGCATAAACTCGTGGAACCGGATCATCGAAGAATAGCGGCGGGCCAATAATTCGGCAATAATGCTAATCGGACGCAGTTGGGAATAGGCCATGCTGGCTAAGGTGTAGATGGTAACAAAATATCCGAGGGAAATTTGACCTCCCACCGTGGCTGCTAGGGTAAAACCAAGAACTGAAAACAAACACAACTGGACGATTGTCTGCTGGTATGTCCCCAGAGTGACGTATCCTTTATGAATGCGGTTGACAACTACTTTTAATTCGCGATCGAGTCTGGTGGTTTGCCTTTTGAGTTCGTCTGTTTCTGTCGCAAAAGCTTTGACTGTTTTGATGTTGGTGATAATTTCCGAGTTGCGGCTTTCGGTATCTTCGATGTATTCATCCAGAATTTCTTCTCGCGCAGTTACCTGCTGGAGACCTTTTAAGGTGAAACTGAGGATAAATAGGAAGGAAACCAAAATTAATAAGCCGATCCGCCATTCAATCAACCAGATAACTGCAAAGATGCCGGCTAAGCGGACGACTTCGGGGATGAATTCGCCGGCAATTTCTGGGTATGTCCAAGTCTGGTTGGCGATGCCTTTGGCGATGCGGCTGGCGATGCGTCCGGCGTTGTTTTCGTCGTAGAATTCTAGGGGTAAGGTGAGGATTTTGCCGATCGCGCTTCTCATTCGATCGCGCCTCGCTCTCAATGGTATCGCCCAGTGAAACCAATTTCCCACCCAAGGTTGGATCGGTGCTTTGACTACTGTTACTAGAAAAATCAAGCCCAGCAAGACGGATAGTGATAGTGTTCGATCGGCGGGCTGTTGTGTAAAAGAGGCGATCGCTGCTATCAGTTTTTGCGTTACTGTGTCTGTAGGTTGACCGGACAATACGTTTAATATTTGTCCGATCGCGTAGGGCGCAAGTAAATCGGCTAGTGCCAAAACGCTGGATGCGCCTATGCTGTAAACCGAGATTTTCCAGTAGCGGTTGTAGTATTTTAGGATGTCCTGAAAGCTTGCCATAATTTTTTTGAGATACTACCCTTATAAACAATTGAGTCTCAAACAGCGCTCTCTATGCGCCTTGCTTACAAGTGTACTACAAAAGTAGTCGCTCGGGGAGCGCGATCGGGTTGGCGGTATTGAGTCGCCCGATCGGACGATCGATCGGAATCCGCAGTTTTTGGCAATCAACTCAAGTTCAAGGGCAAAAAAAACGCAAAAGACAGAATTTTTCTGAAATTCTGCCTTCCGAGCAATGCCTGATAAGTTTTAGGTTTGAGCAGTCTGTTAGCTGAAGGTGTAGGCTGATTGCAGCGCCCACCAGATCAGGAAGCCGATGCCGCCCGCAATCAGGATCGCCGAAATGGCGATCGCGATCGGGCTATCAGCTCCCTTGAACTTCATGATTCCGCGATTTAAGTCTGACATTTGGCAGTGTTCTCCCACAATTCCAGTTTGATTGTAGCTTTGGAGTCGGCCGATGGCGGTCAAATCCGCTGCAATTACTGATTTTGTTAATAATCAGGCTGCTGCACTTTCATAGCCAGAGTGGCATTGGGGCGCTTTTACAGGCTTTCTGAAAAAAACTTATAAAAAAGACTTGACAAATTCCGAAAATTGAGACATTATAGTTAAGACCGCAGGAAATGCGGGTGTGGCTCAGTGGTAGAGCGTCACCTTGCCAAGGTGAATGTCGCGCGTTCGAATCGCGTCACCCGCTTTAAAAAATCAAGAAAACCGGAAAGTAAATCGAGAAAGTCTTCGATATACTCCTGACGCTGGTTGAAAATACCTAAGTTAATGGTAAACTTGAGTTCAGAACTTGTAAGTCAAAATTGCCGTCTAGGGCGATGGCTCGGAACAGGCAGTTAAAACCCTCGATCGGGCAGAATTGACAAGTTCGATCAGAGTGGATATGTTAACGATTATTTTTGCACAAACGCTTTTTTTATCCGATCGCCCGTGCCATCCCAAAAAGCTCCAAAAATTGACTTAAACGATGAGTACCCGTGCCCTTGCCGGCGCCGGGGCCGTCTCGTTCCCATAACGCTGACAGAAGCCTTTGGCTGCAACCGCTGTCAGCAAATATTCGTATTGGACGAAAGCGGACACGTCATCGAGCAACTATCCACGAACTATCCTTACAAACAAGCTTGGCGGTGGACGGGAAACCAGTGGAACAGAGCTCACCCGGGTTTGAAAGCCCACTACTTGCCCCTGGCGCTGGGGATGATTTTGGTGCCGCTAGTGATTTGGTTGCCCTTGGCGCTGCACTCGCCGGGCCCGAATGTGATTTTGTGGGCAATGGTAGCCGTGCTGCTAGCCATGCTGCCGGCGCTGATGGTATGGCTGGCTTACAGGCGTTAGTTAGATGATAATAGAGGATTTTAGCCATTCGTCAGATGGGGCAAATGTCGCCCGCCGCGCCAATCTTGCTTCTTTGGAATTGGCGGCGACAAAGAGTACGGATCGCGCTGCTGGTTTGCAGGCGATGGCGCAGGCGCTGAAACGCCGCCAAAATGACATTTTAGAAGCAAATACTCTGGATCTAGAAGCGAGTCGCGACATGGCGATTCCTGAGTTGATTGTCGAGTGGCTGAAGCTGACGCCGGAAAGAATTAAGACAACTGTGCAAATTCTGCAGCGGTTGGGGGAAATGCCAGATCCGATCGGCAGGGTGATCAATGCTTCTTATCAGGTCGATCGCTGTCAAGTATACTGTCAGTCGCTACCGCTGGGGGCGATCGCCCTAATTTACGAAGCGTTTCCAGAGTTGGGGGCGATAGCAGCCGGTTTGTGTCTCAAAAGCGCTAACAGTTTGATCCTCAAAGGCGGTAGCGAAAGCTGGCAAACTAATGCTGTAATTGGAGAAGCTTTGCATTCGGCGATCGATGATGTCGGTTTACCGTCAGGATGTTTGCAGGTATTGCCGCCGGATCGGGGCGCTTCGATCAGGGATTTGGTCACTCAAGACCAATATCTCAATTTAATTATTCCGTACGGCAGACCGAGTTTGGTGCAGCAGGTGGTAAGGCTGTGCACGGCACCGGTGTTGCGATCGGCAATGGGCAATTGTTATCTTTATTGGTCGCCGACTGGTAGTTTGGAGATGGCAAGGTGGATGATTTTGGACAGCCATCAAAGCGTGCCCGATCCGGTAAACGCGATCGAGAAAGTGCTGATCGATCGCAACCAAAAACCTTCTTCCTTAGTCAGGCTGTGGAACAGTTTAAAAGAAAAAGGCTTTCACATTAGCGGAGATGCGGATCTCGTCGCAGATTTCCCAGAGTTGAAGCTGGCGGAACCCTACGAGTGGACTCAACCTTATTTAAACAAAACTATAGCGTTTAAAGTTGTTGATAGTTTGGAAATAGCGATCGGCTGGATCAACCGCTACAGCAGCGGCCACGCAGATTGTATCGCCACTGAATCTTACTTGGAAAGCCGCCAATTTGCTCTGGATGTTAACAGCGCTTCTACTTTTATTAATGCCTCGCCTCGGTTTTGGCGCTATCAAAATCGCGGAGATGCCATATTTTTGGGAATGTCCAATCAAAAAGGTTATCGCCGAGGCTTAATTGGTTTGGATACGCTGACGACAATTAAAGAAATTGTTCAAGGTAATGGACTTTTTTAATGTAATTGGTAATTGAGATTCAATAAAAGTTAAAAGTGCGATCGTATTATCGATGCGTCAGTCTTTAATAGTTATTGACAAAACTCTGTTTGAGCGATTTTTAAACACACGCAAACAAGCAAGGTCGGACGCGGCAGTGCCGTTTCCCTAATGATATCAAATCCGGTGGCATTGGAATTAACATTACCCACACTCAGGACACGGCAATGCCGTGTCCTGCGTTGCTAATGAGTGATTTTCCTAAATATTAAAATGCTTCAAAACCGGATATAATTAAGTGTAGAAAGTTATTTAGCGATATCGAAATACTCTTATCTAAAACATGAAATCCGAAAAAACACTCAATACTCTAGACAAGACTGCAACGCCGACTTTAGGTGAAGAAACGCTGATTCACCACTCGGTATACGTTAAGAAATTGCGTCCGCTTCTGCCATCAGATGCCTTTGAACCCAATTCCAGCAAGTTAACGATCCTGCTGATAAATCTGGGAATTTTATTGCTGGGATGGGGAATTGCTGCTAATCTCGATCGCTGGTCTGTCTATTTTTTATGGCTTTACTTGCCTCTAGCCGTCATCATGGGCAATAGTATCACAGTTTTGCTATTTAGCTCCCACGACTTGATGCACGGTAGCGTTCAGAAAAAGTCGTGGCTGACTTATCCGATCGCCTTTCTGGGACTGAGTATGCTGTTTATGCCGCCTACTCAGTGGAAAAATCTGCACAACCTGGTACACCACAATAACACGAATTCTGCAGCAGATCCCGATCGCAACTACCTTTACCAACAGCCGGATACTTGGGGAAAATGGATTCAAAATCTATTTGTACCGTCGGTGGAAGTCAATCCGCTGTGGTTGATTGTCGGGATGGCGGGTTCGTGGTTTGTACACAATTTCCGCAACGTGTCCTCGGTACTGTTATTCAATGATAAATCTGTGGATTACGTGCCGGCTGCTTTTACGGTTAGCGCGAAAGATAGAAGGGCGATCGCCTTTGAATGCCTCGGAATTGTCGGAATTCATCTGAGTATCTTGTTCTACTTAGAGTTTAACCCGATTAAAGTGGCTCTCGCCTACGTTTTGCCGATCGCGATCGGTCATGCGGGCGCGATGTTCTACATCTTCACCAATCACATGGGCTGTCGGATGACCGAGATTAACGACCCGCTGATCAACAGTATGTCGCTGCGGGTTCCTAAAATATTTGATGTCTTGCACTTGAATTTTTCTTACCACACAGAACATCATATTTTCCCCAGCATCAACTCAGACTATTATCCGCTGGTGCAAGAACTGTTGCAAATTCACTATCCCGGACGCCTGAATTTAATCGATGCTGGTGAAGCTTGGCAGTTGCTGATGCGAACACCGAGGCATTACAAGGATGAAGTCACCTTCACTGATTCCTCTGGAACAATGGCAGTGAATTGCTCGATTGTTGAATAATACAAACACGTCTAATACAAAGTAAGGTGCGCAGTGCGCACCCTACATTAGATATTGCTCGATTACAAAGTAAGGTGCGCCATAAGCACCCT
>JAUBOG010000180.1:8518-12112 GCA_036700105.1 Microcoleus occultus BM001215583
ATAAGCACCCTACATTAGATATTGCTCGATTACAAAGTAAGGTGCGCCATAAGCAACCTACATTCAGACATTTTGCAGATTTTTCGATTCTAGACGCTGATGCTATTGAGCACCAACGAAGGCTTCATAGAAAAGTAAGGGATGACTCGTTTTTGATTGTTGGCATCAATCCTTTGTTCTGCCATGTTCAAATCTTGCTGGAACTGCTGCACCAACTGTTCGATCGGCGTTCCCCCAAAAACTTCATTGAAACTCATTTGGTAGAGTTCTCGGAAAGATTTATCGTAATAACCCAAACGGTCATAGCGATAAGCTGACAAAAGAAACATTGTTTTCAGTTGTTCAGCAGCTCGTTTGTACGGAGGAAGCAACCGTAAAATATCCTTTTCTGTAATCACTTCCAGAGTGCCAGAAGCGGTAATTTTGGGAATGTCCCGGTACGCTGCCAAGGGCATATTCGCCGCAAAACTCATGTAATCGTACTGGGGAAAATTGACGGCTGAATGCTGCGGCCCGCAGGTAAAAACTATAGTTGTGACAATTTTAATTAATTGTTCAACTGTGTCGATTTTGCTGGGCATTCCTTTGACTTTACCGCCTGTCTCAGAGGCTAATTCTTTGGCCCAGGTTTGCAGTTCCACATCTTGGGCGATCGCCTCTTTCGTCGGGTAAAAGTATTGGAGATAGCCGGATACAAAGGTTTCGATCGCATTCCACAGCAGCAATCCATCGTCTCGGTAAGGGTAGTGAGGCAGTTGATTTTCGTCATCCATGCCCCGATTTTTCAGTTCGGTTGGCAGCGCAAATTCATCGAGACTCCACGTACTGCAAGCCTCTCTAGCTATTTCTACTGTCTCTGTCAAAGTACCGCTGAGCAAGTCATCGACGGGCCCGCCCGGAGCGATCAAATAAGAACGCGCTAGCTCGTTATTGGTCAGCATAAAGCGGAAGTGCGGTTTCAGCAGCAGGCTGAGCGGATGATTTTTAGCCAACTGTCGGGCGGTGACGATCGCGATCGGTTCCATCACCAGATGAGTTCGACCTAAATGCGAGCTCATTTCGTGGTGGTTGGCATCTGCTACTTGCACGCAGAGTTTGGCAAACAGCCAATCGACAGGAGGATCGAACGGGGTGTAGAGATGGCTGTCTGGCTTCGGATCTAGTTGAATCCCGATCGGTCTCATTTCACCGCGATCGCGAATTCCCGTCCACCGCCAAGCGAAAAAAGCGCGCGGTTTCGGCAAGAATTTTCGGCCTTTTTCATAGCTTCCGCCTCCAATTTTTGCAGGCGCGCGATAGTGTTTGTCAGTACCCGTGTAATCGGCAACGTAAATGTTTTTTTGCTGCAACTCTTGCTGCAGATCGAATAACGGGTGAAAATTGGAAATTTGTGCCAGTGTTTCGGCGCGAGGATCGCTGGCATCTAACAGGCGAAGCACCATCGGATTTGCTCCAGACAGGCGCTGTTCTGCAAAAGAGCGATCGGTTTGGTAAATCTTAGCAACTTGAGGTAAAGGCAGCAGAGTAAAGAAGTCTTCATAATCTTGAAGTTCGTCGAGAGGATCGAGAAAAGTTCTCGCATCGGCAGCCAGCATATTTCCTGGAAGTTCCGATGTTGCTAATATCCGCTCTCCAATATACTTGCTCGAAAAGTTCTCGACTGGCGGCACATCTTTCAATAATGCCAAAGGCGATAAAGCGTCATAGTCAAACAGATAAGCTTTTTGCTGGCGGTTCAAGTGATCTTTCCGCTGTTCTGGGTTCGGATCGTTTTGAGGAAGAGAAGGTCTCATATTGCCTGCCTAATGTCGAAAATTAGCCCTTTTTTGGCAGTAACATATCAAAAATAATCACTACCGATAAAGGATGGGATTTAAAAAGTATTGTGCGCCTGTGTTCAGGCTTGATATACGGATTATTCACCCCTCGACAATCGGATTCAGGATGTTTTTAAAATTATTTGTATTCCTAAAAATAATGCAACACTTGTCGGTTTCTTAAATCCACATAAAATTGTTTCATTCTCAGGGCAATTAAAGCAATTATGGACACGGCAATGCCGTTTCCCTGCCACAAAATAATCGTAGCTTGCGGGGTATAACGCCCGGAGCGATCGCACTTGCGATGCAAATACCGCCAGATTAATTGTAGGGAAATGGCACGGCTGTGTCCTGACTGCTTCGATACAAACGAGAGAGACAGAGTTCGCACTAGCGATTAAGCGCGAACCATCAAATATTGACCGTTGCCATTATATTCGCCGTCGCAACTCGCGAAATTAGCCACAAACCAAATCAAATAAAACCGCCAAATTCGGCGAAATTTGGCATAGTCGATGCCGTAGTCTAAATCTTTGACTATTGTCTGAGAATCGTCAAAGTTTTTCAGCCAATTAGCAAAGGTTGTGGAGTAATTAAATCCATTGAGATACCAGCTTTTTATGGTTTTGAGGTCTTTGTTGCGGCTGGGAACTGCATCGTATTTCCAGTAACGGCCGTGGGGAAAAATGTATTTGTGCGTGAAAACGCTGGATATATTGTTGGGAGTGCGAACTGTGATGATGTGAATGAAAACTCGGCCGTTATCCTTAAGGAAAGAGGCGAGCTTGGCAAAAGCTTGCGTTAAATTACCGACATGACAAAAAACGCCGATCGACAAAATCTTATCAAACCTGGTCTCAAATTGAGCATCGTTCAAATCCCCTTCAAACAGAGTAAATCGCCCTGAACTAAGGTAGCTTTCAGGATCTTGCATCTTGTGACGCATATACTCGCATTGGTGGCGGCTCAAGTTAATTCCCGTAAAGGTGACATTGGGGAATTTGGAAAGAATGTAATTGGGAACGCAACCCCAACCGCAGCCAAAGTCTAAAATTCGATCGCCATCCTGAATGTCTAGCTTTTCAATCACATCATCAATCATGTGTATTTGCGATTGTTCGAGGTTGGTGGCTCCTTTTTCCCACAACCCCATGCTGTATTTGGGATAGATGAGTTTTGAGTCACCTAACATGGGATTCAGCATCGCTTGAGGCAAGTCGTACTGAATTTTCATCAAATCGCGCGGCCCTTCGGCGGTACGATCGGTTTCTGTGAGTACCCATTCGTAGGGTGCAAGCAGAGAGGGAAAATACTTAAAAAAGACGGGCATACAGGTATCAAAAAGCGCTCGCAAGACAGAATCCGGTACTTCCAGGCCGTTGATGTAGGACTCTGCTACTGCCATTTGCACGGCGTTAACTGTACTGACGGCGAGGCGGGTTGCTCGGTAGGCGATCGGACTTTTGCGATGCACATCTCCCACGATGGGGATGTGTTTTTCGATGTTTTGTAGGGCTGTTGATGAGCTCATGGTTAAACTGGTTTTAAAGATGCTGCTATTCTATCTCACCAAAATTGGCTGGTTGTTAGAAGTCCAAAAAGCTGAAACTATTGCCAAGTAAGGTGGATACAGCAAAAATCCGTAAAACCATCAAAATATATGGCGGTTGAAGGAGATTGGGTAACGGATTTATCAGGCTTTGAGCTATCATAAATTCATTAAGAATTATGTCGGCCAATTTGAGATTTGAGATTAACTCCACAGCCTTGAGTC
>JAUBOG010000181.1:0-12026 GCA_036700105.1 Microcoleus occultus BM001215583
GGGGGGGGGGGGTGGGGGTGGGGTGCATTATATTTTTGCAAGAGTTCTAATTAAAACAAGAGACAGATTTTTATCGGAAATTGACTCGATTAGTTGCCGCTGCCAAAATCTGCTGAATGTTGCTAATTATATTTGCATGGAAAATGGCAAAAATTTTAGCCGGTCAGTTCGCGGATAAGGTAACAGGTGCTGCTGCTGTTGACTGCGAACAGAAAAATGTCATAATGGACGATCGGGAATACCAGCGCGATCGGCGGCTGAGGTTTACGGCAAATTGTAAAACTTTGGTAAAGTTACGACGCGACCTGCGGCGAAACTCAACGGCACCCGAAAAAGTTGTATAACCGCCCAGAAACCCTAAATACAAGCAGAACACAGCAGACAGAAATGCAGTCGGCTACAACCCTCTCTTGGGTTAATAAAAAAAATTGGCAGCAGGCACAACATCAGAATTTAGTTATTTTTGTATACTATGTGAAAGTAGTGAGAACTATTAGAAGGAAGGGGCATTGACCAACCAAGAATCTCCTGTGATATCCTAAGTCAATGGTGAAAGTATCAACCCCAAGGCTCCCAGAACAGAACTGATTTTACCGCCCAAATATCAAAGAGGTCAACATGGAAACAGAACAGGACTCTCCTATCGTACCAATTAGCAACCAGAGCAGACAGGTGCAGCAATTTTCCGTTGACGAGGGAGAAGAGTCAGGCGCGCCCCCTGCGAAAGGATTGAATCTAAAGCCGCTGTTTAGGACTTTGGCGCGAAAAGCCATAGTGATTATTGGGATTGTAGGTCTAATAGGCGGTGGAGTTGTTTATCAAATTAAGGGAGGCAAGAAAACATATCAAGGCGATTTTCGGATGCTAGTGGAACCCGTGACAACCGAGGCAAGAATTGCTGACCCTGCTGCCCTGGCGAATCGCGGCGAGGGAGGGGGAGTGCCTAATCGAGAATTTTTTAGTTTGGACTACGCCACTCAACTTGAAATTCTCCAGAGTCCTCAGATGCTGTCGGCTATTGCTAAACAAGTCCAAAAAAAATATCCAGAAGTTACCGAAGAAATTCTTAAAAAAGGATTAGTCATTTTGCGGGTCGGAGACAATGAGTTGACGATCACTAAAATTTTGGAAGTTCGCTTCATGGGAACCGATCCTAAATTAGTTGAGTTCGTTTTAGAAGAAACTAAAAAGAAATATTTAAAGTACAGCCTTGACGAACGCAAGACTCGCATTGGTGAAGGTGTTAAATTTATTGAAGACCAGCTTCCGGGACTCAGCAAGCGCGTAAATGACCTGAAGTCGGAGTTGCAGGTGATACAGCAGCAGCAAAAAATTACCGATCCGAAAGAACAAGGCGCGCAATTGATCGCGCAAGTTCGCACCGTAGAAACTTTAGAGTTAGAAACTCAAAGGCTGTTGCAGGAACAGAAAATACTGTACGCTAACTTGCAAAAACAATTAGACTTTACACCAAATGAAGCTATTGCCGCTTCAGCTTTAAGCGAAGAACCTCAATATAAAGAGTTGCTGACCAAGGTTAAAGAAGTAGAAGGTCAGATTGCTGTAGAAACAGCTCGTTTTAAATCTGCTAACCCCATAGTGGAAGCTTTAGAGCGCAAGCGGGCAAATTTAGTAGCTTTGCTAAACAAGCAAACCGATCGAATTTTGGGGCAAAATTTAGTAGGCACTCAAGCCAATTCTAAAGTTCAGAATTTTCAAAATTCGATTCGCATAGGCTTGATCAAACAATTGGTTGATACAGCCAACCAAGTTCAAGTTTTAGAAGCTCGCAGCCAGGCGATCGCCGAAACTAAAAACAATTTGACCCGACAAGCCAGAGAGTTTCCCAGTATAGCCCGCCGCTACAACGAACTGCAACAGCAATTAGACATCGCCGCCCGTACCCGCGATCAACTGTTAAGCCAGCGGGAAACTCTGCGCGTCCAAGCAGCTCAAAGCCAAGTACCTTGGGAAATGATTTCTGAACCGCAGATACCGCGAGATCCTAAGGGCAACTTGATTCCAGTTGCCTCTAAAAATAGAAACAAATTGGTGATGGCACTTTTTGGGGGGCTAGTGTTGGGCGTTGCAGTGGCTATCATCATGGAAAAGTTCCGCAATATTTTCTACTGCCCTGATGACGTTAAAGATGCGGTTGACGCACCTTTATTGGGATCGATTCCTCTTTACAAAAATGCGAGAAAATTTCCGCCTTCTATTGCTAATGCCTATGCTTATCTTGAAGGAAAAGACCGGAATAATAAAAATGCTTCGGAATTTATAGAAGCTTTTGACTCTCTTTATACTAATATCCGCTTTCTTTCTTCAAATCGAACGATTAGCTCTTTGGCAGTTGGTTCGGCTGCGGTTGGCGAAGGCAAATCTACTGTGGCTTTAAACTTAGCTCACGTGGCAGCGCTGGCGGGTCAGCGAGTGCTGTTAGTAGACGCGAATTTGCATTCGCCCAGCCTGCATTTGCTGTTGGAACTGCCTAATGTCAAGGGATTGAGCAACTTGCTCGACAATAAAAACGAACCCGGTGAAATTATCCAGCGATCGCCCGAGGTAGATAATCTTTTTGTATTAACTGCCGGTCTTCCTGTTCCCGGTACTGCCAGACGGCTGGCGTCATCTGGGATGCAGTATTTAATGGAAGAACTTCAAGCCACATTTGACTTGGTTATCTACGATACGCCGGCGCTGATTGACAGTAAAGACGCGAATTTTTTAGCTGCGCGCACAGATGGAATACTGATGGTTGTAACAATTCGTCAGGTCAATTTTTCTGTAGTCAAAAAAGTTTTCAGTCAATTAGAAAATTTTGGCATACCCTGCTTGGGCACAGTTGCTAATCACGCCACCAAAGGCAAGAAATATCAATCCTCTAAACCATCAGTTGTTGAAGAGAAAAATGAATATTTGAATCTTTCACCAGTACCGTCTGGCATCCGCAAACTAGCTCCCAAAAAAGAGTGATATCATTCCGATCGAGAGCGGATTTGATATGAGACAGGACTAAGGCAATAAATGGTCTACTGCGCCCCAAGTAATGGTAAGGTGCGCACTGCGCACCCTACTAAAATCTCAAATCGATTGATGGCGGACTAATTGCCATCCGGTTTGGTAGGAAATGTGACAGTAAAATTAGTCCAGCCGCTGCTGCTTTCAACCTCAATTTTTCCCTGCAACTGTTCGACGAGTTTTTGAACCAAAGCTAAACCCAAACCGGTACCTCCTTGTTTCCAAGGGTCGGCGTTGGGAACTCGATAAAACTTCTCAAAAATACGAGGCAATTCCTCTATCGAAATGGAGGATTGATTGCTGAGTTTAAATTGAATTTTGGCATCGACAGCGCTTGTTTGTCTCGGATTTTGGTCTTGTCCTCCATCTTCTCTATCTCCGTTTTTGCACTCAACTTTTAGAGAGATTTCGCCGTCATTGGCAGTATATTTGCAGGCATTGTTGAGGAGTTCTGCTAAAATTCGTGCCAAACTAGCGCGGTTGGAAGTGATTGTGGGAAGGTGGCGATCGCACTCTATTCGCAAATGCTGGTGGCGGTTGTGGGCGCGGGTGTAGAACGGGTCGATGACAGTAGGCAGCCAGACTTCTAAGTTTACCGGTTCGAGATCGATCGGGCAAGCTGCTGCTTCGAGCCGCTGCAAATCGAGCAAAGCGTTAATCAAATCTGTTTCTCTAGTACATTCTGTTTCTAAAATTTCTAAATAAATTTGGCGCCGGTCTGGTGTCGGAGAGATTCTCAGCATATGAATAGCCATTTTCATATTAGCTAAAGGCGTGCGCAGTTCGTGAGAAACTGTGCTGAGGAATTCATCTTTGAGAACGTTTAAATGCTGGAGTTCCTGAACTTTCTGCTGCAATTCGGCGGTGCGTTCTTGGACTTGGCGTTCGAGGTCGGTGTTGAGATTTTGTACTTGCTGGTAGAGTTGGGCTTGCTGAATTGCGATCGCGATTTGAGTTGCCAACTGCAGCAGCAAATCCACTTCCGAAGGCTGCCACTGCCGGGATTTGGAGCACTGGTGGACGCACATCATCCCCCACAAATGACCATCTTGCAAAATTGGTACAATCAAATAAGCTTTGATTTGCGCTTGCTGGAACCGCACATATTTTTCGGCACTCAAACTGGCTTGGTCGATGTCGGGGACGGCATAAATTTTCTGCTGTATCACCGAAGCAGATTCTTGCCAAATATTATCCGGTAAGATTTCTCCCAAGATAGAAGCCCATTTTTGGGCAACGGATTCTGCCACGACAATGCCGAAATTGCTCGGCTCCAAACGCACGATCGCTACTCGGTCGGCGTGCAAAACTTGCCGGACTTCATCGACGCTGGCGTTGAGAATTTCTTCGAGGTTTAAGGATTGGTGAATCCGCAAGGAAATTTGAGTTAACAGCCGATCGCGCTGCACCTGTTCGTGGAGTTTGGCAGTCCGTTCGCGCACCTGCTGTTCCAATTTGGCATTGCGGCTTTGCAGCAGTTCTAATTTTTCCGATTGCAGTTGATAAACAGACTGCTGCAACTGTTTGACCACTCGGTACATTTCTGTCGGGTCGAGGACTCTGAGCAAGCTGGTTTGAGTAATAATTCCCAACAGTTCTCCGCGCCCGCCGCACACGACCAACCGCTGCACTTGCTGCTGCTGCATTTGTTTGTGCGCCGTCCACAGCGAATCGGAAGGTTGCAGAAATTGCAGGGGAGTTCTCATCACTTTTTGAGCTAGAGTTTGCTCGAAATTCAGTTCGAGAAACTGTGCTTGCACGATGTCGTATTCGGTAAGAATTCCCAGGGGTTGGTGAAAGGAATAGTAAAAAATGGAGGTATAGTCATCTTTTGGCTTCTCCATTGTTAATTCTTTGTTTTTTGTAATGACTACGCAACTGACTTGATGCTCTGACATCAGCTCGGTTATGCTCAACAGCGAGCTGGTGTGGGGCGCTGTAATTGGCGTAGTCATCAATTCTGCTACCCGCCGCAATTTAAGAATGTTTGAAGGCTGCAATACTTGGCGAATTCTTTCCCGCGTCAGCACTCCTACCAAGTGGCCCAATTGATTGACGATCGGCAAATAGCGAATCTTGTGCTGGCGAAATAAGGATAAAGCGCCGAACACGTCTTGGTCGTCGGATTCTGTTAGGGAGACCGACACCGGGGACATGACTGCGGAAATTGGTATTTTGTGCAGGGCTACTTTTTGCTGAGTGTCTATTTTTCCAGAAGCGATCAGCCTCACTAGGTCGGCGGGAGTTAATATGCCGATCAGTAGCCCGCGGCTGGGATTCTCGGATAAATTCCCTGTGGTTATAGTTTCCTGGTTCTGCACGACGAGGACGCACCGGGCCCGTACCTTGTCCGGCCCGGACGCTTCGGTCATCGCCCCGCGGTCTGAGGGTAAAGGTGTTTTGCCTAGGGGACAACTGTTTTGCAACTGACTCATCAGGGCGATCGCCACTGCTAGGGAAGTGTCTGGCCCGGCTGTTAGGGGGTAACGGTCGATCGCTTGTTCTAAGGCTGACGAGTAAAAGGGCGGGTGGTAAAAGGGCATAGTTGATTGCAGGTTGTCAGAGGGCGGCTAACGATCGGGCAAACAAGAAAGGGAATTTGAGAAACACCTCGCCTGTGCTTCGGATTTAAATAATAGACTTTCTAATTGATTATTTCCATTAATCTGAACTTCGGATTATTGGTGTCAATCATCTGTAATCTGATTCATCGCCAATACTTGGGCGGTTTTCACTGCCTAGTTTTATCCTCAGACTGTTTTATAATCAAAATAACCCAAATGTAAAGTTTTACTACAAAATTTAGCGATAATGACAACTTTAAGCTTAGAGCAAATTGCCGCCAAGTTAGAAAGCGAAAATTCAGCCGATCGAATGGTGGCTTTGGCAAACTTGCGGAACGTGCCGGCTGGTCTTGCAGTACCTTTGATTAAAAAGGTGTTGAACGACAAAAGTTTGCAAGTGCGATCGATGGCTGTGTTTGCTCTCGGAGTAAAACCGACAGCAGAGTGCTATCCCATTCTAGTCAAATTGTTAGAAACTGACCCGGATTATGGCATTCGCGCTGACGCTGCGGGCGCTTTGGGCTATCTGGAAGATATCAGAGCTTTTGAGGCTTTGGTGCGAGCTTTTTATGAGGATACAGAATGGTTGGTGCGCTTCAGTGCTGCGGTTTCTCTGGGGAATCTCAAAGATCCGCGAGCTCGCGACGTGCTGCTGAAAGCTCTCGAATGCGAGCAAGTTGTGATCCAGCAGGCGGCGATTTCGGCTTTGGGGGAAATTAAGGATGTGGGGGCGATCGATCGCATTCTGAATTTTGCTCAGTCGGAAGATTGGCTGACAAGGCAGAGGCTGGCTGAAGCTTTGGGAAATTTGCCTAGCGTCAAAAGCATTTCGGCTTTGAAATACTTAGAAAAAGACAGAAATTCTCAAGTAGCGGAAGCGGCAACATTTTCTCTCGATCGTTTGTCAAAAGCCGAAGCATAGCAGGTATTTTCTACCTGCTGATTTTGCAAGCGTTTGATTTGGGTGCTTTTAAGCCGCAGATGAAATAGCGATCGCCTAGTTGATGAGACATCTCCAATAATTCTAGCGGAACAGGCTCGGAGAGCCTGTTCAAAGCTAGCAATTCTTGCGATGTCTGTTCAGCCCTCTGCTATATCTAGCGATTTCTGAGTTTTTGACGAGACAGAATCGAAATCAGCGGCCCTGCTAACCATTCTCATCCCGAATCGCGATCGCCGGATTGCAAAACATTGCTATCAAATAAAACTTTTACTGTACTTGACTCCCGTGCGCGCGCGGATCGGAACTGCTGTTTTTTACAGGCTTTACGGGTGGAGTAAAATTAGAAACTTGACCTGCTGCTTGGGCGTGCGGCAAATCTTTCCCAGCAATCAAAGCTTCTAAATTAGCTTCCATAATACTGCGCGGCATTTCGCCGATCGTTTCGGCAACACTGCTGCCTTTATTGTTTAAATAAACAAAGTGCGGGATGCCATCTACGCGATATTTTGTGATTTCTGGCAGCCATTTGTCATTGTCCACATTCAGCATCACAAAATTCAGCGGTTCGGCGTATTTCTGTTTGATTTCGCTCAAATCCTTTGCCATTGCCTGACAGCTACCGCACCAATTAGCATAAAATTCCATCAGTGTCGGTTTGCCGTTTGCTAAAGCTGTTTCTAATGGCGTCGCAGCTTTTGCCATTTCGGTGAGACTGCTTGACGGCGTTTGAGTTCGCACTCCGAAAAAGATGGATACTGAAAGGGCGATCGCTGCTAACACAATTAACAAGTTTCTGATCCGTGCTGCTGATTTTGCTTCCAAGTTTTTCGGTTCGGGGGCAGCAGTTGAGTTTGGCGAATTGGGACTCATAAAAGGGATGTTGACAGTTGACAGTTGACAGTTGACAGTTGACAGCTATTTCTTCCGTCGATCGAAGAGGATTGAAGCAATGAATCATTTTGTTTGATTTCCTCCTAAACGGGGAGGCTTCAGACCAATCTTCTCGGTAATTTTAACTGGATTTTTTTATGGTTAATAGCAAAGTCCTATTATACCACATTTTGAGATGACAGCACCTTTGTAATAAATAATTTGTGAAACTTGAGTAGGGCGGACAGATATAAAGTACGCTAAAACATAAGAATAAAAAACTGTCTGTAAATTACCGAGGACTTGCAGCGTGAAAAAAAGGGTAACGCTGACGTTTCCGCAGCGATCGATCCAAATGCCCGTCACCTATCGGCTGGCAAAGGATTTTAATGTTGCTGCCAACATTATCCGCGCTCAGGTGGCTCCGAATCAAGTGGGCAAACTGGTGCTAGAGTTATCAGGGGACATCGACCAACTCGAAGCGGCGATCGACTGGATGCGATCGCAAAACATCGGGGTTTCCCTAGCCAGCAGGGAAATTCTCATAGACGAAGATATTTGCGTTGACTGCGGCTTGTGCACGGGGGTGTGCCCGACAGAAGCCTTGACCCTTGACCCGGAAAGCTTTAAACTAACTTTTGCCCGATCGCGCTGCATCGTGTGCGAGCAGTGCATCCCTACTTGTCCGGTGCAAGCTATTTCTACTAATCTCTAGCCCGCAATTTTTTCTCTCGCTATCTTGATTATTGCGTGATTTTACTAATTTTTCCATCGAATGAAAAAAAAAACTTGGGTTTCCCTAACTCTACTTTTTGTTACTTATTTCGTCTTTGGCTGGAAGTTATCTGGGTTTGAGGTTCCCCTGCACCTGACTTGGTTGTTAGCCGTAGCTTCTATTTTACTGTTAGCTGTCACCTTGTCTTTCCCGCTGACAAACACAAAAGCCTTAATAATGCAGTGGTTTTCGAGTGACTTCGGTGCTTTTATTTCTATTATTGTAGGAGCTTTTGTCGCAGTAGTAGTTGTTGCATGGATGCACCTTTTTGCTACTTGTTTAGTCTTGATTTCAGCCGCAGCTTTGGCAAGACTCGATCTTCAATTATCTGGTTGGAAAAATGGGCGGGCTTTTGCGGTATTAGCTACAATTTCTTTAACTGGTTTGGTCTTGGGCGCAACCCTCGATTTTTTGTCAAAAACAGGCAGGCTCGTATTCTCTTAGTTGAAAACGGGAAATTCACCCAACCAAATTCTACAAATCGCAGCGGATGTTTCGCCGAAAAATGTCCGAATCTTCATATCACATCCTCTTTTCATCGGAATGATATAAACGGAGGACACGGCTTGGCCTTTGTCCCTACAATTAATGGGGTAGGGATACGGCACTGCCGTTTCCTCTCCTATCATTCCGATGCAACCGGAAACGATATCAGCCTGATTTTTCCGGGTTAATATCTGTCGCTCAAAATATTATCCCCGCATAGTCCGCCAGCCCCGCCGCCAAAAACTCGATCGCCATAAAAAAGCAGCTTTCGGGAGCTGCTAGTCAGAATTGCATGAGGTATTGTTTTTAGAATAGGACAGGTTGAATTCGATCGGTGCTGGGTTACATTTTTTGATACGGAAGAGTTGATTAGTGAATGGACGATCGTAAAATCGTCACATAGGAGGGTAACATTGATGCTAAATTTCCCGACAATCAAGTTAGCGTTTAACTGTCCTTGCGCCCTACAGCCCGATCGCGGTGGGGCCCTTTTATTTTTACAGAGAACTCAATAGCCGACTTTTACGCATCAGACGAGTCTGCCATTAAATTTTGCACAAAATCTCCCCACTGCCAAATCCCCACACTTAATAAAACTTACGCGCCGCATCTATTCAAACCCGGTTGATTCCCAAACATTGGGCGCTTAAACTGACACACTCAGCCCGAAATCCGTATTTTTACGCAAGTCAAACGATTTTTGATTTTCGATTTTTGATTTTCGATTCAAGAATTGCGAATGAATGATGAGATCGGGGTTTGGAGGTTGCCTAGAGTTGCATTGTTTTTGCGAACTGCTATCAAAAGTCGTCAGAAACCTGTTAGTTTCCCAGCCGCCCGGTTTCTGAAAGTATCAATTGATATCCTGTGCAGTTTTTGATTCGATCGCTTTTTTGATTTCCCCCATCGCCCGACGTGCAACTTCGTCAGCTTTTTCGCCTCCCCCAATGCGAACTCGGACATCTGCTTGAGCGTAGAAACGCTCTCGCTCGTTCAAAAGGCTTTGCAGCTTAGATTTGAGTTCGCCTTCCCGCAGCAGGGGTCTAGCGGTGTCCGAACGCAGCCGATCGTACAATCGGTCTACAGGCACATCCAGCCACACCACTATACCGCAGTGCAAGTAAGCCCAATTGTTCGATCGGGCAACAATACCGCCGCCCGTAGCAACAACCGAATTTTGATAAGCACACAATTGACCGAGGACTTTAGTTTCTAATTCCCGAAAAGCCTCTTCGCCTTCTTTCTCGAAAATCTCAGCAATTGACTGATTGGCAACTCGAACGATCAGTTCATCAGTATCAAAAAAACGGTATTTCAACTCCCTTGCCAAAATCCGTCCCACCGTTGTTTTTCCCGCACCCATCATCCCGACGAGATAGATATTCACTCCCCTCAACCAATCCACTGCCAAATCCTCCGATATTTTGCTATTTTTTCAGGTTAATCGGCCCGCTGGGGCGATCGTCCTCATCAAATACATCATCCTCGTCCAATCCCCAATCGTCCTCTGTTTCTGCACTGGGATTTTTCGGTGCTTCATCAGCCGGCTTAGGTATCGGATCGATCGGGGGAACCAGCACCCGATACTCCGCATCGTAGACAGACTCAGTTTTGCCCACCCCGGACTGCTTGGGATCTCGATAGCCGTAAGAGTATACCGAGCCGGCCCAAGACTTGCTTTTCGGTTCCTGGTTAGCCTCGTAATTCCTCGGATTTGCCCCTGCAACGTCATTTACCGGAGGCCCGGCGGGAAAATCGCGGTCATCCCCCCAATCGTCATCGCTGCCATCAGAGCCGGATTTTGAGCCATCTGAGACCCAATCGTCCTCATCATCCGGTGCTGCATAAGTTCCCGCTCGATCGCCATCCTTCGCCCCAACAGGATTCGGAGTTTCTTGCTGGAAAGTAGTCCGGGCACTGTAACCAGCCGGCGTACCGTACTCAGTTCGGTAGGAAGAAGCAGGCGGAGTTTCCCGATCCGGGTGCGGGTCAATTTCCTGTTTTCTAGGAGGGGGAGGTGGCGAGTAAGGTGTGCGGTTGTCCTCGGCGAAAGTATTGCGGCCGCCACTGTTGCGATCGGTGCGCCCTCGCGGTTGAGATAGGTAATTGGAAAAAGCGAGCAAACCAGAAATCAATAAAGACGTGACAACTCCCGCCGCCATGCTGAGCAAAATCCAGATTGATAGGGGCGCTTGGGGCGATCGAACTCCCAAAAATACCAGCGATAATGCCGGCTCCACATTTTGCAGGGCAAAAATAGTCAGCCCTACCACAATTACTAGCAAAAATACAGCACGCATATCAATAATATTGGGAATGGGGAATCGGGAATCGGGAATCGGGAATGGCGAATCGGGAATCGGGAATCGGGAATCGGGAATCGGACACCGGGCATTAATCTGCCAACTAACTAATGACTAATGACTAATGACTAATGACTAATAACTAATGACTAATGACTCCCTGGATCTTCCTTCCAGCGTTTGAGAGGAACGCAATCAATCCCCAACTGGTCTAAAGCGCGAGCCACCACAAAGTCTACTAAATCTTCAATAGTTTGGGGATTGTGATACCAAGCGGGAATCGCTGGTACAATTCTAGCTCCAGCTTCCGCTAAGGTTGTCAAATTCCGCAGGTGAATCAAGCTAAAAGGCGTTTCCCTAGGTACGAGTACCAACTTTCGCCCTTCCTTGAGCTGAACGTCGGCCGCTCTTTCGAGCAAATCCGAACTCAAACCAGCCGCCAACTTGCCCAGCGTACTCATGCTGCAGGGAATAATCATCATCCCTTGGGTGCGAAAGGAGCCACTAGCAATATTAGCACCGACATCTTGCCAGGGATGGCAGCGGAGTTTGCCCGTTGTGGCGACTCCGGCTTGTTCCCGCCAGAACTCTTCTTGAAGCGTCGGTTCTGCGGGCATTCGGATGTTCTGTTCGCTTTGCCAAACCATGTAGGTAGATTTAGATGCTACAAGTTCCACAGCCCGATCGGCCTCCAACAGATATTTGAGAGTTCGCACCGCGTAAATCAGCCCCGATGCTCCAGTCACTCCTAAGATCAGGGGATAGTTATTGGTCATTAGTTATTTCTTAGTTAATTGTTGACTCTTGTCTGTTGTCTGTTGTTAGGAATTTAGCTGTTATATCAAATCGGTAGCCTCAGAATTAATACTACCCAAAATTAGGAGACGGCAGTGCCGTTTCCCTACAATTAATCGGGCGATAGTTACATCTTTCGCGATCGCGATGGCAAGAGAACGCCGCAAGCTACGATTATTTTAGGGTAGGGAAACGACATTGCCGTGTCCTCCGTTACTTAGGAATGAGAATTAAATAACTTGCATTTTTTGTAGGTTGGGTTGAAGCAT
>JAUBOG010000182.1:0-11874 GCA_036700105.1 Microcoleus occultus BM001215583
CGTTACATCCGTTACATCCGCTACACAATCCGCTGCCGAACTTCCTTCTTCCTTCAAACATTTCTAAACTCCTCAATCAAATCAATAATTCGATCGCACCGGAAGTTATTCACCAAATCGCCGATCGCACTGCGGAAACTAGCATTAACAGCCGGAACCGACAGCAGCCCAAAAATCCGCTCGTTATCAACCGCATCCGCCGCAGCATACAACTCATCAACCCATTCAGCAGGCATAGCTTCAAACAGCGAAGCATTCAGCGTAAAAGGCAAATGGGCCGTGACGGCTGTCGCCTCCGCGTCACCGGAGGCCGCACCGCCAGCACTCGGCGAAACTTCTCGATCGTAAACATAGCGAACTCCCAGATACTTAGCCATCTTTTCCAGAATCACTTGCTCGCGAAAAGGCTTCGCTACAAAATCATCGCAACCAGCAGACAAAATCAGCGATCGCTCCTCATCAAAAGCACTCGCCGTCAGAGCAATAATCACCGTTGCTTGACCCTTCAAATGCGCCTTAATTTGTTTAGTAGCTTCGTAACCGTCCATCACCGGCATCCGCATATCCATCCAAATCAAATGAGGTTCCCAACTCGACCACATTTCGACAGCTTGAACGCCATTTTCAGCATCCCGCACGGCAAAGCCGAGAGATGACAGCATTTTCACCAACAGCAAACGACTTTCGGTGCGATCGTCAACAGCTAAAATACGGTATTCCGGCTGTCCCGGCTCAATCCCCACAACCCGGCGAGCGGTTTGAGCCACCTGAATTTCCACTGCATTGGGGAGAGAAACTTTAACATCAAATTTAAAAATACTGCCGATCCCGACGCTGCTTGTTACCATCATTTTTCCACCCATTAACTGCACGAACTGTTTGCTGATCGGCAACCCTAAACCAGTTCCTTCTTGAGCTTTTCTGCCGCTTTCTGTTTGGGCAAAAGGTTTAAACAAATTGTCCATTTCTTCCGGCGAGATCCCCGGGCCAGTATCTTCAACTTCAAAAAGCAAGCAGCAGTTGTCAATTGCCGGAATCTCGGCGCGATTTTTCGGAGCCACCAGTTCGTGTTTTATTCTCAAATTTACACCGCCTTCGGCAGTAAATTTAATCGCATTTCCCACTAAATTAATCAATACTTGACGCAGCTTACTTTCGTCTGTTTCTACATATTGAGGGAGGTCTGGCGTCAAATCAAAAATCAACTGCAAACCTTTTTTTTGTGCTTGCAAATTCAGCATCTGTTCAGTATTTTTGAGCATTTTTTGCAAATCAAAGGTGCTGTTATTCAGCGTCACCAGCCCGACTTCGATTTTTGACATTTGCAGAATATTGTTGATCAGATCGAGCAAATGTTCCCCGCTGCGGCTAATAATTCCTAAGTATTGCTGTTCGTCAGTACCGAGGGCTGCGGAGCGGGTCAGCAGTTGGCTGAAACCGAGAATTGCGTTGAGGGGAGTTCGCAATTCATGGCTCATATTCGACAGGAATTCGCTTTTCGCCCTGTTCGCTCTGTCAGCTTCTTCTTTAGCTTGTTGCAGGGCTGTTTCTGCTTGTTTGCGCTCGGTAATATCGCTGGCCGTACCAGTGGTGCCGGTGATGTTTCCGTCTGCGTCCAAGCGCGCGATCGCCTTTGTATTTACATCAATCGGTCGGCCGTCTTTTCCCAACACTATACTTTCGTACTGAAACACAGCATCTCCTGTCAGCAAGCGCTGCTGAAGTTCCCGGTTGCGGTCTATTTGCGCTGGCGCTAAAAAATCGCTAAAAGAACAGCCGAGCATTTCTTCCGGGTCGTAACCGTAGATTTGTTTGACTGCTTGATTCACAAAAGTAATGTGTCCTTGGGCATCGCAAGACCAGATAATATCTTGGGAAGTTTCAACTAAATGGCGGTATTTTTCTTCGCTTTCTGCTAGGGCTATTTCTGCCAGCTTGCGGGGGGTAATATCCATCAAAGTTGTGAAGAGTTTTGTCACTTGCCCTTGTTGGTTGACAACTGCTTCTCCTCTGGCTTCGATGTAGCGGATGAAACCGCCTTCACTTGTTTGCAGCGGGCAATTATCCGCAGCAATTGTCGGTTCCGGCCTCCGGATGCGATATTCCAAACTGTAGGATTGTCCGCTAGCAATCGCAGCGCCGATCGTTGTTTGCCACTTTTGCCGATCGTCTGGATGCACGTATTTCAGAAACTCAGTTAGTGTTGGCGCAGCCTGACTTGAATCGAGACCGAAAATTCGAGACAATTCTGCCGACCAAGTAGTTGTATTCGCCGAGAAATCGCATTCCCAATTCCCGACGCGGGCGATTCTTTGCGCCGCTGCTAAAGAAGCCGCTACAGCCCGGAGTTTTTCTTCCGCCTGTTTGCGATCGCTAATATCTTGAATTACAGAAATCACGCAAGTTTCGCCGTGAATATCAATGATTTCTGCCGACAGCAGCCCGGTTCTGAGTTGCCCAGCTTTAGTGCGCCACTCAAATTCGTAGTTGCGAACAATTTTTTTCTCGTCTAACATTTTGAACAGCTCGGCCCGGGCTGGTATACTTTCCCAAAGATTCAAATCCAGCGCCGTGCGATCGAGAATTTCTGCTGCCGAATAACCGATTGTCTGGCAAAATGCCTCATTAATTTCTAAATAACGACCGTCTTTAAGTCTAGTAATAGTAATCGGGTTGGGAGAAGAACGAAAAGCTTTAGCAAACTTTTCCTCAGACAAACGCAGTTGTGCAGTCCTCTCCTCGACTAAAGTTTCCAACTCTTGATTCAGCTTTTGGAGTTGAGCATTTTGTTCCGCTAATTGCTTCTCCATAAAATAGCTGTTAACCGCTTCTTTAACAGTCAGCTTCAAATCTTCTGACTGCCAAGGCTTCGAGATGTAGCGGTACAATTTAGCATATTTAATAGTATTCGCCACCGCTTCCAGGTCTGCTTGCCCCGTCAGCATAATTTTAATAGTTTTTGGCGATATTCTGTGAATCTGCTTCAGCAATTCATCCCCTCTGATATTCGGCATCAGATAATCAGAAATCACCGCCACAATTTCGCATCCCTCTTCGAGCAATTCCTCTATTAACTCTAAAGCATCTTCGCCTCCTTCAGCAGTTTCTAATAAGTGTTCCTCTCCCAGGACTTTTTTTAACTCAATTTTCAAACTTTCAAGGATTATCGGTTCGTCATCCACGCAAATAATCACAGGTTTATTGCTCATATTTTTGCCAAACCAGATTTAATAGTTTCTACTAACTCTTTGCCGTCCCACGGCTTGTACAAACAGCGGTGCAAGTTGGCTTGCTTTTTCACCCGTTCTATAGCTACTTCGTCTGCTTGCCCGGTCAGCATCACTTTCACTATCTTGGGATATTTTTGGTGAACCCGGATCAAGAATTCATCTCCCTTAATACCTGGCATTAACCAGTCAGATACTATCACCAAAATATCGCTTTCATCTTCTTCTTTAATTTCCTCGATAATTTCCAGAGCTTCATCGGCATTTTCTGCTACCTCATAGAGGTAAGCATCGCCAAATTCTTTTTTAAGTTGAATTTTTAAACTGTTTAAGACCACAACTTCATCGTCAACACACAAAATTACTGGTTTGGGCATGAAACTTGGCTCCTATTTGATTTTTAAAATTGGGGGATTTTGCCCAAAGTTTTAATTGCCATCAGTGCTTTATGTGGGCAGCGATACAGTAAATTTTGTCAGACCGGGTACGCTTTCTACTTGCAATTGACCTTGGTGTTTTTCAATGATTTTGCGAACTATATCCAACCCCAAACCGCTGCCCTCTCCGGGTGGTTTAGTGGTGAAAAACGGCTCAAAAATTCTCGGCATAATCTCTGGGGGAATGCCGGGTCCGCTGTCGGTAATACTGACTGATATTGCATTATCTTGGTGTTTGACATCAATTTTCAAGACTCCTTTATTGCCCATCGCTTGTAAAGCATTATGAAGCAAATTTGTCCAAACTTGATTTAGTTCATCAGGATAGCATAGCACAGAGGGCAAATCAGTACCATAGTTTCTGACTACTTCCACACCGTGTTTGATTTGGTAGTGGTAAAGCGTTAAAACAGTATCAATGCCGTCGGTAATATTTGCGATCGCCTTTGAGCCAGATTGGTCGTAACGAGAGTAACTTTTCAAAGCAAAAACAATTTTAGCGGCCCTATCTGTGGCAGTAACAATATTTTTAGTGCTTTTTTGTACCGTAGCGAATTGGTAAGCAGTCTGTAAAATATTGGGATTGTTGCTGTCTTTCAACAAAGGTAAAAAAGGTTCTATATTATTGCAAATGCCAATATCTAACAAAGTACAGGCAAGACTGTCAGCCTCGTCAATTCCTTCTGATTCTAACTGCCGCTGCACGATTTTTTTTAACTGACGTTTTTCTTTGCTAGATAAGGTGTCTGTTTCTTGGCTTGACTTGTGCAGCAGGGCAAAGAAATCTTGTTGCCGTTCCGGGGATAATTGCTGAAAAAATAGCGGCAACTGCTGCAATTGTTCGGCCCAGAAGTCGGCGATATTCTGCACTGAAGAGCGGATTGCCCCTAAAGGAGAGTTGATTTCGTGGGCGACTCCGGCAATTAACTGTCCGAGGGCTGCCATTTTTTCTGATTGAATCAGTTCTTTTTGAGTGCGTTTCAGTTCTTGCAAAGTATGAGCTAATTCTGCATTTTTTTCGCAGAGGGTTGACTCTGCTAGTTTGCGGGCGCTGATGTTGCGGGCAACCCAAATCACTGCATCTTTTGAGAACAGAGAAATGCAGGCGGAAAACCAAATTTCGCGATCGCCAACTGTTAAGCTGTAGTCAAAATTTAGGGTTTGCTGCGTCTCTAAGACTTGCCGAACGAGCCTCCACCAATCATCCGGGTTGTCGTCGTCAAAAAAATGTTCGATCGTCAAGCTAACTATATCGCAATCCGGCTCGCAAAACACTGCGGTGTTGGTCGGCAAAACTTCTATGTTTCCCTCACCGTCTAGCACGAGAACGATGTCAGTCATCGCTTCAAAAACCGCGCGGACTTTGCTTTCCGAAAAGTGCAATTTTTCTTCGAGCAATTTGCGCTCGCTAATTTCTTGCTGCAATTCTTGGTTGCTGGCCGCTAATTGAGCCGTCCGCTCTCTGACTCGCTGTTCGAGTTCGGTGTTGAGGCGGCGGACTTCACCTTCAGCGGTAGCGCGGTCTTGTATTTCCTTCTTTAACTGACTGTTAGCGTTAATTAATTCTAAAGTTCGATGTTTAATTTGTTCTTCTAAATTTTCATTTAAAAGCCGCAACTGTTCCTCTACTTCGGTTCTCCGAAGTGCTTCTTTTTGTAATTGTTCGTTCACTGTTTTCAACTCCTGGATATTTTCAGTAATTGTTTCCTGCTTTCTTCTCGACATTCGCGTGCATTTCTACCGGAGCAGTCAGCGTGGACGCTGACTGCTATTAAGGTTTGACATCGTTCTAGAGTTGCATTTCCGGTCGCGCACCGATATAAGTGTTAGTGTTGCACAAACTAAACGACGATCGGCATTGACACGGTAAAGGTCGTTTGACCGATCGCGGATACTACTTCTATTTTACCCGAATGTTTTTCGACAATTTTTTTGACAATATCCAGTCCCAAGCCGCTACCTTCGCCGGGAGGTTTTGTGGTAAAAAAAGGCTCGAATATTCGCGGCAAAATCTCCGGAGAAATTCCCTTGCCGCTATCGGTGATGCCCACCAGCAGGCTCCGATCCTCCGCTCTCACCTCTAGCGTTAAAACTCCGCAATTGTCCATCGCTTGTAAAGCATTGTGAATCAGATTTGTCCAAACTTGATTTAGTTCGTCTGGATAGCACAGCAATTCAGGCAATCCATCTTGATAATTTCTGACAACTTCTACACCCTGTTTGAGTTGATTGTAATAAAGAGTTAATATAGTTTCAATCCCGTCAGTAATATTGGCGATGACCTTTTCCCCCGTACAGTTAGAGCGAGAATATCTTTTTAAAGCGAAAACTACTTTTGCTGCTCTATCTGTAGCTGTAATAATAGTATTCGTGCTTCTTTGCAAACTAGAAAGTTGATAGGCTTGCTGTAAAATATCGGAGCTGGTTGGATCTTGCAGCACAGGCAAAATAGATTCAATATTATCGTAAATGCCGATGTCAACTAAAGTGTCGGCTACTGTTTCTGGATTGGCCACCGAGCTATTTGATAGCTGCCGAACAAAAGCTCTTTTAATCTGGCGTTTTTCTCTGTTAGAAAAGCCGAGGTATTGCGGTTGGTATTTCGGCAGCAGCAGCAATAAATCTGCATAGCGTTCAGGTGACATTTTGTGAAAAAAGTCGGCAATTTCCGCAAGATTTTGATTGAAAAAATCGGCTAAATTCTCCACAGACGATCGAATAGCGCCGAGGGGAGTATTTATTTCGTGAGCGACACCCGCAACGAGCTGTCCCAATGCTGCCATTTTTTCGGATTGAATCAGCTCTCGCTGCGTTGCTTGCAGGTTTTGCAGAGCTTCCGTGAGCTCTCTGGTGCGATCGGCTACTTGCATTTCCAAGGTTCTGCTGTACTCTGCTATTAGCTTGTCAGCTTGTTTGCGAGCGGTGATGTCGCTGAAAGCCGTAATCGCATACACAATATTGTTTTTGTTGTCAAAAATCGGTTGCGAGTGCATTTCCAAAGGCACAATCTTGCCGTTTTTGCGGACTTCTAAATTATCGGCGATCGCACTTTCGCCTTCGAGAGCTCTCAAAGCAGGCAATTGCCGATCGGAACACGGGCTATCGCTTCCTGAAATATAAATTTCAGAAGCCGACACTAACTCTACACCTGTAGCTTCCGGCGCAAAAACTTGACCGAGCAACCGCTGTCCGGTTTGATTGATATAAGATACCTCGCCCTGGCGATCGTGTACAGTTATTCCCACAGGTAAAGCTTCTAAAAACTGCGTCAATTTGCTTTGACTTTCCCGCACTTCGGCATAAAGTTTAGCATTAGCAATGGAAACAGCAGCCTGCGTCGATAACAGTTGCAAAACCTCTACCCTGTCATCAGTAAAAGCTCTGGTAGTTAGATTGTTTTCTAAATAAATAATCCCGATCAAGTTACCTTGATTCAGCAAAGGAGCGCACAATATAGATTTAGAACTATTTTTTTTAATATACAAATCGCGGGTAAAATTTCCTTTTTTAGATGCGTGATTTTCCACAACACTTTGTTTCGTACGGGCGACATAATTAACGATCGAACTCGGCAGACATTTTTCAGCCGGAATCGACTGCAAAACATCAACGCGATCGCCATCTACTTTCCCAGAAGCTTCCACCAGCAACTTACCTTTATTTTCCAAAATCAAAAATCCTTTTTCGGCCCCCGCATTTTGCAGCATAATTCTCATTAGCTTCGCCAGTAACTTGTCCAGCACAATCTCGCTAGCGATCGCACCAGAAGCTTTCATCACCGCCGCCAAATCAAAAGTTTGCCTGGAATCCCCGCTGTTGGAAATATTAGTAATTGTAGTGCAGTCGCTAGTCATGCTAGTTGCTGTCGGAATCCTGATTAAAATTTTAGGATAGTTTTTTTCTAAATTTTCAACTTTAGCTTTAGCTCCCCAGTGAGTGTAACAGTAGTGAGCGTCAGCCAAATAAACTCGCGCAATCTTCTCTTTTCCCCAACCGAGATAAAATTTAGCTGCTAATTCGTGAGCGAGAGCTTCTTCATTCATATATTCGTTTTGCTTCGCCAAACCAATCGCGCGATCGTACTCTTCCATTGCCTGAAAATTATCGCCCAAAACTCGATACTTCTCGGCTTCAACCAGATGAAATTTGTGCAAGTGATTCATGGGAGCGTGTGCCGCCCATGTTTGCATTTTTATTTGGTTTTCTGCTACTTGTTCGAGCAGAATCTCTCGCTCCCATACCTCCGCCTCTGGATACGCAGCCAGTGCAATCAAAGAATCGTAAAAATGGAATACAGGCACTGTTAAAAAACCTGTCCCTTCCGTTAAATTTTTTCTAAACTTAGCTGCATTCTCCCGTGCTTGGAGCAAATCGCCGAACAAATAACACAGTATGAGTTTGTGCAAATAAAAGTAATGAATTCCAGTGCGATCGTTCGCTTGCGCCAGCAGCGGCAGCAGATGCTCTTCTTGACAAGCTGTCCCAGATAAATTGCAGGGATTATCTGCCTCATTCAGCAAGTTCATCACCGCTTGATGAAATATTTGATTGCACTGCAAGTTGATTGATTGCTTGAGTCGCTCTAGCAAGTTGCTAGATTCGGCAATTTCGCGTTTTAAGCCCGTAAGTTCGCGCCCCAAAAAATAGGAGTATTGAGATATTTGTTTGGCACAATAAGCAACAAATTCAAAATCTCCATTTTGGAGCGCGCTTTGATAGCTTTCTCGGAACATGGGCAGGGTTTCCCTGACATGATACTTGCTGTGAGCGATACAAGCTGCTACTACATATAATATCTTACCTCTGAGACTTTTGGCATTGAGCATCGCTACTAAATTCAAAGCCAATTCGCCTAACTTGTTTGCCGATTCAATGTCTTGAGATTCGCAGTTCACAACTACGCCCCAAGCCGCATAAAAAAAGGCAGCAGTCGGTGAATTTCCATACTGAATACATAAATTTATTTGCGATAAAACCAGCGGAGTTAATAGTTGAGGAGCGCAGTGAAATGCGGCAGGAACTATGCTTGCTGCGATCCGCATTGCTGCCAATTGTTCGGGAGATGTCATCAAAGGCAGACTGATTAAGTCTTCGATATTTCTGCCGGCTAATTTTGCCTTTGTTTGCTCTAATTCGCGCTGAATGCTTAAATCGCTAGGATTTTGGGCAAAACTGATGCCAAATTGTGCTAGCACTTCTCGCGCGAGGGCGATCGCCTCTAACTGTCTCCTCTGCACTATATAAGCTTGAATTTTTACCTCATAAACTTTAATGTTGTCCAGCACAGTTTTTCCTTGCAGCAGCACAGTTCCAGCTAACTGTTCCATCAGCTCAAATTCGCCGCTCAAGTACGCCGCCTCAACTGATTCTACATAAATATTTAAAGTTAAGCCGTACTGATTTTGCCAGCTAGAATCAGCCAACAAGCGACGGCTGACAGTTAAATACATAACCGCAGCAGCATAAGCTGCAACCGCCTTAGCTTTTTTCCCAGCCATCAAATTCAAATTAGCGATTTTATCTCGCTCTTCCTGAGTAAATATTTCTGTTAAATTTAAAGCATTTTTAATTCGTATATTGAGATGATCGACAATTTTAAATATCTCATCCGCTAGCCTCGAATCCTCCGTATTTTTCCATAACCAGCAACCTATTTGCCAATGAAGTAGTTTTTTGTCTGGTTCGTCAATTAAAGCATAAGCGGCTTGCTGCAGGCGATCGTGCAAAAACTTAAAATTCACAATTAACAGCTCGCCATTTACCTCAGAAACAGGTAAAATCAAACCAGACTCCAGTGCTGGCTTCAGATCCGCAAACACCAACTGCGGAAATTTTTGACAAATTGCAGACAGCAGGTGCAAGTCAAAATCTGTTCCCGCACAAGCCGCCAAACGTAAAACTTGCTGCGTTGCATCGGGCAGTTTTTGCAATTTGCCAACCATCAAATCCACCACATTATTAGTAATTTCCATTTCCTCAATTCGTTCGATATCCCACTGCCATCCGGGTTGACATTCCACCCCGTTTTCCGCCGATAAAGTCAACTGGGGACAGCAAGAAAAACTAAAAGTTATTAAGTTTTCGGCGTGCAGCATTTTCAGGAATTCGCTGACAAAGAAAGGATTGCCGCCTGTTTTCCGCCTCACCAATGCCGCTAAAGGCGCTGCTGATTTTTTGTCGCCGTGCAGCGTATCAGCAATCAAATTAGTAATGTCTGCTATTTCCAGCGGAGGCAAGGTAATTTGATTGACGGTTGCTCCCTGTTTTCGCAATTCGACCGCAGCTAGCATCAAAGGATGAACTGCACTGACATCTTTGTCGCGGTAGGCTCCAACTATCAATAAATATTCTGGCAGTGCTAGAGATAATTTACTAACAGTTGTCAGTTCGGAACCTTCAAGAGTTTCACTGGCTGGGATTGCGACTGAACCCGCTGCGATCTGTTGAATTAATTTTAGGCTAGCGGAATCGGCCCATTGCAAATCGTCTAGAAAAATAACTAAGGGATGCTCAGGGGAACAAAATACGCGCCAGAATTGGAGAAATACTAGATGAAAACGATTTTGAATCTCGTTTTTTTCTAACTCCTGCACAGCAGGCTGTTTGCCAACTATTAATTCTAAATCTGGAATCACATCAATAATTAGTTGAGCGTTCGGTGCGAGAGCAGTTAATAGTTGCCTGCGCCAGTATTGAAATTTTTCTTCGCTTTCTGTTAGAATTTGTTGGAGCAATTCTTGACCAGCTTCGAGCGCAGCGCTGTAAGGAACGTTTTGCTGCGATCGCTCAAATTTTCCGGTGATGAAATAACCGTGCTTTTCGATAATTGGTTTGTAGATTTCTTGTACTAGCGATGACTTTCCAGTACCGGAATCACCTGCTACCAACATTATTTCTACGCGTTTTTGTCCGGTCGAGCGGGGTCGTTTGTCGGTGACTCGCTCAACTGCTGCCAGTAAAGTTTTAGTTTGTGTTTCGCGTCCGTACAGTTTTTGAGAAATTTGAAATCGATCGCAAATATCTTGACTTGCTAGGGAGATTTCTGATATTTGACCGCGCGTGTTTAATTGGTGCAGGCATTCTTCTAAATCTGCTTTGATGCCCCAAGCACTTTGATAGCGATCCTCTGCATTTTTGGCTAATAATTTGGCGATTATATGAGAAACTGCTGCGGGAATTGCTCGATCGACTTCGGCGGCCGGTTTTGGCTGTTTGGCAATGTGGCAGTGTACTAATTCTAGGGCGCGGGCGGTTTCAAAAGGCAGTTGGCGAGTCAGCATTTCATAGAGAGTTGCGCCGAGAGAGTAATAGTCGGTGCGATAATCTACGGTGCGGTTCATTCTGCCAGTTTGTTCTGGAGAGATATAGGCGAGAGTCCCTTCTAAAACATGGGAATTTTTGAGGGCGGGCTGTGCGGTTAATTTTTCGGAGCCGACTACGCTAGCAATGCCGAAGTCAATGATTTTGAGTTGGTTGGTGCTGCGATTGAGAACTATATTGCCAGGGTTGATATCTTTGTGTATGATGTTTGCGCTGTGGATGCAGCCTAAAGTGTCGGCTATTTGAATTCCTAACCTCAGAGATTCGGATAGGGTAAAGGGGCGCTCTTTCATCAACTTTTTCAAAGATTCGCCTCCGAAATCTTCTAAAACGATCGCCAGAGTTCGATCGTACTGTTCTAAGCTGTAAGCTTTGACTACTCCTGCAAGATTTAAGCTGCGGATGATGTCATATTCTTGCTTGTGGCGGGCGACTGCTGCGGTGGTGGGGTAGTCTTGCTTGAGTAGCTTGAAGATTGCGGGCTGTCCGTCTGCCGATCGCACTCCCCGGTAAACTAGAGATCGATCGCTTTCATAAATTTTCCTGAAAACTTTGTAGCCGGGAAAGTTGAGCATAGCCGGTACGCATCTAATAGCTTAGAAGCTTGATATTAGTGGACAAAGCGCAATAAATATACCCATCTAAGCGATGAATTGCTATAAATATTCTCGTTCCTCGGTCAGGAACTCTCCCCTTGAGAAAATCACGATGTTACAATTCTAAGCGATCGTAGCAGTTGCCAAAAAGAATGCAACTGTTCGCCAACTCGACACCATCAGCTCGATCGGTCAATCGATTTTAGATTTTAGATTTTAGATTTTAGATTGAAGCATTTACCCCACGGATGAATCCGGGGGCTTGTTTCATCGGATACAGGTTTTTTATTTCTG
>JAUBOG010000183.1:0-11869 GCA_036700105.1 Microcoleus occultus BM001215583
AGAAGGAAGAAGGAAGGAGCCAGAAGAAGTGTTTTTACAAATATGAGATGCTCCCCTTGCGCACGGGGGCCGAGAAACCGGGTTTTTTAGGAAAATACACAAGTTGCAGCCTGCAGATTCGGTAAAAAACCCGGTTTCTTTGCGGGCTTTGGGCGCAAATCGCGAACTTCCTCTTACTTCTGCTTTATTCGCGCTGGACTTCTTCCCTGCGACTTTTTTCGTCAACTGATACCAATTTTCCAAAATCTTGCAACAGTTATGAATTTTTGGTTTGTTTCCTGAAAGACTTTACGCAGCGGTGCGCCGCTCGATAGTCGCTTTTTTTGATAATTAGTGTGGGGCGAGGCAACCTACAGCCGATGACTGATGACTAATATCAATTTCGGTTGCACCGGAATGATATAGAGGAGACGGCAGTGCCGTGTCCCTACCCCGATTAATTGTAGGGAGACGGCACTGCCGTCTCCTAATTTCGGTTAATAATTTCGATGCAACCGGAAACGATATAATGACTGATGACTAATTTTTAAACAGCACCCTACAAGGCTAGGAAAGCGGTTTCAATGCCGAACAGCTTAATGACTAATTACTAATGATTAATTTTTAAACAGCGGTTGTTGGTAAAGCGGCACGGTAAAAGTAACCGTCGAGCCGAGTCCTTCCCCCATACTGTAAAAATTTACTGTACCTCCCATTGCTTCTACCAGTTTTTGAGAAATAGCCAATCCCAAACCGGTGCCGCCGTATTGCCTGGTACGAGCTCCGTCTACCTGAAAAAACGACTGGAATAATTTATCTTGCTTGTCTAGAGAAACGCCAATGCCAGTATCAGCAACTCGGATTTTCACCATTCCGGGGAACTGCTGGTTGCGAACAGTCACCTTTTTCTTAATAACTTCGGCACTGATGCGAATTCCTCCTTCTCTGGTGAATTTAATTGCATTGTTCGTGAGGTTCAAAATTATCTGAAGCAGGCGTTGATAGTTACCGTACAAAACAATTTCGTCGTCGGCTGCGGGTTTTTGGATTTGAAATTGCAGCCGCTTTTGCTCGGCTTGAACCCGCATAAAATTTTCAACTTGCTGCAAAAGTTCGCCGAGTTTGACGGGAGCGAAGTCTAGTTCCATTTTGCCAGCTTCGATTTTAGCGATATCCAAAATATCGTTAATTACATTGAACAAGTGTAATGCCGATCGGTAAGCTTCCTCGATGAATTGTTGCGCTTCTTCGGGGTCATCTGCCATGCCGTCCACCAGCAGTTTCAGAAAGCCGAGGATGCCGTTGAGAGGTGTGCGGAGTTCGTGAGAAGTATTGGCAAGAAATTGACTTTTAAGTTGGGAAAGAGCTACGGCTTCGGCGCGGGCCTGTTCTAGTTCTTGGTAAAGTGTAGCGTGGGCGATCGCGCTGCCGACTTGAGCGACTAACTCGCGGGCGAATTCGAGTTCTGCAGGACTCCATTTAGAAGAACTGCCGCAGCGGTGCAAACAGATCAGTGCATTGGGTTGGTCTTCGTAGGAGGTAGCTGCTACGAGCACTGAATGGCGATCGAAGGGATCGGCGGCGGGGGAGGCGTAATCGACTGCTACTGGTTTTAAGGTGGCTAAAGTTTGAATCCACCCGGGCTGTTCTGCTGCGCGCAGTTCTAATCCCAGCATGGAAGAGTAAGGTTCTTGGCGGTACTCAGCTACTACTTTAAAAGTTTTCGATTGGAGCTTTTCGATTTGAGCTGGCAAAAGCGGGGGCGATCGGTCGCTGGCAATTGACTGTTGCAATTCGGCTGCTGGGGCGGTGAAATTTTGCTGATTTTCTGAGGTCGGGAAGGGGGAGGAATCGATATTTTTGCTGTCTTTTTTGTGGGAACAGATGATGCAGCGGCTCGCGTTCAATACTTGGCCCAAACTGTTAGCTGTTTGCTGCCAAATTGTCTCTAAGTCGAGGGTTCTGTGCAGGTTTTGGGCGATTTGAGAGATGATTTTGCGATCGATGTTTGAGTAGGGAGGGAGCGATCGACCGGGGTTGCGACTTGCCGCCAGCAGCATCGGCTGGCGGGGGTCGGAGGGGGATGGCAAAGCTGCATAGGGCATGAATTCTGGGGAATTTGGCGGCCCGGATGCGGGTTTGTCAGACAGCAGCCTTCCCATAACTAAGACTTTTGCAGCTTGGCCGTTTGAGCCGATCGCGGGAGTGAGTGTCAAATCGAACAGAAAATATTGTCCGGCGCGGCAGAACGGATAGCTGAACCGTTGCGGTACGAGGGTTTCGAGCGTCCGCCGCAGCCGGTCGAGATAAGGCGCGGGGGGGATTGGCTGCAGGGTTTCGCTGAGGGGGCGATCCTCTTCGTTGGCGCAGCCCCCGTAGGGGCGGGCTTCGCTAACGACAATTTGCTCTGCTGTGAGGTTGTACTGCTCGGCTTTTTGCCAGTAAAAAGATAGATATCGACCCTTTGAGTCTTGGGTAAATACTAATTCTGCTCCTAACTCTTGAAAAAAGGCTGTAGAGGCGAGGCTCGAAGGCCGGAAATCTGTGTTGGAGTCCATCAGAGTAGGGGATGAAAGTAATTCTAATTTTTCAGTGTTGAGTTTTTTCTCTTCAGATGCAAGAAGTTCGGCAACGAGCAATGTACGGGATGTCAAGGATAGAAGGAAGAGGGATTTAGTTATCTAGGAGACAAGTCAGATGTAATTGACGGCATGGGTTTGGGTTATGAATAACTTGCTGACCGTCAGGCACGGTTGCTATATCAATCAACTCAGCAGTTTTTGGCTTGTTTGTGAATGCTTCCTAGCTCAGAAATCCCAGTTTACAACTATTGTAGGCTTCTACCATTATGTTTTGAGTTGTTAACGAACTAAAAAAAGATTAATTTTTTTATTTAGAACTGCACTTAAAACTCAAAACTATTTGTTGTCCGCCGTTTTGGGTGATTAAAAAATAAAACTTAAGATTTAGGAATTAGCAGTCTGCACTGATTAAAGATCGATTTGGAAAATCAGCCCGAATTTTAGGCTGCGAACAACCAAAGTCGCAGACTGGCTGGCGCATTTTTTCCGTTACCTTGAATAGTTCCTGGCGTTGCGAGTTGGCGCAGTTTGCTCGCCTACAGCCTATAGCTTTTGCTGCGAAATCGGCCGATCGTCAAAATTGGAAAGCCAGCAGATTTGTGGGCGCCGTTTTCGACGAGCTCACGCCTGAAAATTGGGTTCCAAGCCTCCCCCTAAATGGGGGAAATCAAACAAAATGATTCATTGCTCCAATCCTCTTTTATCTACCCAAGAGGTAGCTGTCAACTGTCAACTGTCAACTGTCAACTGTCAACTGATGAACTCAGTCGTTCCACTCGCCCCGGGGCGGGACAGGGGGGGTGCGGCGCAAACTCATAGCCTGATCGTCTTCGCGGCGCTCGCCTCTAAGCCACTGCTTGATTGCTGTTTCAATGACTTTGCTGGGGTCATTCGTCAAGTGCTTAATTTGGTCTAGCAGTTCAGAATCTATATGGATAGATAGTTCCACTTTTTCTGACGAACTGTGGGAGGGTATACTTGACTCGCTCATAGTTAAAAAATCCTAGTTTTAATTCTTAAGTTTCAATTCCTTCTAGGAATTTACGCTTTTTTGTGTTGAAGGAAGTGAGACATTACTCCTAGTAGAGATTCACAGCGGCTGAAAACCTATATTTTTTACACCCATGCCGTCCCGCTTCCGTCATTTGAGCAAATTATCTGCTTCTTGTCAAGCGCCTGCAACTTCTAAGGAATATTTTTAAGTTTGCGATCGGGCTCTGCTGAACAACCTGACTGAACTCTCCTGTTTGAGGGCGGATGTTGGCGATCGGCAGCGTCCCAACCGTTCAACAGCTCTCCGTACAATAACTGAGAGATTTTTTTTCTCAGAATAGCGTCTTCGGTGGAGTTAAATGCTGAACATAGCATAAATATATGGATATGTCAACCTAACGCCGAGAAAAAACTAAATTATATTTAAGTCTCTAAATGAGTAGAAATGATTGTAGATTAAATGAAGTTTTATAATACAACAAAAGTCAATCTTTTGCCGATAGGTTTTATGACTAACGTCCCTGTATCTCGCATTCGCAATTTTTCGATTATTGCTCACATCGACCACGGAAAATCCACTTTGGCCGATCGGCTGTTGCAGGCGACTGGGACAGTACAAGCACGGGAGATGAAAGAGCAGTTTTTAGACAGCATGGATCTCGAACGCGAACGCGGCATCACGATCAAGCTGCAAGCGGCTCGGATGAATTATACTGCCAAGGACGGTCAGGAGTACGTGCTCAACCTGATCGACACTCCCGGACACGTAGACTTCTCCTACGAGGTGTCGCGATCGCTGGCTGCGTGCGAAGGCGCGCTGCTGGTGGTAGACGCATCTCAAGGCGTGGAAGCACAAACCTTAGCAAATGTCTACCTTGCCCTGGCAAATGATTTAGAAATTATTACAGTTTTAAATAAAATTGACCTACCGGGGGCGGAACCAGACAGGGTAAAAGGGGAAATCGAAGAAATTGTCGGACTCGACTGTAGCGATGCGATTTTGGCTTCTGCGAAGGAAGGTATCGGCATTGATGATATTTTGGAGGCGATCGTCGAAAAAGTGCCGCCGCCGCAGGATACTGTCGATAAGCCGCTCAGGGCGTTAATTTTTGACAGTTATTACGATGCTTATCGGGGGGTAATTGTTTATTTCCGGGTGATGGACGGCAGTGTCAAAAAGGGCGATCGGGTTTTATTGATGGTTTCGGGGAAAGAATACGTCATCGATGAATTGGGAATACTTTCACCGACTCAAATTCCTGTAGATGAACTGCACGCGGGGGAAGTTGGCTATCTGGGCGCATCAATTAAGGCAGTAGCCGATGCTCGCGTCGGAGATACGATTACTTTGGTCAAAAAGCCTGCACCTGAGCCGTGGCCTGGTTATGCTGAAGCGACACCGATGGTTTACTGCGGCTTGTTCCCGATCGATGCCGACCAATTTCCCGATTTGCGCGAAGCTTTAGAAAAACTCGAACTCAACGATGCGGCGCTTTCTTACGAACCGGAAACATCGAGTGCAATGGGATTTGGTTTCCGCTGCGGTTTCTTGGGTTTGCTGCACATGGAAATCGTGCAAGAAAGACTGGAGAGAGAATACAATTTGAATTTGATTGTGACGGCTCCTTCTGTGGTTTATCAAGTCACGACAATCAAAGGAGAAGTGTTGACGATTGACAATCCGAGCCACTTGCCAGACCCTCAGTACCGCGATAAAATTGAGGAGCCTTACGTGCAAGTGGAAATGCTATCCCCGGAAACTTATGTGGGGACGCTGATGGAATTGTCTCAGAATCGGCGGGGCGTTTTTAAGGACATGAAATATCTCAGCCAAGGGCGGACGACGCTGATTTACGAGTTGCCTTTGGCGGAGGTGGTGACGGACTTTTTCGATCAGATGAAATCGCGATCGCGCGGTTATGCGAGCATGGAGTATCACCTGATCGGTTATCGCGAAAATCCGCTGGTGAAATTGGACATTTTAATTAACGGCGAACCGGTAGATGCTTTGGCGATGATCGTGCACCGCGATAAAGCTTATAACGTCGGCCGCGGGTTGACGGAAAAACTGAAGGAATTGATTCCCCGCCACCAATTTAAGGTGCCGATTCAAGCAACAATTGGCGCGAAGGTGATTGCTTCGGAGCACATTCCGGCTTTGCGGAAGGATGTGTTGGCGAAGTGTTACGGCGGCGATATTTCGCGGAAGAAGAAGCTGCTGCAAAAGCAGGCGAAGGGTAAGAAGCGGATGAAGTCTGTGGGTACTGTGGATGTGCCGCAGGAGGCTTTTATGGCTGTGCTGAAGCTCGATCGCGATTCCTAAGAAAGCGCGTAGGGGCGATCGGCTTTAAGGGCGATCGTCCTTACACAATTCGTTTGCAGTTTCTAATTGTTTGCAGTGAAAAAAGCGGTTGAAACCGCTTTTGACCTCTTACTCGAATGTAGCGAAGCGCCCGTCATTCGAGTAAGAGGTCAAACTACAAAAACTTTCGTCCGCCTCCGCAGACTGAAGATTGGGATAATATTAGAGCCGAGTTTGTTTTGTAATTAAGGGAAGTGAGATTAAGGGCGATCGCGCTTTTACCAAATAAACTCTCAGAGATTACTCATCATCATCGCGATCGTCTTGAACTACCTTACTACCTAAAATTCCGAAAATCGCACCTACACCCATATTCCAAGTGCGATTGCAATTCTCAAAAATGCGCTCTCGTTGGGGAGATAGCTGAACTTCTGTACTAATCCAGAAAGACATCCCTCCAGAAAAGAAGGTAATACAGACAACAGTTGCGAAGACGTACTCGAAGGGAGAGAGAGATTCAGGAGAAGTGTTTTTACGAGTCATTTTAGTAGATTTGGGTTGAGCTTTCATAATTGCTACCTCTTGATTGGTGATGTTTTAATCCTAAAGGTAAAAACCTTGAAATCCAAGGTGTGTATGGGTTTCAGATACTATGAGTTTGATATGCGTTTAAGATGCGTTTGGTTGGCGATCGCCCGCTATAATACTTAAAAGGTTTGTAATTTAGGTATGCCACAACCAACGCTCACAGCATCTGAGGCTGGAATCGAAAAAGCAAAAATAGCTTTTACAGATACAGGCTGGAGTCGCCAATACTTAGCTAATCGTGTTGTAATGGGAGAAGACAAAAAGTCAACGAGAGGCATCGGTATTCAAGCAATTCATAAATTTTTCACCCAGAAGCCTGTCAAGTCGGAGTATTTTGTGGGAATTTGTAAGGCTTTAGAATTAAATTGGCAAGATATTACAAATCCCGATACAACTACGCGGGGCTCAGAAACCGGGTTTTTTGAGGAAAATACTTCATCGCAGTCCACAGATTCGGTGAAAAACCCGGTTTCTTTGGTCGAAGTGGATAATTCCGACTACAATAATCCGTTTATTCCCCAGCATGGCAAGATAGATAATCCGCGATGGTTCTTTGGTAGAGAACGAGAAATACGGCGGGTGTTTGAGACACTGAATAGTGGTAGTAGTGTAGCAATTATAGGCGAAAGGGCGATCGGCAAAAGTTCTCTCCTACAAGCTATTTACAGAGAAGCACCAAATCAACTCCGTCATCCGCGCCAACCCATTTACATCGATTTGCAAATTGTTTGCGATGAAAATGACTTTTATGTTGATTTATGCCACAAAGCCGGTATCGAGAAAGCCAAGGGTTCCGATCTTTCGCGGGCTTTAGAATCGAACCCATTGCTGTTGCTTTTAGATGAAGTCGAGAATATGAAATGGGATGGGTTTACTAATCCAACACGCAGCTTATTGCGGGGTTTGACTGAGGGATATAATCCACCTTTGCGTCTAGTTATCGCCGCCCGCACCTCTCTCGATATCCTATTTCCTGGAAAAAACATGACCTCTCCTTTCAAAGGACATGAGGAAACTCTGAAGCAATGGGACGAAAAAATCAGCCGCGAATTTATTGCTAGTCGCCTCCAGGCTGAATGGTTAACACCTGTTGACAAACCCGTGAGTTTTACTGAGGCAGAAATAGATGGGTTAATTGCTGAAAGCGGCGGCTATCCTCAGAAATTGATGCAATTGTGCTATCAAACTTACGATCGTTATATTAATGATTCTAACTCCGGCTTAAATACTCCGTCAATCTCTTAGTCTCGCGTTGCGCGGACTTCGTTTGTGTAGACGCGGTTTCAACCGCCGGATAATCTAAAAACTTCGTTTGTGTAGACTACCTTATGAGTCAAAACCATCCCCCTATTCCTCGCTTAGATTTAGCTCCAAAACTGAAACGTCCTCTTTCTTTGTGGAATCCTTTAGACTACCTGCGATTATTATATTGGGTGTTTTACTTTCCTCAAGCTTTGCGGTGGTATGAGTCTACTTTTTGCGGTGAATCTAATTTACAAGATGCCAAAACCTGGCGAGAAAAGTGGGAATGGTTGCGTCAAAATCCAGTGCAGCGTCAGTTAATTTTGCAATCTTTTGTATTAATCATTGTTATTCCTATAGGTTTTAATCTACTTCTTGAACAAATAGGCGTTCCTATCGATTGGTTCCGCGTGGCGTTGGGCGTGGCGTGGGGCGTGGGGTTGGTGGCGTGGGGCGTGGGCTTGAGCGTGGCATCCGGCGTGGGGTTAGGCGTGGCATTCAGCGTGGTGTTGGGCGCAACCTACGGCGTGACCTCCGGTATGGTGTCCAGTGTGGCATCTGGCGTGGGGTTGGGCGTAGGGTTGGGCGTGGGGTTGGGCGTGAGGTCAGGTCTGGCAGTGGGTGTGGCTTCCGGCGTAGGGGTCGGGGCGGGATTGGGTGTGGGCTTGGGCGTGTTGTCTGGCGTGGGGTCTGGCGTGGGGTTGGGTGTTGGTGTGGGCTTGGGCTTGGGCTTGGCGTCGGGCGTGGCGATCGCACGTCCTGAAAATTGGCTTTTCGCTGTACCGTTTACTCTACTCCAACGTCAACACCAAAATAGACAATTTCCTCACATTACCCCGCTTCCCCTTCCCTACCTGTCTGCTCAAATAGCTAATTGGCTGAGGCGCGATTGGGAAACAGGATTGCACAACATTAACGAACTACTAAAATTTACCCTTCAGTTTATCCCTGTTGTTAAAGCTGTAAATCGCGTACTGGAAGAAACACCAAAAGACCAACTTATCTATCGCGTCGCTCAATTATCAGAAGATCCTGATGATTGGGATTTGGTGCGTTTTTCGTCAGCTTCTCTAAGTGAAGTAATGAAGTCACAAGCAGTAGCAGGTTTTTTCATCATCACACCTTGGAAACAACAAATTAAAGCTTTTTTTCAAACAGAAATTCGTTTAGATACTCCTGCCCGCGCTTCTGCCGCTGGTTTCTGGTATCTCCACGAACAAGAACCAGACAAAGCTACAGAAGCTTTTGCTGTAGTGCGAGATTTGCTTTATGGAGAGGAGATGTTTGCCTTAGCGCAAATTCTCACAGGCTTTCACCAAACAGCAGAACTAGCCGAAATAGCTTCTCTGAAACTGCCACTTTCTCCAAATTCACCTCGGTTGCGCGAGACTACTTGGGAAATAATTGCCTCTCTACGACAAGTAATTACGGAGGTACAACTCGTACAGAATGGCATATCTCGTTCTGCCCGTTCCTTTGCCCTCAACCGAGCAGTCAGTGAGCTTACAACCCTCCTCAATCAACCAGAAATTCTACCACAAGCCGAACGAAATTTAATTATTGCAACAGCTAAAAAATGGCTAGAAATATTATTGCCAGTGACTGGGAAAATCGGAGATATTTCAATTACTCAACCTGTCAGCAATCCCTATGTAATTGGCGATCCAGTCCAAGGCAATCTGTTTGTCGGCCGCGAAGACATCATCAGAGAACTAGAGGAGTTGTGGGTACAGGGAAATAACCTGCAATCTGTGGCTCTATTCGGTCATCGGCGCATGGGGAAAACTTCGATTTTGTTGAATGCTAGTAACTGCCTCGGAGCAAAAGTACAAGTAGCTTATGTCAATTTGCTGCGGGTGGGAGATTGCTCTCAAGGAGTCGGCGAACTGCTGATATTCATCACCGATGCCATTGGCAAAACGGTCAAAATTGCACCTCCAGTAGATAAAGATTTACTCGATTTACCCTATCTCACTTTTGGACGCTACATCGAACAAGTAGTAGCAAATCTAGAAGGTGGATTAATCGTTGCTTTAGACGAGTTTGAAAAAATTGAAGAATTGATAAAAGCTGGAAAAATCAATCCAGACTTTATCGCCTTTTTGCGAGGAATACTGCAAATGAGTTCTAAAGTTGCTTTAGCTTTTGCCGGATTGCACACTTTAGATGAAATGACCGAGGATTATTTCAATCCTTTTTTTGCTAGCATTATCCCGATCCGAGTCGGTTTCCTGAGTCTAGGTGCAACTCGCCAAGTTTTAGCCAATCCCGATGATGATTTTCTCCTCGATTATCAACCAGAAGCTCTCGATCGCATTTACGAACTAACTTACGGCCAACCCTATCTCACGCAATTGGTTGGATTCCTATTAGTCCGCCTCTACAACGATCGAGTATTTGAAATGGGACGCCCCCGCGATCCAATGTTTACCCTAGAAGATGTGGAAACAGTCATCAATAACCCGGAATTTTTCACCAATGCTCGTTACTATCTTACAGGAGTTTGGGGTCAAGCAGCCGAAGGTGCACCGGGACAACAGCAGATTTTAACAGCATTAGCGCCTCACTTACAAGGAATGAATCTCGAGATGCTGAGTGAAGCAACAGGGATGGATGAAACAAGTTTAGAGGAAGCATTAAAAACTCTGGAACGGCATGATGTTGTTAAAGAAATTAATGGTTGCTACTGTATTGCTGTCGAATTATTTCGCCGCTGGGTTCAGTTATTCTGAGGGAATCGATACCTCGCAGGACGATCGCACGCTGCATTTCTCAAACAAGGGCGATCGTACTTCTATTGTGCATCGAACCTCTAACTGCGATCGTTCGAGTCACTGTGCGTTTATTGCTGGTTAATCGTATAATCCATAACTCAAAACATAATTATTGTCAACAGTATTTTCCCGGAATATCGAAGCTTAAATAAAACTTCCCAGCTTGGATTGGGGAACTATAAGACTTTGTTCAATATATTTGAAAATGCTAAGTTAATTAAAGATTTGATGAAGGTGTCGCATAACTCTTTACACAGTCGATCGCAATTTTGTTATTCTATTAGCAAGTTTCACTCGATCGGCTGAATTTTTTGTCCCCCAGTCCTACCACCCAAACAGAACGGCAGTTTCCACAATGAGAATTTTAGTCACAGGCGGTGCGGGTTTCCTCGGTTCCCACCTGATCGATCGCTTAATGGCCCAAGGACACGAAGTAGTCTGCTTGGATAATTTTTACACCGGGACTAAACGCAATATCCTCAAATGGCTGGACAACCCTTACTTTGAGCTGATCCGCCACGACATCACCGAACCGATTCGGTTAGAGGTAGATCAGATTTACCATCTGGCCTGTCCCGCTTCCCCGGTACACTATCAGTACAACCCTGTCAAGACAATCAAAACAAATGTCATCGGCACGATGAATATGCTGGGATTGGCCAAACGGGTAAAAGCGAGATTTTTTCTCGCTTCCACTTCCGAAGTGTACGGAGATCCTGACGTGCATCCGCAAACAGAAGATTATCGCGGTAACGTTAATTGTATCGGAATTCGCAGTTGTTACGACGAAGGGAAGCGAGTAGCTGAAACCCTATCTTTTGACTACCACCGCCAAAATGGGGTAGACATTCGAGTCGTGCGGATTTTCAATACCTTCGGCCCGAGGATGTTAGAAAATGACGGCAGAGTTGTCAGCAATTTTATCGTTCAAGCTTTGCGCAACGAACCGCTGACTGTGTACGGTGACGGTTCCCAAACCCGCAGTTTTTGCTATGTTTCGGATTTGGTGGAAGGATTTATTCGCTTGATGAACAGCGACCAAATCGGACCGATGAATTTGGGAAATCCAGGCGAATATACTATCTTGGAATTAGCCGAAAAAATTCAAAATATGATTAATCCAGGGGCGGAAATTATCTTTAAACCGCTGCCGCAAGACGATCCAAAACAGCGACAACCGGATATTACTCGTGCTAAAACTTGGTTGGGATGGGAACCCACTGTTCCGCTGGAGAAAGGTTTGGAGTTGACTATACAGGATTTTCGCGATCGCATCGAGGGAAACAAAAAGTAGAGACTCAAGAGAGGGGGAGATGATATCAACTCCGGTTGCATCGGAATTAGTATTATCCGAAATCAGCGATAAGACAGTCGTGTCCCTACAATAAATCTGGCGTAGGGAAACGGCA
>JAUBOG010000184.1:0-11765 GCA_036700105.1 Microcoleus occultus BM001215583
TTCCCAATTCCCAATTCCCAATTCCCAATTCCCAATTCCCAATTCCCAATTCCCTGTTTAAGTTTAAATCAATCACTGCATCGCATTATGTTAACTAGCGTCGAACGCCTATTGTTTGTCAGGGAAGTTCCGATTTTTAAGGAACTGCGGGATGATTTTCTCGTGCGTCTAGCATCGGTAATGGATGAACTTTCGTTTCCTGCCAAGCACAGGATTTTTACGGAAGGACAAGAAGGTCGATCGCTCTATATTTTGGTATCGGGTACGGTGCGGGTTCATATCGGCGATCGGGATTTGGCACAGTTGAAAGCGGGGGCTTGTTTCGGGGAAATGTCGCTGTTTGATGCGGAACCTCGATCGGCTTCTATTTCTACTCTCGAACAATCCGAGTGTTTGATGTTGACTCAAATGCAGCTATACGATGCTATTGATGAAACGCCGGGAATCGCTGTTAATATTATTCGCTTGCTGTCGCGCCGGATTCGCGAGCTGAATCAAAAGTTGAATGCTAAAGAAGCGGTTCTACAGTCTACAGATACTGCTAGAGTTGCTGAAATTCGATAAAAGTTGGGAGTTGGGAATTAAGAATGGGGAATTGCGTTTCAAGAACTCGGGAATTACGCACAACTTTTAAATGTAGGGTGCGCAGTGCGCACCTTACGAATACTGGTTTCGTGAGTTATAAAACAATTAAAAACCCGGTTTCTGCAAGAAATCGGGTTGTTGGAATCGATGCTGAAGCGCGATTTAGTGTCTAAACTATTCGGAAAATAAAAGGGTAGCGGTAAGGTTGGTTGGGATCTTTTAAAACGTGGAGGATAGCCATTATTGTCAGTCCCCAGTGCAGCAGATAACCTACTGGTACTAGGATAAAGCCGGCAAGACCGAAAGTGACGACAGTTAACACCACAATCACCGTGCTGTACAGCCATACATTCAGGTGAAAATTGATCGCTTCTGTGGCGTTTTCTTTGACAACGGGGTCATCTGATACTAACAATACGGCGATCGGCGCTCCGATCGAGAAAACTAACGTGCTGAAAAAAATCGCCCCGTGGCACACCAGTGATAGCAGCTTCCGCTTGTCGGAGTCGTACATATTACTTTTCTTCCTTGACTTTACTGATAATTTTACCTTTAATAGCCACTCTAGCACAGGCTATAATGGCGATCGGGTGATGATTCCCCTACTTAATTTGTAATGACAACAGAACTCGAAACTGAACTGCTAACTGCTGTTGAGCGCCGGCGCAACTTTGCGATTATCTCGCACCCCGACGCGGGTAAAACTACTTTGACAGAAAAGCTGCTGCTTTACGGAGGTGCAATTCACGAAGCAGGTTCTGTGAAAGCGCGGCGGGCTCAGCGACACGCTACCTCTGACTGGATGGCGATGGAACAGCAGCGGGGAATTTCGATTACTTCTACTGTTTTGCAGTTTGAGTATCAAAATTATCACATTAATCTGCTCGATACTCCCGGACACCAAGATTTTAGCGAAGATACTTATCGAACTCTGGCGGCGGCTGACAATGCGGTGATGCTTGAGGATGCTGCTAAGGGTTTGGAACCGCAAACTCGGAAGTTATTTGAAGTTTGCAAGCTGCGAAGTTTGCCTATTTTTACTTTCTTTAATAAGCTCGATCGCCCCAGCAGAGATCCTTTGGATTTGTTGGACGAAATTGAGAAGGAATTGGGCTTGCAGACTTATCCGGTAAATTGGCCGATAGGTACGGGCGATCGCTTTAAAGGTGTTTTCGATCGCAGGGGGCGCAAAATTCACTTGTTCGAGCGGACTAAACACGGTTCTCGCGCTGCTGTCGATACCGTCATCGAATTGGGCGATCCGCGCATTGAAGAGTTGTTGGAACAAGACCTTTACTATCAGCTCAAAGAAGAGTTAGAACTGCTGGATGAATTGGGAACTGAACTCGATTTAGACTTGGTTCGGGCGGGAAAAATGACGCCTGTTTTCTTTGGCAGTGCGATGAGCAATTTTGGGGTTGAACTGTTTTTAGATGCGTTTTTAGATTACGCTATGAAGCCGATCGCCCGCAAGAGCAGCGCCGGAGATTTGCCGCCAACCTATGAAGACTTTACGGGGTTTGTGTTTAAATTGCAAGCGAATATGGACCCGAGACACCGCGATCGGGTGGCGTTTATTCGGGTTTGTACGGGCAAGTTTGAAAAGGACATGAACGTGACTCACGCTCGCACTGGTAAAACGGTGCGTTTGTCAAGGCCTCAAAAGTTGTTTGCTCAGGATCGGGAGTCGATCGAGGTTGCATATCCGGGCGACGTGATCGGTTTGAACAATCCGGGAGTATTTGCGATCGGCGATACGATTTACACAGGTCAAAAACTGGAATACGAAGGGATTCCCTGTTTTTCTCCCGAACTTTTTGCTTATTTGAGAAATCCCAATCCTTCTAAATTCAAGCAGTTCCGCAAGGGCGTTTCGGAGTTGCAGGAAGAAGGCGCAGTGCAAATTATGTATTCGGTTGACGAGTCGAAACGCGAGCCGATTTTGGCGGCTGTCGGACAGTTGCAATTTGAGGTGGTGCAGTTCAGAATGCAGTCGGAATATAATGTCGAAACTACGATCGATATGTTGCCTTACAGTGTAGCCCGCTGGGTTGACGGCGGTTGGGATGCGCTGGCAAAAGTTGGGCGGCTGTTTAATACGGTGACTGTGAAAGATAGCTGGGGAAGGCCGGTTTTGCTGTTTAGGAATGAGTGGAATTGCCGGCAGGTGGAAGGGGAACATCCTGTGTTGAAGTTAAATGCGATCGCGCCTGTGGTTTCTGGTTTGGAAAAGAGCGAGGAGTAAGATTACCGCAGCTAAAGGACACAACACTGTTGTGTCCATACAAATGATATTTATTCGGCTTAAATACGCCGGATATCAGAAGTTACGATCGCGGCTCTAACAGTTTTTCTAAGATGGTGTAAATGTCTTTTTTGTCACCATCTTTACGTCTCCCTAATCCCACGACAACAACTAGAACTCGATCTTGTTCGACTTGATAAACTATACGATAGCGCTGTCCAACAGCTCGGATGCTGCGAAATCCTGATAGGTTATCTACAAGGGCTTTGCCTTGCTTTTGTGGTTCAACTTTTAGTCGATCGATGCGATCGCGCAATTTTTCCTGTTCTCGTCGATCTTTGACTGCCTCCAACATTTCCAGTGCCAGTGGCGTAAGCTGGATCTCATATTCGATCGCATTTTCTTCGTGATTCATAGTCCCAATTTTGCTTTGGCATTTTCCCAGGAAATAGTTTCACCTTGGCGTGCTTGGGTGATGCTTTGGCGCAATTTGGCAACGAATTCTGTATCGGTGAGAATATCTAAGGTTTCTAACAGTTCAGTCAAATGCGTGTAGCTCATTGCAGCCATAACGGGAACGCCATCTTGAGTGATGATGATAGGCTCATTGAGAAGTTCTTGGGGTAGGTTTGGAAGCTGCTGCTGTGCTTGGGCAATGGTGAGTCGTTTGGACATGGTTGTACTAAAGCAACATTACTTTTAATTTAGCATTTCGGCCCAACTAACTGGTTTCCAGCCGCTGACGCTGGTAACGAGTAAATCCAAAATCTAAGATCCAAAATTTAAAATCCCAAATCGATTGACGGCGGCCCCCATCTGCGGCTACGCTTTGAAGTGAGAGGTTGCACAGAAAGCAACCCGCGTCGCCCAAAAATCTAGTTACGCTGCCCAAAGCTGTTACCAGCAGCAATGGACAGCTCACCGCCAAACTGGGACTAGCAGTCTGGAGGCTCCGAGAATCTTAACACTCTCTGTAGCCACCTTGCTTTGCGTTGCTGTGCGGGGTGGCTGGGTTTTTGGGTTTTTCTAGAAAACCCAAAACCAGGAGAACATAATATGACTGAAGAATTCGTGCCCAGCGATGACAAATCCGTTAGCGCATCCCCCGAAGGCTCAAATGACGAACCAGCAGCATCGGAACAGGATGTGCTGTGTGTAACGGTGACAGGTTCGCTCAAGGGTGTCAGGGAAACCATACTCACTTTGTACCGGCTGGGATTTGCAGAAGTGGGCGATTGGAGTCCCGTACAGCGGGCGGCGAATCCGAAGCAGGTGATGAGCGTGCTGATCCGTCGGAAGCTGGCTGATGGTAAATCGTCGAGAAAATCTGACGGTAAGCCGCAAGGTTAAGTTCTGATTAGAGCTTACGGATGGGGCCAGAAACCGGGTTTTTACGAGAATTCTTCGTTTTGATGCGTAGATTCGGCAAAAAACCCGGTTTCTTTGTCGGAGTGTGTCAGTCCTGTTAATCTTATCCCAAACGTTTTAATAACTCTTTAGGTGATAAAATTGGTAAAGTAGCACCGACAAAATCTCCTGCATCGCGGGTGACGATCGCCTCCAAGTTATCTGACAGAGCACAAGCTAACTGCACGGCATCTTCAAAATCGGTTAAATTAGATGCAAATGCTATTTCCAAAACGTGGCGATCGACGGCAGATACTGTCATTAATGCTAGTGTTTCAGCAATAGCTTGCCTAGCGCGATCGAGGCTGCGAGTTTGCCTTCTGACAATGTAGAAGATATTTGTTAAAGTTGTTGCCGTTACATATCCCTCAATTTGCTCATTTTCGATCGCCTCAAATAAAGCATCAGCATCTTCTACAAACGGTTCTCGTTCTAGCAAACTATCGAGGATAATGTTGGTGTCTATTAATACCTTCATTTTAGGTATTTCTCCACCAAACGTTCTTCTAGCATGGCTGCCACTTCGGCATCTGTTGGAGGTGGCGTATCGGTTTTTGCTAGCCCTCTGAGTCGCTTGGCCGCACCTTTGCGATCGCAGGAAAATCTAATTTTAACTTCGGCATCTGTTGCGGGTGGTGTATCAGTTTTTGGTAGGCCCGTCATGGGTTCCACAAAGTCATCTGGCAGAGGTTGGCGGGGTCTGAGTTCCCGTCTGATGGACTCAACAATCGCGTTAACTAGAGCTAATCTGTCGGTAACTGATAGTTTGTGCGCTTCTCGGCTTAATGGCAGCCAAGGAATTTGGGGTATTTGGGATTCGTTCATATTTATATTTTGATATTTTCTGGGTCTATTTTAGCAAATTTAGGCCTTACGCGCGGGTGGCAAGAAACCGGGTTTTTTCGATAATTCTTGGTTGTGATGCGTAGATTTGGTAAAAAACCCGGTTTCTTTGTCGGATTCACTCGTTCCCATCAAGCTACTAAAGAACCTGCAACAATACCACCACCTAACACGCGATCGAGTTCTTCATAGCCTGAAGGCGATCGCGCTTGGTCGTTGTCGGTAATTTGCGAAACCACAGCTATTACAAACATATCGACTTTTTGCTTTTGCCATTATTTAAATATATCGCCTACCTACTTACATGATTTTGTCTGGCTAATTATCTAAATGGGTGATTAGGCAGAATTTTTCTGTATAACTACCCCAAAATGGTGTGTTAGCAAGAAAGTTTCTGCATAACATGACATATGGGGTGATTAGGCAGAAATTTGACTTTCGGGCTAAATCGCCTCTAGTCAGATTAGATGGAAATTTTCCGTCTAATACATAGTTAGCCCGCTGAGTTATCGGTGGGGATATACTGCAAAGCTATCTGCTTGTGTTCAGGGCCTAGTTATCGCCATATCTCGTGTATGGGAAAAAATACACTCATGTTGCTACAATAGAGCAAAATCGCTCAATCAAAGTTCAAGGTTTCCCAGATGCCTCAACAAAGCCCGCTCGAACTTGCGAAACAAGGAAATCCCAATGCCATCGCTGTATTAATAAATCGTAATGTTAAGCCCAAAGGGATAACTGCAAAAGTTAGTTGCAAGGATGACTGTCTGAGGGTTATGCTCGAATCAAATCAAGTCCCCAACCAGGACAATCTGAGCGAGTTTATTCGCAATGCCATCCTAAAACTAGGAATAGCTGAACTTAATACTCTTCAGGTTCTTGGGCGACAGGTAGGTGATAAAGCTCCCGCATGGAGCCAGACAATTAACTTGAAAATGCCATCATCACCCCTAACCAATCAGGAGGTGATATCAGAACCGCAATATCTGCGCTCCAAACGCGTACAAAGTCCTATATCCTCTTCTCAAAACAATAATATTCTAACGGCTCAAAATAGTAATTTAGTCCCTCATTCTGGCAGCGATCCTAATCCAGAAGAAATTCTGCTTCGAGAAGCAGCACAAAAAGGAGATATTCAGGCTATTTCTAGTCTTATCGGTCGAGCAATTGCACCTCGGAATATAACAGTGGAGGCGACAATGCAACATGGTGTTGTTTTGTGGTTGAAGATATATCCCCTAGCGACAATGGAACCTCAATCCTGCATCCAGGCTGTAACTGGCATACTGAATGATATTCAGCCAGATAAAGTAGGTTCAGTAAGAGTTTCAGAGATTGCATCAGATAAAAAAACGCAAGTATGGAACCGATTTCTTGCTCTTAAGAATGGGAAATTTGTAGACAACACAACTTCTAGTAACATAGGTCTTGGCGTTTTTGTTGTCTTAATTATTGGTTTAGTTGGCTATTGCGCTCTCCCGAAACAGCCTACTACATCTCGCACTGCCACATCTACTGCGCCTACATCAGGTCAAGAGCAAAGTCAGTTGCAGCAAGGTAAGTGGTATGAAGGGGGCACGTTACATAACGCTGGTGCACTCGAATGGCAACAAGCAAGTTATGAGAATAAGTTGGCCACCTGTGCAGACTTTGTTTCAGCTATGTGGCAGAAAAAATCACTCAAGCCATCGATTCAGAACCAGATAAAGTCTATGGATGATATAAGGGTGCTTGCCCAAGAGCTTGTGACACAAATGGATGCAGTGATGAAAGAAAAATCAAATCCAGAGGAAAACAAACAGATTTATACAAATCAAAAAGTAAGTGGTATTGCTACTCTATTAATGCTATCGATGGGTTGGGTTAAATGATTTAGTTTGTTGCATCCGAGGGCTAACAACGCCCATGCACGCCGACCGTCGAAAAATCATTGGTTTGATGCAGAAATTATCTGCGGCGGGTGATGGGCATCGTTATGCCGAACCGATGCGTCTGTCTAGGTTGTCTGATTTCATCCGAGATTGGGCAAGCAAAAATAGTTGGTTTTGTTGTTGAGTTCGGAAAGGTTATTGGCGATCGCAAAAGTTAAGAATTGAGAAGCGATCGGGGCATAACAAATCATTGGAGCGGATAAAGGAGTAGGGTGCGTCAGACGGCAAAACCTAATTGTTTTGCATACACCAATTCTGACGCACCTTATACCAGTTGCAAAAAGTAATCCTACAAAATAAGTGTTGTTTGTTTTGTGAGTCCTGTTTTCCCGGTGCGTCGCTATGAGATTCTCGATCGCATCCAGGGATTTTTCTAAGGCGACGCACCCTACGACTAAAGATCCATCCGTTACATCCCGTAGATTGCTAGTTGCCGAACTGCCGGAGGGTGAGGTTATCTTGGAAAAGACGCGATCGCTCTTCTCTGTCATGGCATCTCCAAACCCTCAAAATTCGGCAGATTTATCTGCAAAACAATCTCTAGAGGCTGGTTTAACAGCTTTGAAAGCGCGGGATTACGATCGGGCGATCGCCCTTTTAGAATCCGTTACCCAAACCGCCGCCAATCAGCCGTCGGGAATCCGCGCGCAGATGCGGTTGGTGGCTGCGTACAAAGCAACCGGTAATGTCAAAAAGGCGATCGCCCTGTGCAATTCCCTCGCCCAAAACTCCAACACCCAAATCAAAACTTGGGCCGATCGCGCTTTAACCGAATTAACTCCCCCTCGGCCCCCAAAACCACCGGAAAATACACCAAAATCCGCAGAAACTCCCCCCGCAACAGGCTTTGTCGCCTTCGATGCCGCAACAGAATCGGCGAAAACCACGCCTGGGGGCGATCGACCGACCGCAGACCAAAAAACAGGATTTTCACCCTCAGAGCCGGCTTTAGAGCCTGGAAACGCTAAATCGCAACCGATTTCACCGCCACCTCCACCCCCCAAACCGCCGATTCACCCGACACTAGAGGGCGGGCACGGGGGCACCGCCCCTACAGAAACCGCACCCGATCGAGAAATTAGCGGCGAAAATAGTTCCGGTTCCCCAACAGATATCCCCGGATTCGCCAGCCCGGATAATTACCAACTGACTTGGCGCGAAGCGGGGCGCGCCGCGAAAAACCCGCGCCCGCTGAAACCGCTGAAATTGCTGGGTTTTCGGATCGAAGCCGCTGCAAGTGCGATCGCCCTATTTTTCCTCGCCCGGTTTGTGCTCCAATTCCTGCTGACAAACACTAATTCTCTGTTGGTTCAGCTTTACATATTCACTAGACTGCCTATTTTCGCGCCGATTCAGCTTTTTTACCGCGATCCGACTCCCTTTGTGCAGTTTGTTTTCGGATTGCTTTTGGCTTCTTCTCCGTGGCTGACAGACGCGCTGCTGAAACTGTTTTGCGGCATCGAAACCCTGCGCGCGTCGGTTTTGTCGAAGCACAGCAAGGAAGCTAGTCGGGTACTCCGCAGTTTTTGTACCAAGCAAAATATGCCAACCCCTGTGCTGAAACTTTTGCCGATCGATCTTCCTGTCGCTTTCAGTTACGGCTGTTTGCCCCGTTTTGCTCGGATTGCTGTCAGTCGGGGGCTGTTGGAAGAGTTGGCGGATGATGAAATTGCTGCTGTTTTCGCGCGGGAGTTGGCCCACATCTCTCACTGGGATTTTGCGCCGATGTCGCTGGCGCTGCTGGTGATGCAGATTCCTTACCTTATATATTGGCAGGCGGCGCTGTGGGGCGAGCGGTTGTGCGATTTAATGACGATCGAGTTTTTGCGATCGACTGTAAAATTTTTGGCGGCTGCAATTTCTGCTATTAGTTACGGGATTTATAAGTTGTTGCGCTGGCCGATGTTTTGGCTGTCGCGCCGCCGGGTGTATTTTAGCGATCGCACTGCTGCGGAAATTACCGGCAATCCTAACGGTTTGACGCGGGCTCTGGCTAAAATTGCGATCGGCATTGCTGCTAATATCGATCGGGAAAAACAAACTAGCTTTTTCCTGGAAAGTTTCGATCTATTGTTACCTGTGGGCGTAGGACAAGCTGCAACCCTTGGTTCTGCTGCTTTGCACGCGCCGCTGGAACAGATTTTGCTGTGGGATGTCAGCAATCCTTACCGCCACTGGTTGACTGTGAACAGCGCGCATCCTTTGCTGGGAGAGCGTTTGAAGCTTTTGGCACTCTACGCTCAATTTTGGCAACTGGATGCAGAGTTGAATTTGGCAAACGCGGGAGTGCAAGAACAACCCAGTCAAGGAAAATTGTCTCTGTTTAAGTCAATACTCGAATTTAAAGATTCAAAACTATTTTTACAGGGTGCGCCGTTTTTTGGGATTCCGATGAGTTTGGGGATAGTCGGGGTGCTTTGGCTGATTGGGGGGATTTTTTCGAGGACGAGTTTTTGGCAGTTGGATTGGCTTTGGGGCGATCGATCGATTCTTTGGGGCTGTTTGCCGATCGGATTTTGTCTCGGTACTTTGATCCGGATCAATTATTTTTTCCCGGACATTACGCCGCGAGAAACCGCACAGCCGAGTTTGCCGGAAATTTTGTCAAATCCCGAGAGTTTGCCGCTGGATGCTCAACCGGTGCGGCTTTCCGGGCAACTTTTGGGTAGGTCTGGTATTGCTAATTGGCTGGGACAGGATTTGATTTTGCAAACGGCGACGGGTTTGGTGAGGTTGCACTATGTTTCGAGGTTTGGGCCGATCGGCTGTTTGTGGCCTCCGCTTACTCGCCCCAGCGATGCGATCGGCAAGTCTGTGGTGGCGGTTGGTTGGCTGCGCCGGGGTGCTACTGTGGCGATCGACCTCGAAACTCTGGGTACTCAAGCAGGGAGAGTCAGTGACAGCGGACATCCGATTTGGTCTGCGGTTTTGGCTTTTGCTGCTGCTGTTTGGGGCGCCTACATCATTATCCAGGGCCCAAGGTGAGGAATGGCTTATGGCAATCCTCACCTCTACGAGGGCAACGCTTGCGATGTTCTCGTTGCTGGTGGCGCACCCTACAGTCAATCCGTTAAATCCGTTACATCCGTTAAATCCCGTACATTGCTCGTTGCCGAACTGCCTTCGTAAAGAAAAGTTGCTTTTTTGCCGACATTCTGTTACATTTATTTATATAAATTGGATTGAACCAAATAGCGCAGTAACTTCAGCAAGCTAAAATCGCTAAGGCATTGCGTAAAAATTGTCAACCTCCCAACACAGCAAGTTCAGTCAGCCGGTTGTCGGCTGTTTTTTTTCGACAGCAAAATTCGCAGTGCCAGATGAATTCTCAAAAGTGATTCAGATGCGGTTTTCGTTAAATTCAGACTGAAATCTTCCTAAATAACTAGCTCTGTTACCAAGGCTGTGATACCTTTAAAGAACGGTCGGACGCTGCCGGGCCCGATTTAAGGGATACCGGGTAAGCGAGTAGTTCTCAGCATTAGGAGCGAGATTGGGAGTGAGGTAAGATTACTGGCTGAAAAAATGTTAGCGATTTTATCCATCACTGTATTAAACTGAATACTGGCATTCCGATCGCTCGCAATTGACATCCTTGGACATAAATTTCTACACGGCGCTGGCTATAAACATTCTGAATCAAAACCGGAAGCAAGTAATACAGAACAGCCAATAGCCTAAACATTTGAGTGATGACTAAAAGTTTACACAACAACCTGAGATTTAAAAGCTCTCTGCATCGGCGGTTAATTTCCGGCCTTATCAGAGTAAATCATCTTTTTGTTCTAAAAGATGGGGGGAGCTGTCAAGGTTGGTGGGAGGAATGCGCAAATTCTCCGGTTATGCGGTGTTTGCCTGCGGTCAACATTCAGTTGGCTTCAGGTGATTCTGTTCGAGCAAATTAATTAAAATCCAAGTCTGGAGGAATTTTTCATGTCTATTCGTCTTTATGTTGGCAATCTACCGAAGGAACTCGATCGCCTAGAATTGCAAGAAGTTTTTGCACCGGAGGGCGAATCTGTTACCACAAAGGTAATTACCGATCGCAAAACAGGTAAATGCAGAGGATTCGGTTTTGTGACAGTGCTAACCGACGAACAAGCCGATCAAGTTATTGAGAAATACAACGGCTTGATGTTCAAAGAAAACCCGCTGAAAATAGAGAAAGCACTTCCCCGATCCAAGGGTAAATCTGAGAAGGGCGAAGAAGATCAGCAGCAGCAGTCGCCGCCTTCCTCGCCGCAGTTGGTGTCCGCGTCGGCCTCGTCGTCGCCGTCAGTACCAGCACCCGTGCCCCAACAGCAGCGCTCGGCTCCCCCTACCCAAGGTGGAGGAGGTTCCAGTAAAAGCAATCGCCGTCGGGGTGACAACAACAAGTCCCGCCGCAATCAGTCAGCAACAGCGGTACCAAACGCCGATTCCGGCTCCGTGCAGCCAGATCCGCGCTGGGCGAGCGCTTTGGAAGAACTCAAGCAAAGATTGGTGGAAGCTCAGACTACTAATTAGTCGGAAATGGCGGCTGATTGCTGCTGTTTTTCGACTGCGGTTGACTGAATCTATTTGGAAGTGCGATCGAGAATCGGTTTTTTAGCTGGTTCTCGATCGCACTATTTTATTGCAAAAGGAAGAATATCGATGTGAAAATGCAGTCACAGCAATATCTTCAGGCGTATTAATTCAGTAGGGTGCGCAATGCGCTAAATTAACCGTATTGCTCTATATGTAGGGTGCGCATTGCGCACGGCCGTGCGCCA
>JAUBOG010000185.1:0-11693 GCA_036700105.1 Microcoleus occultus BM001215583
ACCAAATCCGGGTAACATATCCCCTTTATTAGTGGTAGGGTGCGTCGCTCGAAAATAGTCGCCAGCAGCGTCCGTTACTTGTGGCGACGCACCCTACGCCTGATGACTAATGGTAAGGTGCGTCGCTCATCGACTGTCGATTTTTTTGAGGGATTCAAGGTGGCGACGCACCCTACGACTAATGACTATTCGGTAATTTTTAGCTCGTACAAATTCCAAAAAGCACCGCCTAGGGCGCTGAACTTGATGCCCGAAACGCGATCGCGCACAGCCTCAAAAGTCAGCGGATTCACCATATAAATAAACGGCACTTGTTCCGCGATAATCTGCTGCGTCTCGCCATAAATTTCTTTGCGCTTCGCCTCATCAAGTTCCTGAGAAGCTTTCACGTAAAGGTCATCGATTTTTTGCTCCCAGTCGTAGACTTGCCAACCCTTAATCGGCGGTTCTCCTGGTTGCGGGCCCTGGTTGAAACTGTGCAAAGTCCCGTTGACCGACCAAATATTGTAGCCGCTGTGCGGTTCAGTACCTCCGGTAAAACCGCCGAGGTAAGTATCCCAATTTCGAGTCAAGCGCAGCTTTTCAACATAAGTGTTAAAACTCAGGAACTGCGTATCAATTTGCATTCCCAGTTTGTCCAAGTCTTGCTTAATTTGCGTTGCCATTTGTTCCCGCACTTTTTTCCCCGCCGCCATTAACAAAGTAAACCGCACTTTGTTGCCCTCAGCATCCAACAATTCGCCGTTACTATTATACTTGAAACCAGCACTTACCAGTAAATCTTTCGATTTTTGCGGGTCGTAACTGTAAGTTTTCAGTCCTTCTTCTGGAGACAGGTAGAACGGACTTTGTGCCGGAATTGGGGAATGCAGCGGCGCGCCCAGTCCGCGATAGATATTGTTAGTCATCGCGTCGCGGTTGATGCCGTAGGCGATCGCCTGCCGAAATTCCTTAGTCGCGAACCACCGAGACTTGATCGGGTCTACAAACGGCTGATTTTGAGCGTTGCGCCCCTTATTCAGGTTGAAACACATAAACACGCTGCCAGTATCCGGGCCGCCGTTAAACACCGTATATTTGCCGCGTTTTTCCTCGCGTTTCAGCAGCGGGAACACTTCCGGCTGCACGTCTAGAGTATCCAAATCGCCCGATCGAAAATTCAGCAGTTGATTGTCAGTATTTTCGATAATCTGCCAGACTATTTGCTGGATGTAAGGCTGAGCATTTCCCTCAGCATCTTTGCGCCAAAAATAGGGATTTCGTTCCAAAACAACGCGCTGATTGGGAGTATAACTCAGCATTCGGTATTGACCGTTGCCGATAATTTTTTGAGGGTCGGTATCCGTGTTCCAAGTAGTCAGGAATAGAGGCCTACCTTCCGCATCTGTATTGCGAACCGAGTCCTGCAAAATATGAGCGGGTAAAATTGGAATTCCCCCAGCATATCTAATAAATGGAGCAAAGGGTTCTGCAACTGAAAATTCTACGCGGCGGCTGTCAATTTTTTTGACTTTTGGGAATTGGCGGCTGATGCCAACTCTCAGAGTATCTTTCAAACTGCTAGGGATTTTGTCGTTGAAATAAATCTTTTCGTAGCTGAAGATAATGTCGTCAGTTGTCATCGGTGCGCCGTCCGACCATTTCAAATTTTCTCGCAGCGTGAAGACGATTTTTTTGCCATCTTTGGAGACTTCCCAGGACTCGGCTAAACCGGGTTCTAGCTTCGATGTCAAGCCGTTTTCGTTGATCAGTCCTTCGTACATATAGCCAAAGACGCTGTATGCAGATTGATTTAGCGGGTAGTTGAAGGTGGCCGGGCCGCTGGGGGTGGGAACGACGAGTCTGTTTGCTAATTGCGATCGCACCGGAGTGCACGCAGACAGAGTTATCGCGGCAATTGCCAGCAGTAATATCAGGAGCGATCGCAGTTTTGAATGTAGCATCATAGGAGTTTTCATAATTTTTTTACTATACCATTTCCGTGCAACTACGACTGAGATTGCAGCCAACCGAGAAAGTCTTCAGTACGCGAAAAATACTTTTCCACTCCAGCCTGTTGCAAAGCATCTTGAACTTCGGGAAGTTGGCGAAATTCTTTGACATTGCCGCTTAAAAATGCTTTGGTTTCTGTGGGGTGCAAGCGGGCATGATTCAGGATACAGTGTAAAATCAAATTATCTGTTGGATCTTTGGCGATCAAAGTTGCGTTTAAGCTTGCTTCGATAATCTCTGTATTTAATACAATCATTTCTGCATTTCGCGACATCAGACTTATCGCTTCTCGCAAGCGCGATTTAATTTCACCTACTCGATAGCTAGAAAAAATGAATGACTCTTCTAAGTGAAAAGATAGAGATGCGGCGTGTTCGGATGTCACATCTCGCTTTGTTTCGCTAATTTGGCGGCTTAGCTGTTGCCCAAAAGAGTTTTGTCGCTTCAACTCATCCTCTAAAGCTGACAAAGCCTCCATGTAACAAATGCTGGGTATGACCAACTGAACTGATGAGGACAAATCCCGCAGCAACATAATTGCTTCAGCCTCACGCCCTGTAGCAATACTCATCAAAAAGTTGGTCTCGATATATACGATTGCCACCTAATTCCACTCCTGATTTTGTTGTTCCACCTGCAAGTAACGGCAGCAAACCGATGGCTGCTATTTGTTCCGATGCTGGCGGAATTTCTGATTTCCACTGATAATCTAAGTCATGCAGCCACGATTGGATGAGCGTCTCAATGGTATCTTCAAATATCCATTTACTGCCAAATGTAGGGAGATAATAGCGACATATTTCACCAGTATTGAGAGTGCAAACAGGCTCAGATAAATTTTTTCCGTCCCATTTGAAAATCTGAATTTGTTCGGTGTCAACAAACATAGCATAGGGAATGACTGTGCCTTGCTCGGACAACTTGACTAACACGGCTTTCATCCAAGATATCATGTAGTCAGCAATCCTCTGCTTTGCTGCTGGTTCTCGATCTTGAATAATTTTGACTTCAATTAACATGACTACCCGATCGTCCTTATCGAGAGCGATGATGTCAACGTCGATCGGCATTTCGATTTCCAAGTCTTCGGCGAGCATAAATTCGACTCCTAAATGGGTTGAAAATCATCAGAGATAACTATTTTAGCACTAACAAAACTACAGCGTAAGCTGCGATTCCTTCTTCTCTCCCCACGGGGCCTAGCTTTTCGTTGGTGGTGGCTTTGATGCCGATTTGGTCGGGATTTACTTTGAGGACACCAGAAAGCCGATCGCGCATTTGCTCAATATGCGGTTTCAGCTTCGGACGTTCGGCCACTACCACCGAGTCTATATTGCCGATTTCCCAGCCTTTATCTAATATCAACTGATTGACTTGTTCTAGCAGTACGAGACTGTCGGCACCTTTCCATTTGGGGTCAGTCGGCGGGAAATACAGCCCGATATCTCCCAGGCTGAGAGCTCCTAACATTGCGTCCATAATCGCGTGTGTAAGTACGTCTGCGTCGCTGTGTCCTAATAAGCCTAATTCGTGGGGAATGTTGACGCCGCCGAGGATCAGGGGGCGTTCTGCAACTAAGCAGTGAATGTCGTAGCCGTTGCCGATGCGGATGTTCATATATTATTAAAAAGGAAGAAGGAAGAAGGAAGTTCGGCAGCAGATTTTGTAACGGATGTAACGGATGTAACGGATGTAACGGATGTCAGTCCGAAGTCCGAGGGAAGTCGGAAGAAGTCCGAGGGAAGTCGGAAGATGAAAGAAGGAAGATGTGCTAATAGCAAATGTTTCAGCGATTAAAACTGTCTTAACCGTCCCTATAGTTAATCACGGTTAATTACGGTAGGGAAACGGCACTGCCGTCTCCTTTATATCATAAGGAATGCAACCGGAATGGCTGTTGACTGTTGACTGTTGAACAATATCGATGCAAGAAGTCTCGATCGCCCGAGTCTCCTATTCTCCGCTTTCCTGCAACCAAATCTCGTACAAATCCGATCGGCGCGATCGAGTTTTTTCAATTTGCTTTTGGCGGCGCCAGCGGGCAATTTCTGCGTGATTCCCAGATAGCAACACGTCGGGAACCTTCAAACCCCGAAAATCCGCCGGTCTAGTGTACTGCGGATAATCCAAAAGCCCGTCTTCAAAACTCTCAAACTTTAGGGAATCTTCCTTCGCCACAGTTCCCCGCAGCAATCGCAAAACCCCATTAATTAAAGCTAATGCCGGAATTTCGCCCCCGGTGAGCACGAAGTCGCCCAGAGAAACTTCGCGAGTTACTAAATGCAAGACTCGATCGTCCACACCCTCATAATGACCGCAGATTAACACCAACTGATCGCACTCCGCGGCGAACTCCCGAAACATCGCCTGCTGCATCGGTTCCCCCTGGGGAGTCAGCAAAATCACCTCCCGCCTCAGCAAAACCGGCAGCGACTCAACCGCAGCAAAAATCGGTTCCGGCTTCATCAGCATCCCCGCTCCGCCCCCGTAAGGCTCGTCATCGACTCGGTGGTGCTTGTCTGTGGTAAAATCACGGGGATTGACAAAATTCACCTGGGCAATATTTTTAGCTAAGGCTTTGCCCATCAGTCCCGACTCTAGGGGAGCCCGGAAAAAATCTGGAAATAGGGTAACAACGTCAAATCGCACAATAATTGGAATTTATTGATTCATCACCTCTAGTTTGACCCAAGAGAGGGAGATCGGTTTTCAGTAATTGCTTTATTCTTTATAATTTCTTATAATTTCTAAGCATTTTTGCAATTAAAATTCTCTTCCTTTGTCTGCGGGCCGGTATTGTACAAAAATAATCTGTTCTCAGAGGCGGCGGCTGCTTTGTAAACTCGCCCCAAACAACTGCGGTACAGCGCACGCCCGCGATCGCACCTGACTCCCCCCAAACAAGATTCGCTCTTAAAAAGCCCCGTTCTACCCACAGCACGGCAAAATTGAATTTCACATCCACCAGAGGAAGACACACCATGCAGCAGTTGACATCTCAACCCGTTGAACACCACAATATTCCCCAGCGCCCAAAAACCTCGATTATGGTGATCGGGGGAGCAGAAGACAAGGTTCATGGACGGGAGATTCTGAACACCTTTTTTTGCCGTTCTGGGGGTACAAACGCTCGGCTGGCGATCGTGCCCTGCGCTTCGCGAGATCCCGAAGGAATTAGCAACCGCTACCGCACCATCTTTGACGAAATGGGCGTTAGCGCCGTCAAAGTAGTTGACATCCGCGAACGCGAACAAGCCGAAAACCCCGTCTGGAAAGATTACTTAGAAGACTGTACGGGCGTATTCATCACAGGCGGCGACCAACTGCGCCTCTGCGGGCTGCTGGCGGACACCCCGCTGATGGAGAAAATTCGCAAAGAAGCTCAATCCGGCAAGATTACTCTCGCAGGCACCAGCGCTGGTGCTGCGGTGATGGGATATCACATGATTGCAGGCGGCGGAAGCGGCGCATCGCCGAACCGTTCTTTAGTAGACATGGCAAACGGACTTAACATTATTCCTGAGATCATCGTAGACCAGCATTTTCACAACCGGAACCGGATGGCTCGCTTGTTGTCGGCTGTGGCTTGCCATCCCGATCGCATTGCTATTGGTATTGACGAAGATACCTGCGCCTTGTTTGAGGGAGACGATACTATGAAAATCCTCGGTAAAGGCACTGTGACTATTATAGATTCTAGGGAAATGTTTTATACCAATGAGTCTCAAATAGGAGCGACAGAACCCTTGAGCCTGTTCAATATGCGCTTGCACGTCTTGTGTCACGGAGATTGCTACAATATGCCTCTAGGTAAACCGATGGCCTCAGCAGCGTGTGCGGAATCTGGGTGGCCCTCGGAATGCCGGACGGCCAACTAATCCAGAACATCTCTGGTGATTGATTCCGGAGACAGCGATCGGGCATTCGCGCCGAACCGCAGATCCAAAAATAGAATAGATGCTGAAGCAGCGACGGGCTGACGCCAGAAGGTAGAATTACAGAAAATTCTACCTTTTGCCTTCAGCGCTTGTACTTGCCATTAACCTGTACTTGTTTCTAGCCGATCGCCCTCGCCGTGAATTTTTAACGCCCGCAGCCGATAATATCGTTTCCCTTCGGATCGTTATTGTTCAAATATCCAAACAGTCAACCGTCAACCCTCAACCCTCATTTCTGAGTGCAGCGGGAATTGATATAACTGCAAATTCACTGCCAAACTGTTCGCAGCGAACAGTAGATCGAGCAATCAAGCCCGAAATTGAATAAATGATCCAATTACCTATAAGATTTCGCGACCCATACCCCTGTAACTGCCATGAAAATACTTAAAATCCAGACCTTGCGCGGCCCCAACTACTGGAGCATCCGACGCCACAAACTGGTTCTGATGCGTCTGGATTTAGAGGAATTGGCAGATAAAACCACATCTGAAATTCCCGGATTCTACGAAGGATTGACCGCCGCGCTCCCGAGTTTGAACGACCATCACTGCTCTCCGGGCCATCAAGGAGGCTTCCTGCAACGGGTCAGAGAAGGCACGATGATGGGACACGTAATCGAACACGTAGCCCTAGAACTTCAGGAAATGGCAGGAATGCCGGTCGGGTTCGGTCGCACCCGGGAGACTGCCACCCCAGGTATTTACCAAGTAGTAATCGAGTATCAAAACGAACAAGCAGGTCGCTATGCCGCCCGGGCGGGCGTGCGGCTGTGCCAGAGCATTGCCGACACAGGCTCTTATCCGGCGGCAGAATTAGTCCAAGATTTGAGAGACCTCCGAGAATTTGGTTTGTCCGCAGCCCTCGGGCCGAGTACCGAAACACTGATCAAGGAAGCAGAAGCGCGGGGCATTCCCTGGATACCTTTGAGCGCCCGGTTTATGATTCAACTCGGTTACGGGGTGCACCAAAAGCGGATTCAGGCAACTTTGAGCAACCGCACGGGAGTTTTGGGGGTAGAACTTGCCTGCGACAAGGAAGGTACCAAAAATATCCTCGGCGCTGCGGGCGTGCCTGTTCCGAGAGGGACGGTGATTAATTATTTGGACGAACTCGAAGGAGCGATCGAAGATGTCGGCGGTTATCCGATCGTCCTCAAACCCCTAGACGGCAACCACGGCCGCGGGATCACGATCGACATCAACTCCTGGGAAGTAGCAGAAGAAGCCTACGACTTAGCCAGCGCAGCATCGAAAACAAAAAGCGTCATCATCGAGCGCTATTACACCGGCCGCGACCACAGAGTATTAGTAGTCAACGGACAAGTCGTAGCAGTCGCAGAACGAGTCCCCGCTAACGTTGTGGGCAACGGCAAGTCTACAGTCGAACAGCTCGTTGAAGAAGTAAACCGCGACCCGCAGCGGGGAGACGGACACGACAACGTGCTCACCCGAATTACGATCGACAAATTGACCCTCGATTTGCTGCAAAAACAAGGCTACGCGATGGACTCGGTATTGCCGGCCGGCGAAAGAGTATTCTTGCGCGCCACAGCAAACTTGAGTACCGGCGGCATTGCAGTCGATCGCACCGACGAAATCCACCCGGAAAACGTCTGGCTGTTTTCCCGAGTCGCCAAAATCATCGGCTTAGACATCGCCGGCATTGACGTAGTGACATCCGACATTTCCCAACCGCTGCGCGATACGAACGGCGTCATCGTCGAAGTCAACGCCGCACCGGGTTTCAGAATGCACGTCGCGCCCAGTCAGGGTTTGCCCCGCAACGTTGCAGGCGCAGTCTTCGATATGCTCTTCCCCTCGCCTCAACCCAGCCGGGTGCCGATTTTAGCCGTAACGGGAACCAACGGCAAAACTACAACCACTCGCCTCCTCGCCCACATTGTCAAGCAGACTGGTCAAATTACCGGCTACACAACCACCGATGGCACTTACATCGGCGAATATTTGGTCGAAAGTGGAGATAATACCGGGCCCCAAAGCGCTCAATTGATTTTGTCAGATCCGACGGTGGAAGTGGCGGTGCTGGAAACGGCTAGAGGCGGAATTTTGCGATCGGGCTTGGGATTCGACCAGTGCGATGTCGGCGTCGTTTTGAACGTCGCGGCCGACCACTTGGGCATTGGCGACATCGACACCGTGGAACAGCTCGCCAAACTCAAGAGCGTCCTCGTCGAGTCGGTAATGCCCAAAGGCTATGCAGTTTTGAATGCAGACGACCCGCTAGTAGCACAAATGGCGCAGCGTGTCAAGGCTCAAATTGCATATTTTTCGATGAACCCGGACAACGAACTGGTTGCCAGACATACCGCTGCGGGCGGGCTGGCTGCGATTTACGAAAACGGGTATTTGTCGATCCTCAAAGGCGATTGGACGCTGAGAATCGAACAGGCGATTAACGTGCCGCTGACGATGGGCGGGCGCGCGCCGTTTATGATTGCGAATGCTTTGGCTGCTTGTTTGGCGGCTTTTGCCCAAGGAGTGAAAATAGAAGATATTCGATCGGCTTTGTCAAGCTTCCAAGCATCCGTCGGCCAAACTCCCGGAAGGATGAATTTGTTTAATTTGGGCAAATATCACGTTTTGCTCGACTACGCCCACAACCCCCACAGCTACAAAGCTTTGGGCAGTTTCGTGCTCAATTGGCCGGGACTGCGGATCGGGGTAGTCGGCGCGCCGGGAGATCGGCGAGATGAGGATTTTGTCACTTTGGGCAAACTTTCGGCCGAAATGTTCGATCGGATTATTGTCAAAGAAGATGTTGATCGGCGCGGGCGAGAACCCGGTGTTGTAGCTAAGTTGATTTGTCAAGGGATTGCGGAGGCGATTTCTGCACGAAGTGGCGATCGACCTAAACTTGAATACGAATTGATTCTCGATGAAACAATTGCGGTCAACAAAGCTTTAGATGGAGCTCCGGCCGGCAGTTTGGTAGTGATTTTACCTGAAGGTGTCACCAAAGCTTTAGCTTTAATCGAAGCGCGGAAACCGATTCAGGAATCTGCGGTAACTCAAAGCAGTTTAGTTCGCTCTCCCGAGTCGCGCGACAGCTTAAAACCTTCGGTGGTGAATCAAGGTTAAACTCTGAAGTTTGATTTCATTATTAATAGGTTGGGTTAACGAAAGGAAACCCAACCTTTTTGCTTTAGAAAACCGCCGTATTATCTTTCAATATTTTCTCTGTTACCTCAATCAGTTCGCACACAGAATTTTGCGTAAGTTGTGTAGTTTTAAACCCATGAGCAATAGCGTTCCGCAAAGAAAGCGCATTCATTAATAACTGATATTCGGATTTAGAAATCACGCCCTCAACCGTCAGTTGTTTCACTAAATACAGCGGTTCTAATGTTTGCAAACTTAGCTCTTGTTTATGGGCAACAATCCTCAAAGTTGCCTCAACCAAAGACCAAGAATATAGCATTGCTGACTCTAGATGCTGTGTTACAAGTTGCTTGGCGACTTGCAAACCCAACTCTATTTCATGCTCTTGAAAAGAATCCTCAGCTTTGGAAATATCGACTGCATCCTCCGAGTTAGTCATCACTAACTCAAACCTCCAGCCGGGATTTTCTGCTACTGCTTGGGCTAAATTACGTAGATATGTAGTAGAGGGTGAGTTGAGTGAAGCGCGTGACTTGACTGCAATAACCACCGATTCTTCGCCCCGGCGCACTATCAGATCCGGGCGATAGCTTTTAAGGAAGTCAGGTAAATCTTCAGAGTTTGGATGAAATGAAATTTCATAACCTTTCTCACGATACTCCTCTGCTAGTTTCAGCAGTCGCTCTCTTTCTATGTTTGCAGTTGGGGTTGCCATCATGTAAGTACCTCTTGGTCAGGAGCATCAATTACGACAATGTGCAAGAATTCATTGCCACGGGCAAAGCCTTCCGCTAGAGTCGAAGTCATATTTTCTACTTTAAAGTTAGCTGATAAATTCCTTTTGCGGGCTAGGACATCAGTTACTTGATCGTCATCGACATAGGCTAGCCCGATAATTGCATCTTGAATTGGCTTTACTATGTTGTCCACATCGATTTTAACAGAATCGTAGAAATAAGTTATCTGGAGCATAACTAGGCCAGTAGCTGTTTTCTGCTCCGAAGACCAGTATTTTTCAGCCTCTTTCCTCACTGTCACTTTCCAAGCTTTAAGAAGAGCTCGCCTACGAGCTTGTTGTGATACTGGTGGGCCATCTACTATGAACTCAAATCTCGCCAAAGTGTTTCTAAATAGAAGATTGGGGATTATTTTACCTCTTAACTGCCGCCTACTGAGTAATCGGTGCCAGGAGTTTCCAACCAAAATCGAGAGTTCGATCGCCAATCCGAACCGCTCTAACTATAAAATAAAGAAAAAGCAAACAGCAAGGTTGAAAAATGAATGAAGCCGATCGCACCAGAGTCGAAACATTCATCACGCGCTGGGCGGGTTCTAGCGGTAACGAACGCGCAAACTACCAGTTGTTTTTTGCGGAAATGTGCGATGCGCTGGGAGTCGATCGCCCGATGGATAAAGGCAGAATTCCCGACGATCCTTACTGCTTTGATAAAGATGTCAAGATTTTTCACCCCAGCGGGAAAGTGACTCCAGGGTTTATTGATTTTCACAAAGCCGAGCATTTTTTGATTGAGGCCAAACAGGGCGGAACGACAAGTAACAAGGGAACGGCAAAACGCGGAACCAATACCTATTTGCGAGAGATGGAAAAAGCGTTTGTGCAAGCCGTTGCTTATACGCGAAATTTGCCCAGCAAGCCGCCGTTTTTGTTGACTTGCGATATTGGCGACCATTTTGAATTGTGGATGGGTTTTAGCGGCGATTACGGCGGCTATGGGGCGCGGCGAGAAATTACGCTGATCGAGTTGCGAAAAGCCGATGTTTTCGATTTGTTTGTCGATATTTTTAGCAATCCGCAGCAGCGAAATCCAGAGAAAATTGCGGCGCGGGTGACGCGGGAAGTAGCGGCGGATTTGGCAGAGTTGGCGAAAGGGATGGAGGCGAATGTCGATCCGCAGCAAGTCGCCCAGTTTTTGATGCGCTGTATTTTCACCATGTTTGCTGAGGATGTGGGTTTGCTGAAAGAACATCTGTTTACGCAGGCGCTAGAAACGCGGTGGATTCTGAACCCGAAGACTTTTAAGCCGGAGGTAGAGGCGCTGTGGGAGGCGATGAATCAGGGGACGAGTTTTGGCTTTCACGGCCAACTGTTGCGGTTTAATGGCGGATTGTTTGCGGAGTCGCAGGCGTTTGCGCTGACAAAGGCGCAGTTAGAAGTATTGTTGCAGGCGGCGAAGCGGGATTGGTGCAATGTGGAACCTGCGATTTTTGGGACGCTGTTGGAAAGGGCGCTGGATTCTAGGGAACGAAGTAAGTTGGGGGCGCATTATACGCCGCGATCGTATGTGGAACGGTTGGTAAAGCCTGTGGTGATGGAACCTTTGGGCGATCGCTGGATTGCGGTACAAGCGGAAGTTAAACAGTTGCTGAACGCGGGGGAATCGGAACCGACTGCGAATCAAAGGAAAAAGGCGATCGCAGTTTTAGAGACATTTCTGACGGAGTTACAACAGGTGAAGATTCTCGATCCGGCGTGCGGATCGGGCAATTTTTTGTACGTAACGTTGGATTTGTTGAAGGGGTTGGAGTCGGAGGTGTTGCGGCGTTTGGAGGATGTCACCGGATCGGCGCAGTTGCGGTTAGATATTGCTCAAGTTAATCCGAGTCAGTTTTTGGGAATTGA
>JAUBOG010000186.1:0-11678 GCA_036700105.1 Microcoleus occultus BM001215583
AGCATCCAGGATACAAGCCCCCGGATTCATCCGTGGGGTCGCTTGCTTCAATCTAAAATCTAAAATCTAAAATCGATTGACGGTAGCTAACCGAAACTCCAAATCAGTTACATCCCGCGCGAGCAAGCACTATTCTCGAAAACAGGCTTTCCGGCCTGTTCCGCAAAAAACTAATTTCTTGTGGGGTGGGCATCCTGCCCATAAAAAAGTGATTGCAAATAAAGGCATCTACGAAGCAACCGGATTTCTAGAGCCGCAGAAAATCACTTGAATTCGATTTTAAGTCACAAGTCACAAGTCACAACTAAAAAATTTGAAGTTTTCCCTTGAATATGAACGATAAGAATTCCGAAAGAAGCATCATACTGATTGTCGATGACAACCAAACAAATCTTGACGTACTTTTCGAGTTGTTAAGGAACTACGGATTTAAAGTATTAGTGGCTCTAGACGGCGAAAGTGCGATCGAGCAAATTGAATACATCCATCCAGACTTGATCCTTTTGGATATAATGATGCCCGGAATCGACGGTTTTGAAACTTGCCTGCGTTTGAAAGCACAGCCCTCAACGCGAGACATACCCGTCATATTCATGAGCGCCCTTTCCGACACGCTTGACAAAGTAAAAGGCTTTCAGACAGGAGCAGTTGACTACATCACCAAACCGTTCCAGCACGAAGAAGTGCTCAGCCGCATTGAAACTCACCTGACAATCCGCAGCTTGCAAAAAAAACTCGAAGAAAAAAACCTCGAACTTGCCCACCTCAACCAAAACCTAGAAAGACTTGTCGAACAAAAAACCAAGCAATTGATCGACCAGGAAAAAACAGCCATCATCGGACGTTTGACCCAGGGAATGGTTCACAACCTCAAAAGTCCGCTGCAAGTAATCCAGACTAGCGTCGATTTGATTGAAACAAAAGCCACAAAAATTCAAGAAGAATCTCTATTTAATTATACCAAATATATTTTTCAAGCGGTCACAAAAATCAATCAGATCATGGATACTCTGATGATGAAAAGCCGAAAAGAGCAAAAGCAAGATTTGCAAGCTGTGAATATCAATGACTTAGTTCAGCGAGAAATTCAGCTATTGGAAGGCAATATGTATTTTAAAAATAAGATCAGAAAAAAATATTTTTATGACGAAGAAATTGCCAGCATTCCCTTGATTTATTCCTATATTTCTCAAGTATTTTATAACTTAATCAATAATGCAATGGATGCTATGTGGGAAAGAAAAATTAGAGAACTAACTATCGTGACTCGGCAAGACGAATCGAATATATATATGGATATTGCAGATACGGGATGCGGCATAGCACCGGAAGATTTATCAAAACTTTTCGACCCTTTTTATACTTCTAAGCCGCCTAAAGGCGAGGAAAAAACCGAAGGAGAACCGACAGGAACTGGTCTCGGACTTTATACTTGTATTGAACTTTTAAAACCTTTTAATGGCGAGATTGCTATTAGCACCAATGCCGGTCAAGGCAGCGTGTTTACAGTTGTGCTGCCGAAACAGCAGAAAACTCGATCGGCTCAACTCAGTTAAATCGCCTCGGATTAGACAACCGCAATTATAGCAGTTTTCAGTTGAGTACAGTACAGATAACCGGTAAAGACACTCCAAAAGCCGTTTCCTTACTGTAGTAGTTCATAAATCTGGAATATGCTGTAACTTTGTAATTAAGATCGTAGTCAGGAATGGAAGTCCTTCTTTATGCCGCCTGAGAGGGCTTGGATTCCTCACTAAAAATCAATAATTACTCTAGGTTCGCAGCAGCAAAAATGCAAGTCCTGAGAGGACTGAAGTCCTCACTACCAATCGGCTTGACCTCTTGCTATTTCCCTGCCAAATGTTGTAAAGTGAACTACCCACCGTCCAGCGAGTACGCTAGGTTGGGGGCTTCTGGCATCGCCGGGGATCGCCTCATAGCTGTCTTTCGACCTCTACTTGGTCTTACATCCCCTCCACTCCTCAGTCGCGCTAGTTCCTAACGCAAGGAGTCTCAGTCCTTCAGCCTTGATGTTGATAGCAGCGTTGACATCTCGATCCTGGTTAGTTCCACAACTAGAGCAAGTCCAATTACGCACATCTAAAGGCAATAAAGAGACTCGGTGTTGACAATTACTACAGGTTTTTGATGAAGGAAAAAATCTATCCACCTTGACCAATATTTTGCCAGAACGCTCACACTTATAGTTGAGCATTTCGACGAAACTAGACCAGCCACAATCGCTAATAGCTTTTGCTAAACAATGATTTCTCACCATGTTCTTGACTGCTAGATATTCCACAATGATGACTTGGTTTTCGTTCACCAGCTTGTGAGAGAGTTTGTGCAAAAAGTCTTGTCTCGAATTACTTATTTTTTGATGAACTCTTGCAACTAATTTTCTAGCTCTATTCCGACTATTAGAACCTTTTACTTTTCTAGATAGTTTACGTTGTTTACGCTTGAGGTTTTGCTCATACTTCTTGATATGCCGAAGATTGGGATACTTAGAGCCAGTGCTAGTAATCGCAAAGTCTGTGATACCCAAATCGATACCAATTGCATTCCCTTCACTGCTAGGCGTAGGGTATTCGCCTTCTTGTTCTGTCAAGATAGCAGCGAAATATTGACCGCTAGGATTCTTGGAAATAGTAACAGTTTTGACTTCTCCATCAAGCGGACGATGCAAGCTGATTTTGACCCATCCCAATTTAGGGAGATAAATCAAGTTATCAACGAACTTAGTCCCTTGGGGGTATTGAATAGCCTGTTTTCCATGCTTCGATTTGAAATTAGGAAATTTAGCGCGTTTCTCGAAGAAGTTGATAAACGATTTACTCAAATTCAAGGTGACAGATTGCAAGACTTGAGAATGACACTCACCCAACCAAGGAAACTCTTTTTTGAGTGCACTCAGCAGTGCGTTGAGTCCTTCTCTCGACACTCCCTTCCCTGTCTTGGCATAGGTAGTAGTAGTTTCGTTCAGAGCGCGATTCCACCACCAACGAGCACAACCGAAGAACTGGGAAAGCTTTTCGGATTGAGCGTCAGTGGGGTAGATTCGAGCTTTGACAGACTGATACATCTTTGTTTATCACGAACTGTTTTCACGATCGCAATGATTGAAACAATAGTCAATCAAGGATTTTGTTTGTCTTCTCATCCATCCGCCCATCTCACGGCACGGCTGCGAAGAAAGCATCTCGTGGGCGGATGGAATCGTCACCTCACGCGGCGCCCGTCCCGCCTGCCCCGTGGTGAGTACACCTATGGCGGCGGAATTCCCGCCTGTCTAGTTAAAATAGGAGTGAGTTGCAATATCGGTAACAGTACGATAATTTTGGGCTACTCGGTTTGGGGCGAGGCGGAAAACTTCCAGCGAACAACTCAATTTTACAAATGCTGCTTTTTTTCTTGATTTATATAAGCCAAAATCACACCTGATGAATGAGTCAACTTTAACGCCTGCTTGCTTGAAAGTTCTTTTAGTAGAAGACTGTGCAGAAGATGCAAAATTTATTCAAAAACTGCTCCGAGAAAGCCGACTGGGAAATTCAATTGAGACGACCAAAGCAGTTCGCCTCCAACAAGCTATTGAACTTTTAAAATTCCAAGTTTTCGATCTAATTTTATTAGATATTACACTTGCTGACAGTGAAAAACTCAATACTCTTTTCCGGCTGCAAGAAGATTGCGGGATAAATATTCCGATCGTCCTTTTGACAGCGGCCGATGACGAAGAACTAGCCGTCGAGTTAATTGCCGCCGGCGCCCAAGATTATCTGGTGAAAAAACAAGCAGACAGCCTGCTGCTGGTGCGGACGATCCGGTGCGCGATCGCCCGCCAGAAACGGCAAGCAGAATGTCAAAAAAGTCAGCAAAAATACCTGCAAGTTGTTAACAGCATCAAAGAAGTAGTTTTTGAAACAAATAATGCTGGAAATTGGACTTTTCTCAATCCGGCTTGGACGGAAATTACCGGGTTTGCCGTTGATGAAAGCTTAGGAACTTCCTGTTTGAGTTACATTTATTCTGAAGATCGCTCCCAATATTTAAATTCGTTTAGAGGTGCGAGCGAAAGTCAAGAAACATCCTGCTGCTATCAAAGTCGATATGTTACCAAAAATGGGGAAATTCGCTGGGTGGAAGTCCAAGAATTTTTGATTTTTGACGGGAACGGCGCGGCGCAGGGGACGACAGGAACTATCAACGATATTACGGAGAAAGTTTTAGCGAGAGAGGAACTGGAAACCCGTAAAAAATTTTTGAATCATACGATCGATGCAGTTGCTGACCCTATTTTTGTCAAGGATCGACAGCACCGCTGGATACTGTTAAATGATGCTTTTTGCAAGCTGATCGGCAAGCAGCGTGAGGAATTGCTGGGTCACTCGGATTACGACTTTTTCCCAAAACAAGAAGCTGAGATTTTTTGGCAGAATGACGAACAAGTGTTTAGGACGGGGGAAGAAAACGAGAGCGAGGAAATATTCACGGATGCCAGCGGCGTCCAGCACATTCTGTCTACTAAAAAAACTGTCTTTGAAAATATCGGCGACAGTAAAATTCTCGTCGGGATAAGTCGAGATATCACTCAGGATAAACGCAAACAATTAGCGCTGCGAGAAAGCGAAACTAGATTGCAGCAACTTGCTGCCAATTTGCCGGGAATAATTTATCAGTTTCGGCTCTCAACCGACGGCAAAATGTCTTTTCCTTACATTTCTTCTGGCAGCCGCGATTTATATGAATTGGCAGCAGAAGATATTCAGGAAAATGCTGAATTAATGTTCAATTATACTCATCCAGACGACCTCCCAAAAATTCAAGAATCTATTGCTGTTTCTGCGGCTAATATGCAGCCTTGGCAGCAGGAATGGCGCGCGATTATGCCGTCGGGAAAACTTAAGTGGATGCGAGGTGCTTCGAGACCGGAACGAGTTAATTCTCCGACTGCAATAGCGCAGGAAGGGGATATAGTTTGGGAAGGCATGGTGCTGGATATTACTGATTTAAAACATACCGAAGCAGCTTTGCGGGAGAGCGATGCGAGATTTCGATCGCTTGTTGAGAATATCCCGGGCGCTATCTATCGCTGCTTGTATGACGCTGAGTGGACGATGGTATTTATTAGCGATGAAATTGAGGCAATTAGCGGCTATCCGACCGGGGATTTTATTCGCAACAACCCCTTGAGTTTTGCGAGCATTATCCATGAAGCAGATGCTGAAATGCTCGATCGACAAATCAGGGCAGCGGTAGAGTCGAAACAGCCGTACCATGTAGAATACCGAATTGTTCGCGCTGACGGCGCGGTGCGGTGGATATCGGAAAGAGGCAGACCGAGTTACGATTCAGCAGGGCGAGTTTTGTGGCTGGATGGAGCGATTTTTGATATTACCGATCGCAAAAGTGCCGAACTGACTCTGTGTTTGGTAACTCAAGCTGTAGACAGCGCTAGCGATGCGATCGCGATCGCCGATTTAGACGGTTATTCAATTTATCACAATCAAGCATTTATTCAGCGCTACGGCTATACCGTTGAGGAACTAAATAATGCAGGCGGCCCAGCAGTAATGTACGCCAAATATCAAGATTTGAGAAAGTTATTTAAGGTGCTGCGGAAAGGTTTGTCCTGGAACGGTGAAATTGAACTCAAGGCTAAAAATGGCGAATTTATAGAAACTGTATTGCGAGCTGACTGCATTAAAGATAGCGCCAGTCAACCAATAGGAATGATGGCGATCATTGCCGACCTCACAGAACTAAAACGCGCGGAAACAGCATTAAAATTCAGTCAAGAGCGATTGCAGTTGGCAGTTTCCGGCAGCTCTTTGGGACTGTGGGATTTGAATATAGCCACTGGCGAAACATATTTTGACGCGCACTGGAAATCAATGCTCGGTTACGCAGAAAATGAAATTGAAAATAATTTCCAAGCTTGGGAAAGTTTGCTGCATCCCGAAGATCGGCCGCAGGTAATGGCATCTTTAAATTCCTATTTTGAAGGTAGCACCGATCTCTATGAAGTTGAATTTCGGATGCTCAACAAAGCGGGCAACTGGCAGTGGATTATGGCGGTGGGCAAGGTAGTCGAGTATGACGAATGGGGTGCGCCCTTGCGGATGACAGGCACTCACAAAGATATTAGCGCCCGCGTTGCGGCGGAAGCCGAAAAAACGCAGTTGATCGCATCTCTGCAACAACTTGCCGGTCAGTTGCAAGAAGCGCAAAAAATTGCCTGCATCGGCAATTGGGAATTGGATCTTGAGTCAGGAATGATTACTTGGTCGGAGGAACTGTTTCGGGTTTACGGCCGAGAATTGAATCGGCCGCCGACAATGGAAGAACTTTTAGAGCAAATTCATGCCGATGACAAAGAAAGGTTTAGAGAAGTTGTGCAAAAGGCAATGACTGAAGGGACAGCTTACGACATCGACCACCGCATCTATTTTCGATCGGGAGAAATCCGGCACGTTAACGGTAAAGGACAAGCTGTTAAAAATGAGTTCGGTCAGGTGGTGCGGCTGTTTGGCACGGCAATGGATATTACCGATCGCAAAACAGCAGAAATTGCCTTGCAAGAAAGCGAACAGCGATTTCGAGCCGTATTTGAACAAGCGGCGATCGGCATTGTTAAAGTGCGGCCGAACGGTCAATTCTTGAAGGCAAACCAAGGCTTTTGCAAGATTGTCGGCTACTCTGAACGGGAACTGAAAGCGCGAAATGTTTGGGAGATTTCTCACCCGGAAGATGTAGAAGCAGATGTCGAGTCTGGCCAAAGACTGTTAGCTGGGGAAATTTTTAATTATTCACTTGAGAAACGCTTTGTTCGCAAAGACGGTTCATTTGTTTGGGCTAATGTGACTGTATCTTTAGTGCGGGATGGGTTTGGGGAACCGAGCTACGGAATTGCTGTGATTGAAGATATTAGCGATCGCAAACTTGCGGAGTCTATCTTGCGCCAGCAATTAAAGCGAGAACGGCTGGTGGTAGGGATGCTGGAGCGCATTCGGTCTTCTCTCAATTTAGCAGAGATTTTGACAAAAGCTGTGGCTGAAGTACGGCATTTTTTGCAAACAGACCGGGCAATTATTTATCAGTTCAATCTTGATTGGAGCGGTTTTGTAAGTGTCGAGTCGGTGGGCGAAAATTGGCTGCCGGTGCGGGGAAGAACTATTAACGATTCCTGCTTTCAAAACAGTTATGCTTCTGCTTGCGAACAGGGTCGCACTGTAGCTGTGGATGATATTTACAAAGCCGGTCTTTCCGAGTGCTATATTAATTTATTAAGTCAATTTCAGGTGCGGGCTAATTTGGTAGTGCCGATTTTGCAGGGCGAGAAGTTGTGGGGGCTATTGATTGCTCACGAGTGCGCTGGCCGCCGCCGCTGGCTGGAAATTGAGGTTGAGTGTCTCAAACAAATTAGCGTGCAGTTGGCGATCGCGATCCAGCAATCGACGCTGTTCGAGCAAGCACAAATTGAAATTGCCGATCGCAAACAAGCCGAGTTAGCTTTGCAGGAATCGGAAGCGCGAGAACGTTCAAAAGCGCTAGAGTTAGAAGCAGCTATTAACAAACTCAGAACCACTCAAGCTCAGCTCGTTCAAAATGAAAAGATGGTGAGTTTGGGCCAGTTAGTTGCGGGTGTGGCTCACGAAATTAATAACCCCGTCAGCTTTATTCACGGCAATCTCAGTCCGGCTCGCTGTTACAGTTTAGATTTGCTGGAATTGATTAAAGTTTACCAGCATTACTGTCCCGATCCTCCCACCCAAGTGTTGGATAAAATTGATGAAATAGACTTGGATTATATTGCTGAGGATTTCCCGAAATTGTTTAGTTCGATGCAAGTAGGAACCGAGCGAATTGTCGAGATTGTTAAATCGCTGCGGAATTTTTCGCGTTTGGACGAGTCCGCTGGGAAGTCGGTTAACATTCACGAGGGAATTGACAGCACTTTGATGATTTTGCAAAATCGCTTGAAATCTCACAGCAGCCGTCCGGCGATTCAGGTAGTTAAAGATTACCAGCTATTGCCGCAAGTTGAGTGTTTTCCGGGGGAGTTGAATCAGGTATTTATGAATATTTTGATTAATGCGATCGATGCTTTGGAAGAACGGGACAAGCAGCGTTCGATCGAGGAGTGCGACCGGCATCCGAGCTCGATCGCCATTCGCACTTATCAGGCTGCTGCGGGCTTGGCAGCGGTATCTATTGCCGACAACGGGGGGGGGATACCGGAGCTGGTGCGATCGAGGCTGTTTGACCCGTTTTTCACCACTAAGCCTGTGGGCAAGGGAACGGGCTTGGGATTGTCGATTTCGCACTCGATTGTAGTCGATCGGCACGGCGGCCGATTGAGCTGTATTTCAACATTGGGAGAGGGTGCGGAGTTTTTGATTGAAATTCCAGTGCGATCGAATTTAACTGCTGCAAAACGAAATTAGGAGGAATTGGCGAGCGGTAATCTGTCATAATTGTTTGAACAATATATCATAATATGTCCCGTCGATTGACCGTGATTCCTTGCAGGTTGGATTCACCAATAATAGTCGCCCCTCACCGACAATCTCAAAAACCAGCGCCTACTATGTATTCTGGGCGATCTGGCATTAATAGATTAGCGGTAAAAAGCTAAGATTTTTTAATAGTTAATTGCGGCGCATCATAAAATAAAAATAGCAACTGTCAACTTACCATTTGTAAAGTTATGACTTGTTCTCCAAGTGAAACTCAACGGCCCAAACAAGCGCCGATCGCCACATTATCGGGTGCGGGCGAAAATTGCTGGCGCAACTGGGCCGATCGCGTTCCAGTCATGCTGTGGATAGCAGATGCAGAGAGCGGCTGCAATTATTTTAATTTGCAGTGGACAGAATTTACTGGGCTGACTGAAGCACAAATTTCGGAGCGGGGTTGGATGCAAAACATTCATCCTGACGATTTAGACTCTTGGCAGCAAGTATATCTGAATGCTGGGAATTTAAATTCTAATTTTAAGCGAGAATATCGGCTGAAAAGAGCGGACGGTGAGTATCGGTGGATTGAGGAGACAGCAGTTGCTAAATTGACGCCATCAGGTGAATTTCAAGGGTCGATCTGCACGGCGACAGATATTAGCGATCGCAAAAATACCGAAATCGCCCTGGAACAAGCAAATAAAATCATAGAATCCGGTTTAAATCGCTTTGACTTAGCAGTAAGCGCGTCTTTTGAGGGCATTTGGGATGCACCAATTGTTCCCGAAGACCTATTTAACCCGCAAAATTTCGTGTATTGGTCGCCTCGATTTAAAGAATTGCTCGGCTATAAAGACAGCGAGTTTGAAAATGTTTTAGGTAGCTGGCTTTCGCGGTTGCATCCAGAAGATGAAGACCGCGTATTTCAAGCAATCAAAGCTCACTTAGAACAAAGAACCCCTTTCAAAGATATAGAATATCGCCTGCGGCAAAAAAGCGGCGAATACATCTGGTTAGCTGCTCGGGGACAAGCACTTTGGGACAAAGATGGTACGCCGCTGAGATTTGCCGGTTCGATTCGAGACATTAGCGATCGCAAAAAAGCCGCCGGCGAACTATTAGAATACCAGCGCAAACTCGAAGAAACTCAAAAAATTGCTCACATCGGCAACTGGGAATTTGACCTCGCTACTGGCGAGATTATTTGGTCGGATGAATTAAAAAGAATTTGCGATCGCGAACTTAATCTACCGGCACCAAGTTATCCAGAACTTGTGGAGCAAATTCATCCCAACGATCGAGGACGCTTTCAAACAACTATACAGGAATCGATCGCGCTGCGCCAACCCTACGAAATCGACTACCGCATTTACCATTCCAACGGAGAAATCAGATATCTGATCGGTTGGGGGCAAGTCTTGCAAAACCAGGAAGGCGAAGTTGTAAAATTATTCGGAGCTGCGATCGATATTACCGATCGCAAACAAGCAGAATTAGCGCTCCAAGAAAGTCAAAAACGCCTGTGTACCGTGATCGAAAACGCACCCATAATTTTGTTCTGCATTGACCGTCACGGCATATTTACAGTCTCCGAAGGAAAAGCTTTAGAACCTCTAGGATTTCAGCCGGGAGAAGCAGTAGGCTTATCGGTTTACGAACTGTACAAAGATTATCCCCAAATCACCGACAATATTAACTTGGTTTTGGCTGGAGAGCAAAGAACCTGGTCTGCCGAATTAAACGGGGCTATTTACGAAACTCGCGGTACGCCAATATTAGATGAAAAAGGAGAAGTGGCAGGATTAATTGCTGTTTCGGTTGACATCACAGAAAGGGCGCTGGTTGAAGAAGCTTTGAGACAAAGCGAAGCCAAACTGCGCCTAATTCTCGAAAATATGCCAGTAATGCTGAGCGCTGTTGATGCCGATCGCAATATCATAGTTTGGAACCGAGAATCCGAACGAGTGCTGGGTTACAGCACCGCAGAACTTGTCGGCAACCAACAAGCAATACAGCGGCTCATCCCTGATGTCAACTACCGCAAAAAAATATTTAAAAAAGTTGTGGAATTAGGTCACAACTTTCGAGATTTAGAAGTAGAAATTCAGGCGGCTGACGGCAGCGTCAAAACAATTGCTTGGTCAAATGTTTCTGCTAATTTTTCTGTTCCCGGCTGGGATTTTTGGGGAATCGGTGTTGATGTTACGGAGCGAACAGCAGCAGAATTGGCTTTGCGAGAATCGGAAGCGCAGCTCAGAGAACAAGCAGCGCAGTTAGAAATAGCTTATCACGCGCTCACTCACACCCAAGCGCAGCTCGTGCAAAGCGAAAAAATGTCTTCTTTGGGTCAATTAGTTGCGGGAGTTGCTCACGAAATCAACAATCCTGTCAGCTTTATCTTTGGCAATATCAGCTATGCCAAAGATTACACAAATGATTTGTTGAGAATTCTCGAACTTTACCGCACAGCGTACCCAGAACCAGCCCCAGAAATTCAGGCAGAACTTGAGGAAACTGAGTTAGAGTTTATCCAAGAAGATTTGCCGCACCTGCTGGATTCAATGGCAGTGGGAGCGCACCGCATTCAGGAAATTGTCAAGTCTTTGCGTACTTTTTCGCGTCTGGATCAAGCAGCTTTTAAGGCAGTGAATTTGCACGAAGGAATTGACAGCACTTTGATGATTATAGCTCACCGTTTGAAGCCGAAAGGAGATAAACCCGCTATTTCCCTAATTAAAGAGTACGGCAATTTACCGCAAGTTGAATGTTACTCGGGTCAATTGAATCAGGTGTTTATGAATTTGTTGATTAATGCGATCGATGCTGTGGAAGAAAAAGATAAAAATTTCCCATCTGCCGGGGATGGTTCGCCAATTCATACAATTAAGATTCGCACGGAAGTCGCTCCGGGCGATCGAGTGAAAATTGCGATCGCCGACAGCGGTACCGGTATTCCCGAGTCAATGCAGCAGCGGTTGTTCGACCCGTTTTTTACCACGAAACCGGTCGGCAAAGGCACGGGATTGGGATTGGCTATTAGTTACGAAATTGTAGTTAAAAAACATCGCGGAAAATTGCTGTGCCATTCTGAATTAGGAATTGGTACCGAGTTTGCGATCGAAATACCGATCCGCCAATTGCAAGCAGAATAAAACTTGCGATCGCAGGTAGGGACACGGCACTGCCGTGTCCCTACGGGGAGCTACAAACCTAGAG
>JAUBOG010000187.1:0-11670 GCA_036700105.1 Microcoleus occultus BM001215583
ATCCGTTACATCCGTTACATCCGCTACAAAAGAAGCGGACGTACTTCCTTCTTCCTTCTACTTATTAACCGAAACGGCCTTGAATGTAATCTCTCGTACTCGCATTACTTGCAGAAGTAAAAATCTTACTTGTCGGGCCAAATTCCACCATGCGCCCGATACGGCTTTCATCAGTATTAAAAAAAGCCGTGTAATCAGAAACGCGAGCCGCCTGCTGCATATTGTGCGTTACAATCACCACAGTTAACTGTTGCCGCAAAGTCTGAAATAACTCCTCAATCTTCATCGTAGAAATCGGATCTAGAGCAGAACAAGGTTCATCCATTAGCAAAATTTTCGGCTTCACGGCCAAAGCGCGAGCAATGCAAAGCCGCTGCTGCTGTCCCCCGGAAATTCCCTGCGCCGATTTCTTCAAATTGTCTTTTACTTCATCCCAAAGCGCCGCACTTTTAAGTGCAGATTCCACGATTTCATCTAACTCTGCTTTGCTCTGGCGACCAAAAATTCTGACACCGTAAGCAATATTATCGTAGATGCTCAGCGGAAAAGGATTAGGTCTTTGAAACACCATCCCAATTTGGCGGCGCAAACTATTAATATTGACTTTTGGGCTGTAAATATCTTGTCCAAAAAATTCAACTCTTCCTTTAATTTGAATTTTTCCCTCTAATTCGCCGATGCGGTTGAGAGCTTTCAGGAAAGTGGATTTGCCGCAGCCTGAAGGGCCGATAATTGCTGTGACTTGCGGGTGAGGGATATTCATCGATAAATTTTCTAAGACTTTGTGAGTTCCGTAATAAAAACTCAAGTCCTGAACCCGCAAAGCTGGCATTGCATTCGGGTCAATTTCCGGGGTGGAATCTTCTAGGAATTGCTCTGTATACTTTTCGGCTTTCAAGTTAGCTTTAGGTTTCATTATGTACCTGGTTATAGTGTTAATAGTTGACAGATAGATGCACTTTGATTATTGGTTAACAGGAGTTACGCACGCACTCTATTTGTAGGGTGCGCACTGCGCACCTTACTACATATATAGTGTAAAAATTATTCCGTTGCATAAGTCCTAGAATTAATTGATTTATCGATCTTGCAAGCGTTTCCGAGTTACTGTACGGGATAACACGCTCGCAATCAAAACCATCCCCAAAAGGACACAGGCCGCCGTCCACGCCAATTCGTTCTGCTCTTTGTAAGGAGAGCTGGCGTAGCCATAGATTAATACTGACATAGAAGGAGTCGGAGTCAGCAGTGTCTCTGGAATTTCTTTGAGTCTTGAGATAGTTTCCGAACCAACAGGAGACTGCATTATTTCGCCTAATTTATCAACTAAAGGAGGCCAAAATTGACTCGACAAGGCAGTTACAATCAGCGGTGCAGTTTCGCCGGCGGCCCGGGAAGCAGCAAGTAAAATGCCTGTGGTAATAGTTGGGAGTGCTGAGGGTATAATCACCCGAAACATTGTTTGAAAGCGTCCGCCTCCCAAACCAGCAGAAGCGAGACGGTAAGAAGTTGGCACTAATTTTAATGCTTGTTCTGTTGTCAATGCCACAACTGGAAGCATGATGACGCCGAGGGCAAAACCTCCTGCTAATGCTGAAAATGCTTTGGTGGTAACGACAATTAAGGCGTAGGCAAAGACGCCAACTACGATCGACGGAACGCTGCTGAGAATGACGGTGATAAAGCGGATGCTATTGGATAAGCCTTTGTTTTCTCTACCAAATTCCGACAAAAATATTCCGGTCATTACCCCGATTGGTACGCTTAATAACGTAGCAATTCCTACCATTAAAGCTGTGCCGAGAATCGCATTTGCAAAGCCGTTCGGCTGGTCTTCTACTCCCACGGGTGCTGGCAGAGATACTAGCACTTCCCAGCTCAAATGCGTTAATCCTTCTCCCAAGATTTTGTATAAGATAGCAAACAAAGGGAGCAGGGCAAGAGCTGTCAGAGCGAAAGCAATAACTGTCATTCCCTGACTGAAAAAATTTCTACCGAGCGACAGGGGACTGTTGATTTCTGCATCCAGAATGCTGTCTGAATTTTGTGCTTGAGTCATTTTTAATTCTTAGCTCCCTTGACGCCGATTAGTTGAACTAGCAAGACTGCGATCGCATTTACCAACAGAGTGATGACAAATAGAATTAGGGCTAAATACATCAAAGCGCCGATGTGCAGCGGCTCGAGTGCTTCGCGAAATTGACTTGCCAAAACAGCCGGAATTGAGTAGCTGGGAGCTAGCAGGGATTTGTTGATTTGAATCGAGTTGCCAATTACCATTGTGACTGCCATTGTTTCGCCTAAAGCGCGTCCCAATGCCAAGATAGTAGCGCCGATAATCCCCGAACTAGCTGCCGGTAATAACAGCTTGAATATTGTTTCCCAACGGGTGGCTCCGAGGGACATGGAAGCACTGCGCAAATCTACTGGAACTGACATCAATACATCGCGGCTGATGGCGGCTACTGTTGGCAAAATCATGATTGATAATAGTATTCCGGCCGGCAGCATTCCCGGGCCTAATGGTTCGCTGCTAAACAGGGGAAACCAACTAAAATTATCGAATAATGACTGCTGTAAAGGTAGTAGAAAGGGAATGAGAACAAAAATTCCCCACAGCCCGACTATGACACTGGGAATGGCAGAGATTAATTCAACCATGAATCCCAAGGGCGATCGCACCCAAGCGGGTAAAAAGTTCTCGCTAGTAACTATAGCTACTGAAAGTCCTAAAGGAACTGCGATGATAATGCCGATCGCAGAACTAATCAGAGTACCATAAATAAACGGCAAAGCCCCAAACTGCAATTCGCCTATATCCCACTTGGGATTCCACAAGAATGATAATCCAAATTGGCTAATAGCAGGCCAAGCATCTTTGAAAATCACCCCGCTGATCAAGAACAGCGAACCGGCTGTTACTAAGGCAAAAGCCCATACAAATAATGTAAATCCTGACTCCATCCATAAACCTTCACCCCTGGTATCTGTCAAGTCTAGTACGGTGTTTGTTTCGGCAGGTTGCCGAGTTAATTTTTTCAATTTCTTTGAAGGATTGGTCATAGCCGAGTCATTGCCTAAAAAGCGAAATATTCGATCGAAAGACAAGCTTGTAGGGTGCGTATTTATCCTGCTGCGAGCAGGAATTTCATCTCGCATTCCCGGATTCCAGCGGCGGTTTGAACCCCCGCTGGAATCCGGGGAAAGCGCATATTTATTAGCACCCATACATCAGGAATACTGCTATAGAAAATATGAGTTTTGAGCCGTAAATTGAACTCAAAATTCATAAATCTGAAAAGCCGAAATTAACCTCGGGCGACCACATTCTGATTAACTGTTTGAATCACCCTTTGAGCTGTAGCGGAAGGAATTGAAGTAAACTCTAGCTGTTTGTTGATACCTTGACCTGTAGTCATCACCCAATTAACCATCTTTTTAATAGCCTCTGCTTTCGCCGCAGGATACTGTTTGTAGATTAACAGCCAAGTCAAACCAACAATCGGATAACCGTCGTTAGGATTTCCTTCTACTAAGCGGAAGTCGGCCGGGAATGTTTCCCCTGCAAAAGCTTTCTCTGCTTCTGCCAAGTTAGCATCTACAAATCTGCCAGCTTTATTTTGAATAAATGCTGTCTGAAGCTTGTTTTGGCGAGCGTAAGTATCTTGAACGTAGCCGATCGCACCCGCTGTTTGTCTCACTAAAGCTGCTACGCCGGCGTTTCCTTGACCGCTGACAGGGCTTCCGGGCCAGCTAGGTTGAGCAACACCTTTGATGCTGCTGCCGATCGCCTGCAAGTGATTAGCAAAAATAAAGGTTGTACCGCTGCTGTCTGCGCGTACAGCTACTCGAATCGCAGTATTGGGCAAGTTTTTAGCTTGTCCGGCAATTCCGGCTATTTTAGCATCGTTCCAGCGGGTAATTTTGCCTTCAAAGATGCCTTTCATCGCATCGGAATTCAACCGTACATTATTTACCCCAGGCAAATTGTAAATAACTGCAACAGCACCGCCAGCAGTGGGAACTGCAATAACGCCGCGTTTTACCTGACCGATTTGTTCAGCAGTCATCAGCGCATCGCTACCTGCGAAGTCAACAGTGCCTGCAACTAATGCTTTGATGCCAGCACCGCTGCCGGTTGCTTCATAGTTGACAGTAATTTGATTGGCGCTTCTCATCTGAGAGAAGTAGCGATCGTAAAGCGGTTTGGGAAAAGTGGCTCCCGAACCATTTAGTGTAATTGCAGCTACAGCAGAAGTAACCAACGAGAGCGAAAATGCTGCTACCGCTAGCGTAACTATAAAGGCACGTCGCCAACCTTTAGTGAAGAAAACCATAACTCCTTGTCCTCAATATTAATAGCAGGTTTTGCAAATCTACGACCTAGGATAGACTGAAATACCCAAGGAAAAACCTACAAAAGAATAAGCTTTTTTTAAATTTTGGTTAAAAATAGATTAAATAATAAAAGAATAAGTTTGGTTTAAATTAGGGTTAATAATAGGTTAAATAAAAATTAGCGAAATTCAGTTTTTGATAAATCAGAAAAATACCAAATCATAGATTAACGATAACAAGAGAAACTTATTTAGCGATCGGGCGATCGCCCCTCACCCCCACTCGATCGCCCGATCGCCCCATAATAGTAGGGACACTTAACATTTCTTTAACAACAATGGCAAGAGACTTGCGGGGATTCCTAAAACTGCTCGAAGACCGGGGACAACTGCGCCGGATTAGCGCCTTAGTCGATTCCGACCTAGAAATTGCCGAAATTTCCAACCAAATGCTGCAAAAAGGCGGCCCGGGCTTGCTGTTTGAAAACGTCAAAGGAGCCGAATTCCCCGTCGCGATTAACCTGTTGGGCACGGAAGAGCGCGTTTGCTGGGCGCTGAACATGGAAAAGCCGATCGAACTAGAAGAGCTCGGCAAAAAACTGGGAATGCTGCAGCAGCCAAAACCGCCGAAAAAGATTTCCCAAGCCATAGAATTCGGCAAAGTGCTGTTCGACGTAGTGAAAGCCAAACCGGGCCGCGACTTCTTCCCAGCTTGCCAGCAAGTGGTATTTGAGGGAGAAGGGCTGGATTTGAACAAAATCCCGATGATTCGCCCCTATCCGGGAGACGCGGGCAAAATTATCACCCTCGGTTTGGTAATTACCAAGGATTGCGAAACCGGTACACCGAATGTGGGCGTTTACCGGTTGCAGTTGCAGTCAAAAAACACGATGACTGTACACTGGTTATCTGTCCGAGGCGGCGCGCGGCACTTGCGGAAAGCGGCGCAGGCTGGTAAAAAATTGGAAGTTGCGATCGCCCTGGGAGTCGATCCCCTGATTATCCTCGCAGCAGCCACCCCAATTCCTGTAGATTTATCGGAATGGTTGTTTGCCGGACTTTACGGCGGTTCCGGCGTGCAGTTGGCCAAGTGCAAAACCGTAGATTTAGAAGTACCGGCGGACTCGGAAATCGTGTTAGAAGGAACGATAACTCCGGGTGAAGTTTTGCCCGACGGGCCCTTTGGCGATCACATGGGTTATTACGGCGGCGTGGAGGATTCGCCGCTGGTGCGGTTCAACTGCATGACGCACCGCAAAGATCCGATTTATCTAACCACATTTAGCGGCCGCCCGCCGAAAGAAGAAGCGATGATGGCGATCGCCCTGAATCGGATTTATACCCCTATTTTGCGGCAGCAAGTATCGGAAATCGTCGATTTCTTCTTGCCGATGGAAGCCCTGAGTTACAAAGCTGCAATTATCTCGATCGACAAAGCATATCCCGGTCAAGCGCGTCGGGCTGCTTTAGCATTTTGGAGCGCATTGCCGCAGTTTACTTACACTAAGTTTGTGATTGTTGTCGATAAAAGTATCAACATTCGCGACCCGCGTCAAGTAGTGTGGGCAATTAGTTCTAAAGTCGATCCGGTTCGGGATGTATTTATCTTGCCGAATACGCCTTTTGATACGTTAGATTTTGCCAGTGAAAAACTCGGTTTGGGAGGCAGAATGGGGATTGATGCGACTACGAAAATGCCGCCGGAAACCGAGCACGAATGGGGTAAACCTTTGGAATCCGATCCTGATATGACGGCGATGGTTCAGCGGCGTTGGGCGGAGTACGGTTTGGCCGATTTGAATTTGGGAGAAGTCGATCCGAATCTGTTTGGATATGAGATGAAGTAGGTTGGGTTGAGCGATAGCGAACCCTACGCTTCGCTCCACCCAACACCTGATTATCGATCGAGAGTTGGGTTTCGTGACCTCAACCCAACCTACATATTAGGAAATAAAGTTAGACTCATTGCTGCTATTCATTACAACCGCAAAAAAGTCTACATTCGGGCTGTATTAACTCACTCAGAATACGATGAAGAAAGGTGGAAAAAATGATGCAAAGTCTTAATGTCGATCAAACAATTGGTGCTTAGTCATCCATTGCTAAAATGGTTTTTGTCCCTCACACCGAACAGGAATACGAGCGTTTAGTCGAGCTACTAGATAGTCTGATAGATCGAATCGGCGAGGATGAAAGCCATCCCCTGGCTTCGATGATGGACGTTATTGGTGTCTTAATCGAAAACTATGAAGCTGAACATATTCCTGATTTAGAAGAGGTTGGGTAACTCACTATTCCGCATTGCGGGTGTGATTTGATTTAACAGCAAAACTGCGAGAGTTTTATTATATCCTAAAGTTTTTGCCACAATTGAGGAACGATCGATTAATCCAACTGACGAACAAGCCCAAGCCAGTCTGCGCGTTTGCCAGATGTTCTCTAACTACTATAAGGACATTCAACTATTCCGCTTTGACCCAGAAAGTCGCGAAGTTTACATTTTCGTAAGCGACGAATTGCAAGTTATGGTCTTCCCATCAGGAAACTGGAGTTTTTTAGATGAAACCCAACTTTAATGAAATGAGCGTTCCCGAACTTAGGAAATACGTGCTAACACACCGGGACGATATGGAAGCAATCCGGGCATTATTTCATCATCCGAGTTTGAAATACAAAGAAATGCCTCCTCTAGTGACTGGAGATGGTTTGCCTATTGCAGAAAATATTCGCTTCGCTGAGGAAGAAATTAAGAAAAGAGTTGAAAGAGAGCAGGAAAAACAACAACAAAGGGAAAAAGCACCGGAGGAGAATTTACGCCACAAATTAGAACAAGAGATTGAGGAGAAACTTAGAGCAAAAATCGAATTAGAAGTAGAAGCAAAGTTGCAGCAAAAATTCGAGCAAGAAATTGAGAATCTGATAAGTGCGATCGCCCAATTTTTAGCATCAACTAGCAGCTTACCATCGAGACTGGCAATGCCGATTCCCTACGGGATAGCTACGCTTCACGCACTTTTGGCAATTCGTGCCGGGATTGAAGATTTTGGCGATTTTGAGGATTTGCCCAATTGAGTGCGATCGAAACTTATGGGCTGTGCCAGAGAAACCTGGTTTTTTTCTGAGGTTTTGCGCTGCGGCGAATATGCTGGAAAAAATCCGGTTTCTGGGCCCTATGCGTAAGTCTTACACTATCTTATCCATACAATCGCAGGACACGGCAGTGCCGTTTCCCTACAATTAATCGGGCGATGGTTACATCTCTCATCGAAGGTTCATGATTATTTTGAGGTAGGGAAACGCCGGGAGTGGAGAGTCCTCCGTTGCTCGCAACCGAATTAAACCCATATTCCCAGCGACAAACCAGTTTAATATTCCAAAATCTCAACTAAATCTTCGATCGCAACATCAAACACGCGAGCCATTTTGTTTAAAGCTGTGTAATCTACCGTTGCCAGCTTGGGAGAATGGGCATAACTTCTAACGGTACTGTAAGGAATGCCCGATCGCTCAGAAACTTCTTTCAACGTCCAGCCTTTTTCTTCAGCTAGTTCTCGAACCCGCAACCGAATTAGACCCATCTTCCCCCTAACAAATCAGTTTACCGTTCCAAAACCTCAACCAAGTCTTCCACCATCACATCGAAGACTTCAGCAAGTTTCTGCAAAGCCGTGTAGTCCACCGTTGCCATTTTTGGGGCTTGGGCGTATTTTTTAACCGTGCTGTAGGGAATTCCCGTTCTGTCAGAGACTTCTTTCAGCGTCCAACCCTTTTCCTCAGCGAGTTCTCGAACTCGCAATCGTATTAACCCCATCTTCCCGCTGACAAATCAGTTTAATATTCCAAAATCTCAACTAAATCCTCGATCGCAATATCGAACGCACGGGCCATCTTGTCCAAAGCTGTGTAATCTACAGTTGCCATACCAGGAGAATTGGCATAAGTAATGATAGTGGTATATGGAATACCTGTTCTTTTAGAGACTTCTGTCATATTCCAACCCTTCTCTTGAGCAAATTCTCGAACTCGCAGCCTAATTCGTCCCATTACCTCTTGACAACACTCGAGTATTCGTGTTGAATATAAACTATAAACAAGCGATCGCCCTTGATTTCTGAGGTCGCAGAGCGATCGCCTTTCATTCACCACCCACAAAAGTGGGAAGGATTTTCCTATGATACCAAAACAACCGACATATCGCGATCGACTTCAACCGTGGCATCTAATTCGCCACCTCCCCAACTGCCAGCGGTTAACAGTCGCCCGTTTCAGCCGCCGCCGCGATGCCGAATCTTACCTCAAAGCACTGCGCCGCTTAATGCCCGCAGTCGCGCATACAATTGTTTTCGTAAATGCGGTGTCCGTGTTGGATGAAAACAGCGTTCCAATTGCAACAGAATTGGCGATCGAAGTTTAATGCGATCTTCCTGATATCTTGCATTTGTTGCCAGATTCCGGCAGGGATTTAAATCCCTGCCTCAAAGCAAAAGTCCACGCTTTGTGGACTAAATAAAGGATTGAAGTTGAGATTTATTGCCTTTTCAGTCGTCTTCAGACGACTTGAGCTTTGAGGCGGGGGTTTCAACCCCCGACGGACTAATGTTGCTAAACTGTAAATAGACTTAAGTCAAGGAGTCACATCAATGCCATCTCCCTTTCCCGGTATGGACCCGTATTTAGAGCATCCCGAACTCTGGCCCGCGCTACACCACTTGTTAATTAGTGAAATTTTTAGATTTTTGTCTCCCCAACTGCGTCCTAAGTATTTAGTCTCGTTGGAAGTGAGAATCTATGAAACCCCTGACGACAATTTATCAATTGGCATTCCTGACGTAAACGTAATTCAGCCACAAACTGCAACTGAATTAATAACATCAAACGTAGCCGTTGCAGCGCCACCAACACAACCCTTGACAGTAAATATTCCCATGCCATACCAGGTTCGGGAAGGCTATTTAGAAATTAGAGAAAGGGGAAACGAAGAATTAATTACAGTTATTGAAATCCTCTCGCCTGCGAATAAGCGAACAGGCAAAGGGCGGCAAATGTACGAGGAAAAGCGAGAAGAAATTTTAGGCAGCCGCACTCATTTAATTGAAATAGATTTATTGCGGCGCGGTCGAAAAATGCCAGTTATTGGCAATAATGTTGAAAGTCACTATAGCGTTTTGGTGTGTCGGGGAAATCGCCGTCCCAGAGCAGATTTGTACGCTTTTAACGTGCAGAACCCCATGCCTGCCTTTCCTCTGCCGCTGCGATCGGGCGATACTGAACCTGTAATCAACTTGCAGGAATTATTCACTCAAATTTACGACATAGCAAGTTACGACCTGAAGATAGATTATCGCAACTGGGAAGTCATACCACCGCTGTCAGAAGCCGATACAATTTGGGCAAATGCTTTGTTGCGCGATCGAGGATTGCGAGATTGATTTGGTGCAGGCATTTTTGATTTAAGTTAGAGGTAAAAAATGATTCAGAAATATTTTCAAAAGGCAATGGAAGCTGCACATTACGAAATACTGGAGGATCGTGAAGGCTTTTACGGGTCAATTCCCACTGCTGCTGGAGTATGGGCAACAGGCAGTACCCTAGAAGAATGCCGCTCGGAATTATTAGAAGTGCTAGAAGAATGGGTGTTGATTGGCATTGCAATGGGTCACGAGTTACCAGAATTTGATGGTGCTATTTTAAAAGTGGAGTCTGTTGCCTGATGCCAATTTTCGGTCCTATTTCCCGCCGGGATTTGATTGCTGCATTAAGGGCTGCTGGTTTTGACGGCCCATTTTCAGGTGGAAAACACCAGTTTATGCAGCGGGATGGTTTGCGACTTCGCATTCCCAATCCCCATCAGGAAGACATCAGCAGAAATTTACTCAGGCGAATTTTGATGCAGGCAAATATTTCACAAAATGAATGGGAAAATTTGTAGTGATTTTGCAATAATCATGCCCTGAGAATTAGGAGATTGCCTACTTAATTCAACAATTGCTTAACAGCTAAACATCTTGATTTTGCATCAACCGCTGCTTCAAACGCGCCGGATCTCCCCGATCGACCACTTGGCCCTTCTCCAGCAAAAAAGCCCCATCGCAGTAATTCAACTCATCCAAACGGTGAGTCACCCACAAAGCCGTAATCCCGCGATCTTTCACCAACCGCTGCACCGCCGCCACCAAATCCAACTGAGAATCAGGATCTAACAAAGCCGTAGGTTCGTCCAACAGCAGAATTTCGCAGTGACGGGCGATCGCACCCGCAAGCGCAATCCGCTGCTTCTGGCCCCCGCTCAAAGCATAAATCGGTCGCCGCTGCAACTCCAGCAAATTCACAGCCTCCAAAGCCTCCGCCACCCTCGCCCGCACCTGAAGATTAGAAAGCTTTTCCTCCACCAAACCAAAAGCCACATCCGCACCCACCGTCGGCATCACCAGTTGGTGATCCGGGTTTTGGAACACAAAACCCACCCGCCCAGCCAGGTCAATTTCGCCCGACTGGGGGTGCAGCAGCCCAGCCATCAGCCTCAGCAGCGTAGACTTGCCGCTGCCGTTAGTACCCAAGAGCATCCAAAACTCGCCCTTGGGTACGTCGAGAGAGCAACCTTGCAAAACTCGATCGCCCGACGGCCAGCAAAAACCCAAATCCCGCACAGCAACCGCTGACTGGCTCATCTCGGCACCAACACCCCCAGCCCTCATTCCGCCGCCGCCGTCATCGAGACAAAGCCCGGGGATCTGCCCGTAGATGACGCCCCCGATTTCTGAGAAACCACCACGCCAGAAATCTCGCTGCTGAGGACAGCTACTTTTTTCTCAGGATTTTTCTCGCAGGTGAGTTCCAAAATTTGCGGTTGCGAGTTGCGAATCGCCTCTAGAACCTGCTGGTAAACAGTCACAGCGTCTTGCTCCAACTTCCGCTGCACCGACAGCGAGACGGGCGTGTTCTTTACAATGATGTCAATGCTGAACATATAGTCTTAAAACCTAAGTCTGGAACTCTATCCTCAGTATATATAGTAGAAGTTCCGAAATGTAGAGGAGCAACTTTGGGGGCTTCCGGGGCTTCCGGGACTTCCGAGACTCAGGGAACCAGTGAAGATCCGGAAAAATCTTTAAGAAATGCTTGCTCTTGTAAAGAATTACCCGTATAATCGTGATTACGGTAAAGAAAAGTAAACTCTATTCATAATCCAACTCGTTTTCTGCTAAGCAGAGGCAACGGTTTGAGAATGCTGACTAGAGACAAATCCGTTGTAATTATATCCATTTGGAGATTTCCGTAAATGACAATCGCAGTCGGACGCGCCCAGAACGAAAGAGGCATCTTTGATGTACTC
>JAUBOG010000188.1:0-11537 GCA_036700105.1 Microcoleus occultus BM001215583
CAAGAGTCTTCTCAAAGTCCCCCTTCTTAAGGGGGATGCGAGGGGGATCTAGACTTAGGTAAAAACGAGATTTATCAAGGCTTTCAGGCTTAAGTTGACACCTATGGGCACGTCGCCGTGTCCCTACACTTCACAAGCCTGGAATACGCTGTAACTCCTACTGCATCAGCATCCTCCTGAGTTAATTGACGGCATAAAAAAAGGAAACCTATGCAATGCTTGAAATCCCCGGCATTCAAACATTAAATAAGATATACGAAAACTCTAAATCAACAGTTTATCGAGCTATAAAAACTCAAGATAAACAGCCAATTATTCTCAAACTGCTCAGCGAAGACTATCCAACTCCCGCCGAAATCGTCCGCTATCGGCAGGAATACAAAATCCTTCAAAAGCTCAATTTGCCAGGAGTCATCAAAGCCTGCGATTTACAAAAATATCGAAATACTCTCGTTTTAATCTTAGAAGATTTTGGCGGTTCCTCATTGAAAAAAATGCAGGAACAGCAAAACTTTAGCCTGTCAGAATTTCTCAGCATCGCCATTCAAATCACCGAAATATTAGGAGAAATTCACGCAGCAAACATCATCCACAAAGACATAAACCCAGCCAACATAATTCTCAACCCAGAAACCGGGAAAATCCAAATCATCGACTTCGGCATCTCCACCCTGTTGAGCCGCGAAACTCCCACCATCAAAAATCCCAATATTTTAGAAGGAACTTTAGCTTATATTTCACCGGAACAAACCGGGAGAATGAACCGTTCTCTAGATTACCGCACAGATTTTTATTCCCTCGGTATTACTTTTTACGAACTGCTAACCAACCAGTTGCCTTTTGACACCAAAGATGCAATGGAATTGGTACACTCTCACATTGCCAAACAGCCATTGCCCATCGACCAAATCAAGCCGGAAATTCCTCCCGCAGTTTCAGCAATAATTATAAAACTGTTAGAAAAGAATGCCGAAAACCGCTATCAAAGTGCTTGGGGAATTCAATCAGATTTAAATGAATGTCTCTGTCAATTGCAAACAGCAGGAACTATTTTAGAGTTTCCTTTAGCTGCTGCGGATATTTCCGATCGATTTCAAATCCCTCAAAAACTGTACGGGCGCGCGGCGCAAGTGCAGGCTTTGCTAGCAGCATTCGAGCGAGTTGCAAACCCAGAAGGACATTTTTCGCAAAGCGAAACAATCTTAGTTGCTGGTTATTCCGGCATCGGTAAATCGTCCCTGGTTGCGGAAATTTACAAACCAATAACTGAAAAACGCGGCTATTTTATTTCCGGCAAATTCGATCAATTTCAGCGCGACATTCCCTATTCAGGGATTATTAGCGCTTTTGCGGGTTTGGTGCGGCAACTGCTAACCGAAAGCGCCGCAAAACTCGACGGTTGGCGCACTAAACTTTTAACTGCATTGGGCGCAAACGGTCAAGTAATTATTGATGTAATTCCCGAAGTAGAATTGATTGTCGGGAAACAGCCGCAGGTAGCGGAATTGAGATCGAATGAAGCGCAAATTCGTTTTTATTTTGTGTTTGAAAAATTCATTCGCGTGTTTTGTTCCGCAGAACATCCGCTGGTTATTTTTCTGGACGATTTGCAGTGGGTAGATCCGGCAACTCTGAATTTGATTCAGTTGATGGTGGCGGATACTGATACGCAATATTTGTTACTGATTGGAGCTTATCGAAATAATGAAGTTACTGCTAATCATCCTTTAATGATTGCTGTAGACGAGCTGCAACAAGAAGGCTCGATCATTAATTTTATTCATTTGGCTAATCTGGAATTAGAAGATATTAGCAGCCTAATTGTTGACACTTTGCACAGCGATGCTCGATCGGTGGAATCTTTGGCGCAGTTGATACAGCGCAAAACGAACGGCAATCCTTTTTTTGTAAATCAGTTTCTCAAAACTCTGCATTCGGAAAATTTGATAAGTTTTAAGTGGCCGGAGTCTGCTGCACTCGAAAGACAGCAAAACGGAGAAAATAGAACTCGTAGAGGTTTTTGGCAGTGGGATGTCGCTCAAATAGAAGCAACCGATATTACTGACAATGTGGTAGAGTTGATGGTGAAAAAGTTGAGAAAATTGCCGGAAGCAACGCAAGATATTTTGCGTTTCGCAGCTTGTGCTGGGGCATCTTTTGACTTGACTACTTTGTCTAAAATTTGTGAGAAATCGCCGGATTCGGTTTTCTCGGATTTGCATCCCGCACTGCAAGCTGGTTTGATTTTTCCGGTGTCGGAGTTGGATGTTCAACTGCTGTTTGAAGAGTACAAGTTTTTGCACGATCGCGTCCAACAAGCTGCTTATGCTTTGATTGACGATCGCCAGAAAAAAGCGGTTCATTTGCAAATCGGCCGCTTATTGTTGGATAATACCGAGGGTGGGGATTTGTCGGAGGAGCTGTTTGAAATTGTCGATCAGCTAAATCTGGCTGCGGGAAAAGCATCGGGGGCGATCGAAGGGGAGCAGCCGCTAGGGATTGTCGATCGCGCAGAAAGACAGAAAATTGCTAAGCTCAATTTGTTAGCTGGCAAAAAAGCGAAAGATTCTACAGCTTATGCGGCTGCCCTCAAGTATTTGCATTTTGGGATCGAGCTTTTGGCGGTGGATAGCTGGGAAACTGAATACTGTTTGACGAGACAGTTGTATCTGGAAGCTGCCCAATTGAATTATCTGCTAGGCAATTTCGAGCGATCGCAATTTTTGATTGATTTGGCGCTCCCGCACTCGAAATCCGCGCTCGAAAAAGCTGAGTTGTTCGATCGGCTAATTACGCTGCATACGATGTTGGGCGAATACGAACAGGCGATCGAATTTGGGCGTCAGGGCTTGCATTTGTTGGGGGTTGAATTGCCGCAAAAAAAGCTAATTCAAGCTTGCAAAGCCGAACTAGCCGAAGCAGAAGCGCAATTAGGCGATCGGGCAATTGCGGATTTGCTGAACGTGCCGGAAATGACGGTTCCCGAAAAAAGAACCGCGATGAAACTGCTGGATAAAATTATTCCCGCGAGCTTGTTTTCTAATCCGATACTTTACCAAATAGTTGTTGCAAAATCTGTTAACCTTTCTCTGAAATACGGCCCGGTGTCGGAATCATCTTACAGCTACGCTTGCTACGGCGCGGTTTTGTCGGCTGCTGAAGCGGCAAATTACCGATCGGGCTGCGATTTTGGGATGTTAGCTCTCAATTTGAGCGATCGCTTTCACGATTTAACGCAAAAATGCAAGGCATCTGAAATGCTTGTCGCTCATTTAAATCATTGGGTACAGCCTCTGAAACTGTCGGATTCGATTAGCAATAACGGCTATCAAGCGGGTATAGAATCCGGCGAATTGCAATTCGCAGGTTACATTCAGCTTTACAAAATGATGTATTCTATCCCGCAGGGCAAAAATCTGGCATCTCTGTCTGTGGAAGTGTGGGATTTTCTGCTGTTTAACTTTAAAACTAACAATCAAATCGCTACAGATTATTTACTCGGCTGTCAGCTAGCGCTGTTCAATTTACTCGGAAAAACTTCGGATTGCGAGGTATTTTCTAATGGCGAAATTAGCGAACGGCAGTATTTAGAGCGGTGTGCAAATCGCGGCAGTTTGTTAGCGATCTGCGGTTATAAAGTTTTGAAATGCCAGGTTTTGTATTTGTACGGAAATTATGCAGAAGCTCTCAGTTATGCTGTGGAACTTGCTAATAATAAAAAATTGGGTTGGGCGATCGGGACAATTATCGTAGCCGAACATAATTTTTATTACTCGCTAACTTTAACTGCGCTTTACCCGCAAGCTTCCGAGTTCGATCGCCAAAAATACCTCAGAAAGTTGAAAGCCAATCAAAAACAGATGAAAATCTGGGCTGATAGCTGTCCCGAAAACTTTGAGCATAAATACTTATTGGTGGCTGCGGAGATGGCGCGGATTGGCGGTAAGGAGATGGAGGCGATCGATTTGTACGATCGAGCCATTGAAGCGGCTCTCTCCGGCGAGTTTATCCAAAATCAAGCCCTAGCAGCCGAATTAGCAGCGAATTTCTGGCTGAGCAAAGGTAAAGCAGAATTTGCGCGAATTTACCTCAAAAAAGCCCACTATAACTATCTAATTTGGGGCGCAAAACGCAAAATAGAAAAGTTAGAAGCAACCCACCCAGAATTATCACTAAAATCCCCCTCAGACACTCAAATTTTCGCGACTAGCACATTAACAGTAGCCACAAAATTAAACACTGCTGGTTTAGGAAGTTCAGCTTTAGATTTAGCTGCGGTAGTGAAAGCCAGCCAAGCTATTTCGGGCGAAATTGTCCTGGATAAGTTGCTGGCTGCTTTGATGAAAATACTGATCGAAAATGCCGGAGCACAGCTAGGCTACTTGATTTTGCATTCCGACTCAGATCCCGAGAAAAATTCAGAATTGCTGATCGAAGCGGCGGGTGCGATCGATTCCGAAAACATTCCGGTATTGCAGTCAATTCCTATAGACAACAACCTGCCAGTATCGATTGTTAATTATGTCGATCGTACAGGAGAAACAGTAGTTTTAAACAATGCTGTCAGCAGCAAAAATTTTAACAGCGATCCCTACATAAAACAGCATCAAAGCAAATCAATATTGTGCGCGCCACTGCTCAACCAAGGTCAACTTGTCGGCATAATTTATTTAGAAAACAACTTAATCGCAGGAGCATTTACTTCCGACAGATTGGAACTGCTGAAAGTCTTATCAGCATCAGCAGCCATCTCCATAGAAAATGCGCGGCTTTATAGCAATTTAGCCGAGTCCAACCGCACCTTAGAAACAAAAGTAGAACAGCGCACCTCCGAACTCGCCCTTGCTAAGAAAAAAGCCGAAGTAGCCAACGAAGCCAAGAGCAGTTTTTTAGCCAACATGAGTCACGAATTGCGTTCTCCCCTCAACGCCATCCTCGGCTTTTCTCAAATCATGATCCGCAGCCAAAATTTGCCCAAAGAACATCAAGAAAATGTTGCCATTATTACCCGCAGCGGCGACCATTTGCTAACTTTAATCAACCAAGTCTTAGATTTATCAAAAATCGAAGCTGGACGAACCGACCTCAATCATAAAAACTTTGAACTTTATCAGTTTTTAGACGATATCGAAGATATGTTTCATATCAAAGCCGACGACAAAAAACTGCAATTAATAGTAGAATACAGCCCCGATGTTCCGAGATATGTACGAACCGATGAAGTCAAATTGCGGCAAGTGTTAATAAACTTGCTCAATAACGCTATCAAATTTACTCAAGCAGGAATAGTTTTATTAAAAGTTAACCTCAAACCAGAACCGAGGTTAAAAGCAGCAAAAATTGCTAATGATGCGGACAATTCGACAAGCTTAAACCTGCCGCCCGATCGCAGTATTGAAAACTCAAGCATTAACCAGTTAGAAAATGCTAACGATTTAGATCCTGCATCTTCGTCCTGCTTCCTGAATTTTGAAATTTCCGACACTGGCCCAGGTATCGCCGCCGATGAATTAAATAATCTTTTTGAAGCTTTCGTGCAAACGAAAACAGGCAAAGACTCGCAAGAAGGAACTGGTTTGGGACTGCCAATCAGCCGGAATTTTGTAGAATTAATGGGCGGACAAATGACTGTTACATCAGTAGTGGGAGTCGGTACAACTTTTGCATTCGATACTCGAATTACTGTCATAGAGCCCAGGGAAATAGAAGGCAAAAAAACAGCCGTTCAAGTGATTTCCCTCGCGCCGAATCAACCCAGTTATCGAATTTTGATTGTGGATGACAAACCCAGCAACAATTTGCTGCTGCTCAAACTGCTTTCTCCCCTCGGCTTTGAACTCAAAGAAGCCAGTAACGGTCAAGAAGCTGTTGAGATATGGAACGCTTGGGAACCGCATCTAATTTTGATGGATATGAGAATGCCAGTGATGGACGGGTACGAAGCCACTAAACTAATTAAAGGCACTGTGAAAGGTCAAGCTACTGCAATTATTGCTGTAACCGCCAGTGTTTTAGAAGAAGAAAGAGCGGTGGTTTCTTTAGCGGGCTGCGATGACTTTATCCGCAAACCGTTCCGGGAAGCAGACATATTTGATGCCATTCACAAACTTATTGGCGTCAATTTTATCTATGACGAAGAATCTGCTAGCAAGAATGATTTGACTAAAATCGATCTTGAATCTGCTTTGAATTCGTCGGTTTTAGCTAATTTGCCCCCTGAATTGTTAGCTGATTTATTGGCAGCTTCGAGCGTTTGTGACATGAATAAAATTGACAGTTGCATAGAGAAAATCCGCGAGGTTGACGAATCTGCGGCTGAGGCTTTGGCTTTTTTGGCTAATGATTTTGATTATGCTCAGATAGTTTCTGTAATTCAAAATTGTTAGGTAGAGGAAGAGCGAGATTTTATAGCAGAAGTAGTAGAGTGTGAAATGGGCTGTTATAATAAAAATTGATGAAGCTACCAAGGAATTGTTAAATGGTAACAACAACATCAACTCCTGTCGAGCAGCAAACTACCCCAGAAAACAGAGTTATCTTAAAAGGTGTCAGTTGGTCAACTTTTAAGGCCTTGCTGGCAGATGTTGGGGACGATAGAGCTTGGCGAATTGCTTACGATAGAGGAGTATTGGAAATCAGGATGCCGCTGGAAGAACACGAAGAACCCAAACGACTGATAGAAAGTTTTGTGGAAGCCATTGTAGATGAGCTGGAAATTGAACTTAGGAGTCTTGGTTCGCTGACTCTTGAACGGGAAGAGTTAACTCGCGCTGTAGAACCTGATTCCTGTTTCTACATTCAAAATGAGTCTTTAGTTAGAGGTCGAAATATCAATTTGCCAAATGACCCGCCGCCTGATTTGGTGCTAGAATCCGATTACACAAATTCTTCTGTTAATAAAGATGCCCTATATGCTGCTCTTGGTGTTCCCGAACTTTGGAGGTACCGGCGGGTATCTCTGCAAGTTTATCAACTGATAGAGGGGAAATATGAAATGCGCGATCGCAGTTTAGCTTTTCCCTTTTTACCTGTTGCAGAAATTCCCGGTTTGATCGAACAAAGCAGAACTATCGGACAGCGGGCGGCTGTGCGTTTGTTCCGCCAAAGAATTAGAGAGATATTATTAGAGGTTTGAACCATGCAACTTGAAGATTACTTCGATTTTTTAGCTCCTAACGATATTCGTATTAAGGGAACAAGGGTAGGAATTGAAACAGTTCTATATGATTTCATTCATCGCAAGCGGACACCAGAAGAAATTGCTCAGAGTTACCGCACTATAACGCTAGAGCAAATCTATGTGACTATTGTTTACTACCTGCACAATCCGGAAAATGTTAGCAAATACTTGGCTGATTGGATGGAGTTTGGTCATCAGCAACGCAAGTTACAAGAACTCAACCCCCCACCTGCTTTAGTTTGGTTGCGGCAAGAGTTAGCTAAGCAGAAGCAAACTTTTGAAGAACAGGTTGCACTACACAAGTAAATTCATGACACTCCGCTACCTTTTGGATGAAAATGTAGATTCTGCCTATCAAATTCAATTGCTAAGACGGAATCCCAGTTTAACTGTTTTGTTAGTTGGCGATCCCGGTACACCTCCTAAGTCAACGCTAGATCCCGATATTCTCTACTGGTGCGAAGAACATGGTTTTGTGCTAGTCACAAATAACCGCAGTTCTATGCCAGTCCACCTAACAGACCATATAAATCAAGGTCGTCATGTACCAGGAATTTTCATTTTAAATCCCAATTTGAGCATGGGTCAAATAATTGATAACTTGATTGAGATTGCCGAGGTGTCGCCAGAAGATAAATATCAGGATCTAATCATCTATCTGCCCATAATTTGATGGGCGCATGAATTTACGGGTTCAATCTAAAATCTAACATCCATTGACAAATTCTTGCACTCTCTGCCAAATTCGCTCCAATAAATCCGGCTGACTAACATCAAACCATTCAATTTCAGGATACGCTCGAAACCAAGTTCGCTGTCTTTTCGCAAATTGCCGCGTGTGCAAAATTGTTAATTCTTTAGCTTCTTCAAGCTGAATGCCGCCAGCTAAATATTGTTTCATTTCCTGATAGCCCAGCGTGTTCAAAAGTGGTAAGTCGCAGCCGTATTTTTTGCACAAATATTCTACTTCAGCCAACCAACCGCGTTCTAGCATTTGTTCGGTGCGCTGTTTGATCCGATCGACCAAAACATCGATCGCGCCATCCAACCCAATTTGTAAAATAGGATAATTGGGGGGATTTTCGCCCTGCTGTTCGGAAATAGGGCGTCCGGTGACATAAAATACTTCCAGTGCTCTTAAAGTTCTTACTGGGTCATTGAGGTGAATTTTCTCAGCCGCAGAGCGATCGACCTGCTGCAGCATCGCGTAACATTGAGATTGTCCGAGTTCGGCAAGTTGCGATCGCAATTCCGGTATCGGCCCTACTCTCGGAATTTTCAAACCCCTGACAACAGACTTAATATACAAGCCCGTCCCGCCAACCAAAAGCAGAGGAGAATCAACAGCAGCTATTAGCTTTTGAGCTTGCTGCTGGTACTCAGATACTGTTAGAGTTTCGGTCGGATCGCAGATGTCGATGAGGTGATGCGGTACAGAAGCGCGATCGGCCGCCGTCGGTTTTGCCGTTCCGATGTCAAATTCGCGGTACACTTGACGGGAGTCCGCACTCAGAATCGAAGATTGCAGTCGATCGGCCAAAGCCAAAGCCACTCCCGACTTCCCCGTCGCCGTCGCCCCGCAAATCGTAATTAATCTAAACATAAGCCGTCGCACATTTAAAAAGCATCTTTCATTTCCCTATAAAAACCGTCAAATCCCCGAATCCTCTCTCCCCCCGCTGATTGACGGCGCTACGGCTGGGAAGTCGCGAAGCAATCTCAAAACTATTCCCCCTCCGTCCCCCCGATAAATTTCCATTCAGAAAGCCCTAGCATCGCCTTTAACGGTTTTGTGCTATAATTTTAGAAGTTTTCCCATTTTATAAGCTTTCGGGGCTTGAGGCCTCATTATTGGAGCTATTTTTGTATGACCAGCAGCTACAGCGCCGACCAAATTCAGGTTCTCGAAGGTCTCGAAGCAGTCCGCAAACGACCGGGGATGTACATCGGTACCACCGGGCCGCGAGGACTCCACCATCTAGTTTACGAGGTTGTTGACAACTCGATCGATGAGGCGCTGGCTGGCCACTGCACCCACATCGAAGTTGACATCAACGCCAACGGTTCCGTCACCGTGACCGACGACGGACGGGGAATTCCGACCGGCATCGTTGCCAAAACTGGCAAATCGGGAATAGAAACAGTAATGACTGTACTCCACGCCGGCGGTAAATTTGGCGGTGGCGGCTACAAGGTTTCTGGAGGATTGCACGGTGTAGGTATTTCGGTTGTCAACGCGCTGTCCGAGTGGGTAGAAGTGACAGTTTGGCGCGACCAAAAAGTACACTTACAGCGTTACGAAAGAGGCAATCCTGTCACCGAACTCAATGCCAAGCCCCACAAAGGCGATCGCACCGGCACTTCAGTTTCTTTCTTGCCAGACACTCAGATTTTCAGCACCGGCATTGAATTTGATTACACTATACTCGCAGGACGCTTGCGAGAATTGGGTTACTTGAATGCGGGCGTGAGAATTACGTTTAGCGACCACCGTTTGGAACTGCTCAAAAGTAGCGAACCTCGCGTCGAAACTTACTGTTACGCGGGCGGAATCAAGGAATACATCGCCTACATGAACCGCGAAAAGCAGCCTCTGCACGAAGAAGTGATTTACGTGCAAGGCGAACGCAATAACGTGCAGATAGAAGTGGCTTTGCAGTGGTGCGTTGATGCTTTTAGCGACAATGTTCTCGGTTTTGCTAACAACATTCGGACTATAGACGGCGGCACGCACTTAGAAGGTTTGAAAGCCGTTTTGACGCGGACGATGAATTCGATCGCCCGCAAGCGCAACAAAATCAAAGAAAACGAACCCAACCTCGCCGGCGAAAACGTCCGGGAAGGTTTGACAGCAGTGATTTCGGTCAAAGTCCCAGACCCGGAATTTGAAGGTCAAACCAAAACTAAACTGGGCAATACAGAAGTTCGGGGAATTGTCGATTCCTTGGTAGGCGAAGTATTGACCGAATATTTGGAGTTTCGCCCCCAAGTAGCGGACGCTATTTTGGAAAAAGCAATTCAGGCATTTAAGGCCGCCGAAGCAGCCCGCCGCGCCCGCGATTTAGTCCGCCGAAAATCCGTCCTAGAATCGTCTCCTTTGCCCGGAAAACTGGCAGATTGCAGTTCCAGAGACCCCGCCCTGTCTGAAATTTATCTCGTGGAAGGTGATTCTGCGGGCGGCTCTGCTAAACAAGGGCGCGATCGGCAATTTCAAGCTATCTTACCTCTGCGCGGTAAAATCCTCAATATTGAGAAAACCGACGACGCTAAAATCTACAAAAATAACGAAATTCAGTCGTTAATTACAGCGCTGGGTTTGGGGATTAAAGGCGAAGAATTCGATCCGTCGCAATTGCGCTATCACCACATCGTGATCATGACTGACGCTGACGTAGATGGAGCTCACATTCGCACGCTGTTGCTCACTTTCTTCTACCGCTATCAGCGCGCACTTGTGGATCAAGGTTACATCTATATTGCGTGTCCTCCTCTTTATAAAGTAGAGCGGGGACGCAATCATTACTACTGTTACAGCGAACGCGAAAGGAATGCTCTCATCCGCAATGAATTTCCAGCGAATGCTAACTATACCGTCCAGCGGTTCAAAGGTTTGGGCGAAATGATGCCGACACAGTTGTGGGATACGACGATGAACCCGGAAACTCGGACGCTGAAACGGGTGGAGATTGAAGATGCTGCAGAGGCCGATCGCATCTTTACGATCTTAATGGGCGATCGAGTCGCCCCCCGCCGCGAATTCATCGAAACCTACGGCCCCAAACTCAATATGCTTGACTTAGATATCTAAGTTAGTTGACAGTTGACAGTTGACAGTTGACAGTTGGCAGTAGTCAGTAGTCATTCAGCAGCCATCAGTCATCAGCAACTAACTAATGACTAATGACTCATCCTCGCCAGCAAACAACTGCCAACTGCCAATTGCCCACTGCCCACTGCTGACTGCCACTTTTGTTATAAAAATTAATACAATCTCTCATCAAATCGATCTAAGGTAAATGCTTAGATAACTTTTAGATTTTTGGCGCATCCATCAACTACCACAAAAATAGAAGGTTGGACAATATAGTGTCAGGAACTCAGGGCTGAAGCCACTGAGCTTGTAAGAAATTACAAGCTGTTCTGACCAGACCCCTCATAAGAGGAGACGTTATTTAGGTCACGATACCGGCGAATGCGACGCTAGTTTTCCGCTCTATCGTTTGCAGTTAAACAAACTTAAAGTCACTGAGTTAGTGCTGCAAGCTTAACAAGCCTTTATAACCAGGTCGAAGCGAACATTACCCCGAAAGGGAGATTGAGGCAACCATACCTCACCGGAGAGGCAACCATACCTCTC
>JAUBOG010000189.1:0-11508 GCA_036700105.1 Microcoleus occultus BM001215583
CACTAATAAATTGTCTGCCGAAATGCTTCGCCCTTGCCAAATTGAGATGCACCCTATTTGCAGTATAGTAGACATCTTGCAAAATAATTTTATGATATGATGAAACTTTTTGATTGAGTTGATTAGACATCTCCGATAATTATCGCGAAGCATCCTGCCTGTTCAATATCTGCTTTTTAGGAGAAGTCTATTAGGTGGTTGATGGAATTGTTGCGTAGCTATCAAGGGATGATGATTGCCATTTTTCCAGAAAATTGGAGTGTTTTTAGTAATTGAGATGCCAACAGCTTGCAGAGGTTTTATCCGATTTTGCCGATCGGGTAAATTTAAAAAAAATTCCTGAAGCAACCTCGCGCCCCCAAAAAAAGAAAGAGCCGCTTCCGAAGCGATTCGCGTCACCGCCGCGTATCAACTGCCAGATTTTTATATCAGGCTCAATAGCAAGCGGGACGGGGCTAGCACTGCACGCCCTAGGTATAGAGGTTCAAGTGAGTTTTGTTTAGCACCAATTAAGTTTGCTTTTGTGCTGTTTGCGCTCAAATGCAACTGCCTTCAGCATACTTTGCCAATATTGAATGTGATTTAGTTCACAATCTTTGCTGTTTGCGATCGCAAACCTTTGCTGTTTATTGTCACAACTTTTAAGGCAATATACTTACAAGATATTAAGGTGCGATCGCCCTCTGTTACCGCAGAAAAGCCCGATCGCCCGATCGCCGAGTTGAGAGTGTATCTCTATGCAAACTCCTGTAAACCTGATTCCATCTGCTTTGGGCGAGCTGTTTGCCGAAGTGAATCACAACGGCTACATTACTCTAGCCGATCGGTACGGTTTGCTGGCGGCTATTTTTGACGAAACTTTGACCGAGGAAGAGAAACGATCGATCGATCGCCTCTTGCGCTCTGTCTGTCGGGGCAGGATAAAATTGGTTAACGAACTGTCTGCGATCCGATAGGTGTAGATAATTTTACTTAGCGGTAAGAAACAAAATTTCAACAATCAAAAAAAAGTCCCAATTGTCTCGTAATTGGGACTGCGATCGAGGAAACTTTTCTTATTTTTTGAGCGAAATATAACTAAGGAAAAAAAAGTTTGGCCCGCGAATTCTATCTGTAGGGTGCGCACTGCGCACCTTACATATAGAATTTTTGCCTGAGTTTCAACCGTTTAACCTGCAGGTATAGCTGTAGCGAACTGCAACTTTTTCAAACTTTCTTCAGGTTGAAAATCCATCGGATATGCTAGTGCTGAAGGAATCCCGAGCACGCAGCAGGGAAAATTATTGCCTAGTTCCTTAATCAGCCGGTGTTTGCCAGAATTGCAGCCTAAAAACAGCAAACTAGCTGATTCTAATTCTACCACATTTCTCAGTTCTGCAGCAACCCGCCCGATCCGCAAATGAGCTTTGAATAAACCGCGCCATTCCTGGGCCAAACAGCGGGCTTGCCACAGCAACTTATCTGCTACCTCGTACTCATTATTTGGACAGAAAATTGCTCGGAAATAAGGCGGATCGATCCAGGTTGTACGCTGAGATACCGATTGAATTTCGGCTGGGGGTAAAGCGACTGCAGGCGCTGCACAATTAAGGGCGGATATTTCATCCAACTCTGACATTCCCTGGCCGATAGCCAAGGGATTTTTTACAGCCAAATTGCCAGCATTTTTGCTGTAATTACTGGCCGATTCGTCGAGCACGTAGACAACTTGAACCGTGACTTCTTTAGTTGTTACTAAACGAGTTTGATGGGCAATCCAAAGGGTAAGATCCAGCGCTATTTGACTTTTTGGAGAACTGCTGTAACCGACAATGAAGTTGATAGCTTTTTCGGGCTTGGCAGATTTTGATTTTTTAGGAACCGGCACTTTGGGCTCCGGTAGCAACACCATTTCTTCCGCTAAGTTTTGGCATCCCAAGGCACTTTCAAAACGCGCTAAGATTGTTTTGAGATTCACAGGCTTGACCTCTTTTAAGTGAATTATTTGGTCTGTTCGTCTGCCGTTATTCGTCTTGAGTAAAGTAGCGATCGAGAAAATGCAAAGCGTAGTTGCGAAGTTCGTAATACTCCTGAGATTCGCGTAACTCCTGGCGATCGCGCGGATGCGAAAAAGGCACTGCCAATATCTCCCCTACCGTCGCCGCCGGCCCGTTTGTCATCAACACGATGCGATCGGACATATATATAGCTTCGTCCACATCGTGGGTAATCATCATTACTGCTTGTCTGTGATTTTCCCAGATATCCAGCACCTGTTTTTGCAACTTGCCGCGAGTCAGAGCATCGAGGGCTCCAAACGGTTCATCCATTAATAACATCTTCGGGCGAAGTGCCAGAGCTCGCGCAATCCCCACCCGCTGTTTCATGCCCCCTGAAATTTGCTCGGGATATTTATCGGCTGCTGCTGTTAAGTTTACCATTGCTAGGTGCTCGTTGACAAGGCTAATCTTCTCGGCGCGGTTGAGATTTTGCAAAACTTCATCAACTGCTAGCCGAATATTTTCCCGCACCGTCAGCCAAGGTAGCAATCCGTAGTGCTGAAATACCATCATGCGATCGGCTCCCGGTTTGCGAATTTCTTTTCCTTCCAGTGTCACCATTCCGCTGCTCTGGTTTTCCAAACCTGCGACTATTTTCAGCAGCGTCGATTTGCCGCAACCGGAGTGACCGATGACTGAAATAAATTCGTTTTCTGCAATACTTAAGTTTATATTTTCCAGGACGCTAAATTCCGTGCCGTCAGCATTTTTATAGGACTTGAACAAATTGTTTATTTCCAAAAACTCGGATTTGCTGTTAACTCTGTCGTTGGTCTGGGTAGATGTAGAAATGAATTGAGTCACGGTATTCTCCTAAAAATCAGTAAAGTGTTAACTTGATTTTCTGCCGGTTGCGTAAGCGGTAAGGTGCGCAGTGCGCACCCTACATAATTAGGTTCTGCGCCCGAAACTGTAAAAATTAAGACATAAAAAAAGATAGAGGGCGGTTGGCTCGAATTTCAAAACTATTCAAATAACCCACCGGATCGCTGGGATCGAATGCTTTTTGATCGATGAAAAGTTCCGCAGGTTCTACTTTGTAATCCTCCTGGGGACAATCGATCGCCATTTCAGCAACAATTTTGCGGTAAAGGTCAGTTTTCCAAGCTTTTTTAGCTAATTCGCCAGCATCTTTTGGCACTTCTTTAATGTGTCCCCAGCGAGCAGCTTGAGTCATCAGCCAAATACTGTGGGATTGCCACATAAATGTTGAGTGGTTTCCCGGTATTTGAGGCAAATTCGCCGGGATATCAAAAAAAATAGTTGTATCCTCCGATGCAAATGTGCGGTCTTTTTCATCAAACCCACCGTAGTTGTATTCGCCCACAATTCCCGGGCGCGTAAATTTATCGATCGCCCCGTTTTTCGGTTTAGCCCCCGTAAACGATCGATCTGTCAGCAGCGCCGCTATTTGGCTGCGATTTTCCGGGTTGCTGCAATACTGACAACCCTCCACCATTGCCTTCACCAGCGAGTAATAAGTCTTCGGATTTTCGTCAATGAAAGATTGCATTACTCCCAAAACGCGATCGGGATGTCCCAGCCACACCTCCTTCCCCTGCGCGAAGGTAAACCCGATGCCCAAATTACCTTGAATTGCCCGCGTATTCCAAGGTTCTGCCACCATATAAGCCTGCATAGCACCGATTCTCATATTAGTTACCATTTGAGGCGGTGGCACAATAATTACCCGAAATTCTTTGAACGGATCTACACCAGCAGCGGCGGATATGTAGCGGACAAAGTATTCGTAAATAGCCGAACTGAGTACAACTGCCCAGACTTTATTTTCTACTGGTTGACTGTCAAAAAAACCTCTAAATTGTTTGCCAAATTCTTCAAAATTGCCATTGTATTCGCGCCAGGGGCGCAACCCGAAATCCCACATCGCTTTGCTCATCGTCATCGCGTTACCGTGGCGGTGAATTGTCATTGCCGCGCACATGGGTGCGTGACGTGCTCCTTCGGCACCGATGCGGGCGTTGGTGACGGCGCCGGATACCACTGGGGAGGCGTCGAGACGCCCGAAAATCAAGCCGTCGCGGGATGTCGCCCAGCTTGCTTCGCGGTTGAGTTTGACGTTTAAACCGTATTTGCGGAAAAAACCTTTTTTCCAGGCGATCGCAAATGGCGCACAATCATTAACGGGGACGTATCCTACCGTTAAATTCGGTTTTTCTAATGTTTGGGGATTGACGATTTGTCTGACAGCTAAAGCTTCTTCGGTAAGTCCTTTTGCCGATCGATCCGCATTAATTCCACAACCAGATAAAGCCAGTCCCGCCGCCGCCGAACCCATTCCTTGCAAAAACTCTCGCCGGTTCCAATCCTTAAAAAAAAGATCGCTCATATGCAGTTGACAGTTGATAGTTGACAGTTGACAGTTGATAGTTGACAGTTGACAGTTGATAGTTGATAGTTGATAGTTGATAGTTGACTAATAACTAATAACTAATAACTGCTGACTGCTGACTGCTGACTAATGACTAATGACTAATGACTAATGACTATTCCCAGCTCGATGCGTTACCAATTCCTGAATTTTGCCAACTCCCCAGTCGAGCACCAACCCAGTTAAACCTATGACAAACACCGCTAAAAATACCGAACTCAGATTCAAACGGCTCCACTCATCCCACACAAAAAAGCCAATTCCCACGCCGCCTGTCAGCATTTCTACCGCCACAATCACCAGCCAAGCAATCCCTAAACTAATCCGCAAACCTGTAAAAATGTAGGGCAAACTTGCAGGCAAAATTATCTTGGTAATCCGCCTCCAGCGCGGCATTTCCAGCACTCGCGCCACATCCAGATAATCCTTGGAAACGCTATAAACTCCCAAAGCTGTGTTGATAATTGTCGGCCACAGAGACGTGATGAAAATTACAAAAATTGCCGACGGATCTGCTAAATTAAAAATCGATAGAGCGATCGGCAGCCAAGCCAGCGGCGACACCGGTTTGAAGATTTGAATCAGCGGATTGAGCGCCATCATTGCGGGTTTCGACATCCCGATCGTAAATCCCGCGGGAATCGCAACTGCTGCACCCAGCAAAAATCCCAGCAACACCCGGCGCAGACTTGCTAGCAGCAGCCAGCCAATGCCTAAATCTCCCGGCCCGCGCTGGTAAAATGGATGCAATATGTAATCTAAATTAGCGATTAACGCCTGATAGGGAGTGGGAATCAAATCGCTTTTGAAGCTGGCAACAATCCACCACAGAATCAGAATACCTAAAAAGCCCGCAGCCGGCAACAATACAACATCACGGATAACAGCAGGTTTTGCGCGCTTCCAAGCTGCAACTCCAGCCACTGCGATCGCAGATAAATTAAGTTGAATTGACATTTAAATCTCCTCAGAGTCAGGGAAGGTACAAGCATCTTGAACAATACCAACCGGAGACACTGACGAAGCCAAACTATCTATTGAAGACAAGTTGACTCTTCAGTCTCTTCTCAATGCCTGCGAAGTTAGCTGACGGGCTAGGACTGAGAGATGTCCTTCTCTAAAGATTTCCAAATTAAAAATTACATTTAAATTTTGCAACTTTTAACTTGGCTTTTTAATTCTGTAGAGATTCGCCCCGAAAATTGGTTCCTCCGCTCCAGCCACACGCTTTGTTTAAGGTCGCAGCGCTGGATTAGGCTTGACTTTTACAGCCAATTTTAATTAAGTTAGCACGACCTTCCGATCCGGTCAATACGTCTTTAGGAGTAGGTAGGGCGATCGGCGAAGCCGAAAAGTTGAGATCGAAGTCAAAAAATTAATTATTAAACTAACCTATAGTAGAAAGATAAAATGCGATCGCTCACTTGATTTATATATAATAGCCATGAGAGATTTTAGCCTCGCGCTACAAGATAAAATTGACATAATTACCCAAAACTGGATCGAAGCTGTACGCTCCGACGAGCAAATCGAAACCGCAAAACAGCTCACCTACAATTCCGTGCGCGACAGCCTTCCCATCGTACTGCAAGCGATCGCAACCATGCTTTCCCAATCCCCAGATAGCGACATTCACACACTTGTAGAAAAAAGTTTAGAACACGGAACTCTCAGAGCAAAACAAGGCTACGATGCCGAAGAAATTGCGCGGGAATACTGCTTGCTGCGTCGGGTAATTTTCTCGGCTTTAGAGCCGGAATTGCTAAAAGGCTCGGCCGCTGAAGTCAGCCGAGCTTACCGCTTAATTGACAGTGCCCTCGACGAAGTAATTGCTGACTGTTTCAAAACCTATACCCAGGAAAGATTCCAAGAACTACAGGAGTTGCAAAACCAATTGCAGCTTACAAATCAAGAGCTGACTCGCTTACTTCGCGCCAGTCAAGAGAGTCTATCTCACTTAGCTCACGAATTGAAAACTCCCCTCAATTCTATTATTGGTTACTCAGAATTGTTTTTGCGCCAAACAAACAATCCTCGACTTAAAGATTCTGCTCCCAATTTGGCACATATTGATAAAGTCCTCAGCAACGGCAGACAGTTACTGAGATTAATTAACGATACTCTCGAAATCTCGCGGTACGACGCGGGACGCATAAAATTGCAGCTAACTGCGATAAATGTGCGATCGGCGATCGGCACTATTGTCGAAATAATCGAGCCTTTGGCCAAAGCCAAAAATTTAGAGATCGCCGTTGAGTGCGATCCGGTTCTCGATCGAGTTATGACAGATTACTTGCGCTTGCAGCAAATTATCACCAACTTGGCGACCAACGCCATTCGCTACACCCAAGCTGGTACTATTACCATAAAAACCGAATTATTGCCAGACAAACATTGGAGTATCTGCATCACCGATACAGGAATTGGCATTGCTTCAGAAGACTGCGATCGGATTTTTCAAGCCTATTTTCGAGCCGACAACTCCCTGGGATATTGCATTCCTGACAGTACCGGCTTGGGGCTAGCAATTGTCGAGCGATTAGTCAATCTCTTGCAAGGTAAAATCGAATTAGTTTCTCAAATCGGAGTTGGCTCCTCCTTCACTGTAATTTTCCCCTTAGAATTGGGTGGATTTTAGATTGAAGACTCACTTCAACCTCTATATCTAAGCTGCAACAAGAGCACCTTACCCCCTTCTTTAGTTCTCTAGCAACACAAGTAATAACGACTGACTAATGACCAATAACTAATGACAGCTTTCGGGTCAACTGCTTTCGGGTCAACTAATGACTCATGACTGATGACTGATGACTCATGACTCATGACTTCTTCAAATCAGAAACCGCAGAGTTACATATATAGCAGCAGTTACTAATTGCAGCACCATCACCGGAATCCCGTAACGCAGAAAAGTTTTAAAAGAAATCCGACGCCCGTGCAGTTCAGAAATACCTGCAGCTACTATATTAGAAGAAGCTCCTACCAAAGTGCCGTTTCCTCCCAAAGTTGCCCCGTACATCATCGCGTAAAACAGCGGCAAAACTTCCACTGGAAACTGCCCTGCAAAATCTGGAGACAGCACTGCAGCAGGTGCTAGCCCGACATTAACAACATACTGTTTGAGCAGCGGCACCATCGCCACCACCAGCGGAATGTTTGGCACTACACTCGACATCAAACCCACAAAAAATAACAGCGTTAGGGAACCTAGAAAAATATTTTTCCCCAAAATAACTGCTAGTATTCCAGACATACCAGCGATGACTCCGGTTTTTTCCAAGCCGCCAATTATCACAAAAATAGACATGAAAAATAGCAGCGTGCTCCAATCTAAATCCCGCAATATATTATTAACAGAATCTATTTTAGATTGATGAGCTAACAGCATTGCCAAAGCTGCCCCCAACAAAGCCACCGCTGCTGGTGAAATTGGCACTGGTAGCGACTCTCCCACTACAAAAAATGTCAGCACCAAAGCTATAATTAAACCCCCCACTGCTAAAACTCGCGGGTGATTGATTTTCGGGTGCGGCAAGTGCTCCAAATCATCTAATTCTTTACGCCAGATTTCGGGGAACAGCCAAGGCAACATAGCTAATATGACTCCTACTGCGATCGCCCCGCCCAAACTTAACTTTACCAGGTAATCCGCAAAGCTCATGTTAATCGCATCGCCGACTATGAATGTCGCCGGATCTCCCACGATTGTCAGCAGCCCCGAACTGTTAGCTACAAATACCATTAAAATCAGTAACGGCACAAAATCTACTCCGACTTCTTCTGCCATTGGCGGAATTAATGGGGCTAGCAGCATGACGGTGGTGGCGTTTGGCAAAACTGCACAAATAGGTGTAGTAATTGCGACAATACCCAGCAACAAATTTTTGCCTTTTCCTTTCGCCAACAGCACCATTTGAGTGGCTAAGTAGTCGAATACTTTGGTGGGTTCAAACGACCTCACCATAACCATGACTCCGAAAAATAAGCCCAGTGTTCCGTGACTGCGACCGATATATTCGATCGCATTATTCAAAGTCATGACGTGAGTAAAAACCAGCACCAGTGCTCCCAAAAAAGCCGCCACCGTTAGGTGTATCCACTCTGTCATTACTAACAAAATTACACCGATAAATGTGACCGCAGCGATCGCAGCTTGGACGTTCTCCATTCAGTCTCCTGACAAAATTAAAAATTAAAAATTAAAAATGATTAGGCAAAAGGACTATACTACTTCCCGGTCATTATGTCAATAAGTTTAAATGCTGTTTTTTCGCGCCCAACAGCCGGAATCAGCTAATTGACAGAGGTGGCAATCACCAAAAAACTATTTCTTTTGACAGGGCCGCGATCGCCCGAAGTTTGCTATGGCGATCGGGCGATCGCTCAACTACAATGAAGCATGGGCAATATCTGCCAAACTTCACCCCCATGCAGACATTATGGACTACAGCCAACTGCTCGCCGACAAAACCGATACGATCCTCCAAAACTGGATTGAAGCAGTACGCTTGGATCGGAAAATTGAAACCGCTGACGCCTTACCGCACTCAGCGATAACCAATCACATACCTCACCTACTGGCGGCAATGGCAACTGTACTTGCCGAATACCAACACAGTGAAATCGCCGTCATCATCAAAGCCAGTTTGGAACACGGATTTCTCAGGGCAGAACAAGGCTACGATGCAGCAGAAGTAGCCCGGGAATATCATTTGTTGCGTCAAGTCATCTTCTCCAATATAGAAGCAGAATTGCTAGCAGGCACAACCGCAGAAGTAGTCAGAGCTTTTCGACTCATAGATGCCGTAGTAGACGAAGCAATTGCCCAGTGTTTTAACAGTTACGTCGCTCAGAGACTGCGCGAACTTCAACAAATCCAAGCTCAGTTAAAGCTCACAAATCAAGAACTATCTCGCCTCGTCAGCGTCCATCAAGAAAACGTCTACCATTTAGCTCACGAACTCAAAACTCCCCTCAACTCAATTATCGGTTATTCCGAACTGTTTTTGCGCCAAGAAAAATGGCAATCCGAAATCAAAGATACCCTCCCCGGCATCGAACACATCGAGCGAGTATTGCGCAACGGCAGACAGTTGCTGCGCGTGATTAACGATGCACTAGAACTTTCGCGCGCCGACAGCGGAAAAATTAAACTTCACCTGCGGCAAACTAATGTACGATCGGTAATTGACACCGTAGTAGAAATGATGCAGCCGCTGGCTGATGCTAAAGGATTAAAGCTCGCTGTTAGCAGCGACTTCGCCCCAAAACAAGTAATCGCCGACGGACAGCGGCTGCAGCAAATTCTCACCAACCTTCTGAGCAATGCCATTCGGTATACAGAATCCGGTAGCATCGCATTAAGCTGCCGCCCGGCCGGAGATGCAAATTGGGCGATCGCCATTACAGATACCGGCATTGGTATCGCCCCCGAAGATAAAAACCGCATCTTTGACCCCTTCTTTCAAGCAGGAGAAGCCGGCCAACAGCACTTTCCGCCCGAAAGCAGCGGCCTGGGATTAGCAATCGTATCGCGCCTGGTCACGCTGCTGCAAGGCAAAATAGAGTTAGTATCAGAAATAGGAGTCGGCTCCACTTTTACCGTCATTCTCCCCCTAGAAGTTAAAACCCTTCAACCAGTAAGCTAAACATTAAGTTCCAATTTGTACATCCGAAAATCCTATGCCCGCAGCCAACCTTAGCCCTTCCGCAACCGCCTTTCCCCTCACCGCCGTAGTCGGGCAAGCAGCAATCAAATTAGCCCTGCTGTTAGCAGCAGTCGATCCCGGATTGGGAGGAGTTGCGATCGCCGGCCGCCGCGGCACAGCCAAATCAGTCATGGCCCGCGCCTTGCACTCCCTACTGCCGCCAATTGAAATTGTTAAAGACTCTTTTTGCAACGCCGAACCAGATGATAATATTGCAGAAAAAGCAGATTTTTTATTAGAAAATAACGGCCAAAATTCCCGCTTCACAAATACAAATACCGCCACCGAAATAATCTCCACACCGTTCATTCAAATTCCTTTAGGTGTCACAGAAGACAGGCTCTTAGGTTCAGTTGATGTCGAACAATCCGTAAGATTTGGCGAAACCGTATTTCAACCCGGACTATTGGCCCAAGCAAATAGAGGCGTACTTTATGTAGACGAAATCAACCTCCTAGACGACAACATTTCCAACCAATTGCTAACAGTATTAACCGAAGGCCGCAACCAAATAGAGCGCGAAGGCATTAGCTTTCAACACCCCTGCAAACCTCTATTCATCGCCACCTACAACCCCGAAGAAGGGCCGCTGAGAGAACATTTGCTCGATCGGATCGCGATCGTACTTTCAGCCGATGCCGTACTCGAATTAGAAGAAAGAGTCTATGCAGTAGAACAAGCTTTATCCTACTCCAGTTCCCCCCAACAATTTCTCAATCAATACGCAGAAGAAACCGATAACCTCAAAACCCAAATCATCCTCGCCAGAGAATGGCTCAAAGATGTCACCATCACCCGCGAACAAATTGCCTACCTAGTAGAAGAATCCATCCGAGGTGCAGTTCAAGGACACCGCGCCGAAATATTCGCAGTCCGCGTCGCCCGCGCCTGCGCGGCCATTGAGGGACGCACAGAAGTTAACGCCGAAGACTTGCGCCGCGCCGTAGAATTAGTCATCGTACCCCGCGCCACCGTCATCCAAACTCCCCCAGACGAAAACAATCCCCCTCCTCCTCCCCCGCCACCGCCTCCCCAAAACGAACAAGAACAAGAAGAGGAAGAAGAAGAAGACGAAGAAGACAAAGAAGAAGAACCCCCCGAAGAACAAGAAGAAACTAACATTCCCGAAGAATTTCTATTCGATCCCGAAGGAGTTATTCTCGACCCCAGCGTCCTTTTCTTCGCCCAAAACGCCAGCCGCCAAGGCAAATCGGGAAGCCGCAGCGTCATTTTTTCAGAAGATAGAGGCCGTTACATCAAGCCCGTATTGCCCAAAGGCCCCGTCCGCCGCATCGCCGTTGACGCCACCCTCAGAGCCGCCGCACCCTATCAAAAAGCCCGGCGCGACAGGAATTCTCACCCCCCCCAA
>JAUBOG010000018.1:0-27360 GCA_036700105.1 Microcoleus occultus BM001215583
CATGCGATCGACTTTGCGTTCCCAATCAAAATGCTGGCGGACGCGATCGAGTCCAGCGCTACCCATACTCTGGCGCAATTGGGGTGAATGAGCCAGCTTCAGCATCGCATCTGTCAGTCCCTTGACAAAGTTTTCTCTGGAATCTGGTTCTACTAAAATGCCGCAACTCGAATCGATGTAATCCATCGGGCCGCCCCAGTTCGTCGCTATGACGGGCAAGCCCGCGGCCATTGCTTCCATCACTACCGAACCCCCAGGCTCCCGCAAACTAGGCAGCACCAGGGCATCGGCTTGTTGCAGTTTGAGAGCGCACTGCTCTTGAGACAGCCAGCCGTTAAATACAACCCTGTTTTCGAGGCCTAAACAAGCTGTTTGAGCTTCGAGTTTCCCTCGCATTTCCCCGTCGCCGACGATTTCCAAAACTGCATCGGTTTGGGCGGCGACGGGGACGAAGGCTTCCAGCAGCAAGTCTACAGCCTTCCAGTCTGCCAGCCGCCCCAAGAACACAAAATTCATCGGTCGATCGGGTTGCTTTGATGCGGTAGAGTCCGATCGCCACACCGAGAAATCTACGCCGTTTTCCACAAGTTCGATAATTCTACCCTGCACCCCAGCCGGAAGTGCCGCCAGAGTGCGATCGTTTGCCACCATCAGCGTCTCGGCTTTGATTTTACCGGGCAAAAGACGATTGAAGAAATCGACGAACTGGTGACCGATGGCGAGCGAAATATCAACGATCGGATTTTGGCGCGAGCGCCGGAATGCGGGAGGAAATTTCACAGCCGTGTTCAGCGGCCCCATCGCTACCGGCGTCCCCAATCCGAACATCAGCGAAGGGAAAGTTGCCGAGACAGGTGTCGGCTCGTGTACGATATCAATCTGATGCTCGTTCACCAGCCGCCGCACAATGCGGCGCTGCATCAGTTGGGTGTAGAGGTGGCTGAGCAGACCGAAAGTAGGTGAGCCTATCCTGGGAGGCAAAAATCCCCCGAGCTTGCTAAGCAGTCGGTGTACCCAAGTGTCGGGTACGAAGTGCATTCGATCGCCCTCTTCGGGAAACAGATCTTCTAGTTCGGGCTGAGTGCGGGCGTGAACTACCAACCACGTTTCTATTTGGCGCGATCGGAGTATTCGGAAATAGTGCAGCGGCAGCAAGGACTCGCCGCCGAATTTAGTTGAAGCATTTTGAGCAACAATGACAATTCGCATCACTTTTTTCCCCAACTGGATTGAGTTATTAGTTAGATTGTGAAGCTTTTTTCTCGCCGATCGTCTTCTCGTAAATTTTAACAAGTTTTTCAGCCTTGCAATCCCATTCAAATTCTTTTGCCTTCTCCATCGACTTGGCGGACATACTTTCCCGCAACTTATCGTCTTCGACCAAAATTTTTATTTTGTCGGTAAATTCTTGGGTGAGATACTCTCTGGAATTCGGCTCGATCTTAAAACCTGTTTCTTCAGTTACATACTCCCCGATACCCCCGTTGTTGGGAACAATGCAAGGCAAACCGCAAGCCATCGCTTCCATCACCACTGCGCCCCCAAACTCCCTGATCGAAGGAAAGCAAAAAATATCCGCCTGCCTGTAATATTCTACTGTTTGTTCTTGACCTACCCAACCCGCAAACTTGACTTTTTCTCCCAGGTTAAGTTCCTTTACTTGAGTTTCTAAAGAGTTTCTTTCTTGCCCGTCACCTACTATTGTCAAGAAAACTTTTTCTTTCACATCTGGCTCTAATCGACTAACTGCTTCTATGAGAATATCAGCACATTTGTAAGGAACTAACCGAGCTACAAACAGTAAATTTATCTTGCTGCCCTTTGTAGCTTTTTTTGTTTCTGTTAAAAAACTGCTGGCAATACCGTTTTCGTAAAACAGCTCAATTCGATTGTCGCCAATAGCAAACATATCTTTGAGCAGATTCAAAGTATATGTCGAACCTGCTAATACTTTATCGGCTTTTTTATAAGTTTCCACATAGCCCGGTATTAACGATCTACCCACAGCTCTGAAAAAATTTAAGTAAGCATATTCCTGTTTCGCTATTTCTTCAAACCCAGGGGGAAAAGGAACGCCTCCATTGATCGGCCCGATGATTGCTGGAGTGCGGGTGCAAGCCTTAATCACTTTGAAAGGGTAGCGCGGCTGCATGGGAGTTATGGCATGAACCAAATCGTACTCTCCTCTCTGAATTCGATCTTTAAAAGTTTCATAAACTCGATGATTGAATTCTGCATAAACTGGATAGCCTAAAACATTAGCTAAAGGCCAGTTATTTTTGCCTTTCATTGTCAGGCGGTCTACCACGAAGGGAAAGTATTTTTTTGTCAGCTCGCTTTCGGCGATATAAGTAATGTTAGAGTGTTGTTTTAACTTGGACAGGGGAGTTTTATTTCTTTCGTGGGTAACAAGAGTTACATCGGCTAGCTTGCTAATTGCTTCAAAAAATTTGTAACCTACCAAAGGTACGGATGCCGCCTCGGGGTTGCACTGCTCTACAATTAATAAAACTTTTAATTTTTGGTTGTTCATTGGTTGGATGGTTTTTTGGATAAATCGATGTTTGTAAATTGAGTTTTGAATAAATTACTCGATCGCCTGCGGTTTTTTTGAGGTGCGGGAGTCATCGGCTGTAGCAGTTCGAGATATACCCGCTTCTATACCAACATTGAACTCTGGATTAGAAGGGAGAAGTAGCAGAAACAACCAGTTAAGTTGACGGTGGCTGACCTACTTAGTAGACTTAGCACTGATTTTCACTTGCTCAATTGATGGGTTTGATGTCTTGTATTCGATCAACTTGCTGCGCTGTCCCAACAATCGGCGCTGGTGAAACTGAATCTGACCTTGAAACTGGGGAAATCTGCCTAAGACGCAAGATACAGCATAAAGCGCAGCATCTTTGGCCGGCAAATTCTGCTGCATCCGGCTGTAAATTCGGTAGGTAAGTATCGGGTAGCCGGCCAGCAACCACAGGCTCCAGCCGTTGGTAAACCAGGCTGTACCCAATGCTAGGGCTGGCAAAACGAATCCCCAGAACCAGATGCTGAGGGTGTCTTTCACCCAGTGGCGTTCGGGGGTGTTCCCGTGCAGCCAGGAACCTTCAGCGTAGGCGTGACCGGCTCTTTGAGAGCGCTTCCACCACTGGGAAAAACTTGTCATTTGGGCGTCGTGCAGGGTCATTTCTGCATCTAAGCGCTCGATTTTCCAACCGCTTTGGCGCAGCCGCACGCAGAGTTCTGGTTCTTCGCCGGCTATCAGTGAGGGGTTGAAACCGCCGACTTGCTGGAATGCCGATACCCGCATCATGGAGTCGCCGCCGCAGGCTTTGGCTTCGCCGATCGGCGTGTCCCATTCCATGTCGCAGAGTCGGTTGTATGGTGTGGCTTCTCTTAATTTTTCGCGCCGGCGCCCGCAGACTACAGCTAATTCTGGTTTGGCTGCGAGTTTTTGCTGGGCGAGTTCGAGCCAGCCGTCAACTATTTCGCAGTCGCCGTCTGCGAATTGGACAAATTCGATGTCGGGTAGTGCTTGCAGCAGGCGGGAAAAGCCTGCGTTTCTGGCGCGGGCTGCGGTAAATGGGATAGATAAATCTAGTTCAACTGTATCGCAGCCGATCGACCGTGCTAATTCCAAGCTGCCGTCTGTGGAGCCGGAATCGACATAAACCACCAAAGCTATTTTGCCGATCGCCGATCGCAAGCACGCTCCCAGCCGATCGCCCTCATTCCGCCCAATAGCAACCAATCCAACTTGTTTCAAAGTTTACCTCTGGAATTCAACGCCGAGCGCAAAAAGTTCGATTGACCTTAATTATCTCGCTCCGATTCCGATCGTATCATCAAAAAATCGATCTAATCATTTTCGCGATCTTTGGTTGATTTGAGAATCTTGGCGGGGATACCGACTGCTGTTTGGAAAGCTGGGACATCGGACAAGACAACTGCGTTGGCACCGATATTCGCGCCTTCTCCCAAACTGATTCCGCCCAAAATTTTAGCACCTGCTCCAACGTTGACTCGCGCTCCCAAGCAAGGGGCTTCTAAAGGGCGATCGAGATAGCGGTTTCCCAATGTTACACCTTGGCGGATGATGCTGTCGTCGCCGATCGTACAGTAGCCGTGAATCACGATCGCCCCTTGATGTTCTACAATTACCCGGCGGCCGAGTTTGACGGTATATGGCAAATCTATCCCGTAAGTATTGCGGATTTTGCGGTAGAGCGATCGGTACAGAATACTCAGCGGAGCCCGCAGCAGTTTTGGTTCTACCTGCATCCTCCAGACACCGAACCTTTGAACTGCTACGGCCCGAAATCCCGGCTTTGTCCAGTCGCGCCCGTGAGCGATCCAGTCTTCTTTAATTTGTTGCCAAAGTCCCAATTCTGGGGTTTTTATTTGATTGGCAGTTTCTGTGAGTTCCGGCTGCGCTACCATAAATTATTCCGGCGATCGGTTACTTGTTTAGTCTTGAACAGAGCGATTTTACTATTTTGCACTTATCTCCAAATATTCTAATGCCATCTGCAAAGAATTTATGTCGATTCGCGTGGGAGTCGCGGCAAATTTTCTGGCTTGTTGCTTAAAGTCAAGTTCGGCGATTACATCTTGTGTAATTTGACCGCTCACGGCGCACCAACTTCCGCCCACAGCACCGGCAATATTTCGGTACATATCGACTATGTAACCCGGATGAAATAATTCTATCAGCTTAACCTTGTGACGGTTTAAGATCAAATGAGACATAGCTGCACCGTGTACTCCCACTACAATTTTCGCATTTCTTGCTACCGACCACTGTTCGCTAATCAAAATGTCTTCAAAGTAATATTTCTTAAACCCGTAGGCTTGCAAAATTTGTTCTACTTCGCTTTCGTTGATTAAACTCCTGGCGCCTTTGCGAGAAATAAATATTCTTTCTGGAGTCTCCGGGTTCAACCCCTCAAAATCTAAGCCGCCGCATAAAGTAGCGTACCAACCATCATAAGAGTACATATAGTTTTGGCTGGCCGATATCAGCTTCCCCTCAATGTCTTTGTCCGTGCACAGCAGGGAGACTCCGAGCAGCTTGTAGATATTTTTTGCCATGTTGGTAGCGTTCGATCGCAAAACCACTGTGATGTTGTCGCAAACTTTTTTGGCTGCTAACAGTTGGGGAACTACGCCAGTCATTATGTGGGCGATGTTGCCGTCTGTTTCGTAGCGGGAATCTAAAATGTACGAGCCGTCAACTTGCATCGGGGCGGTCAATTTTCTGTAGATTTTTTGGTAAATATTGCCGCTATTTTTGTCGATCGACCGCGTTGAGCCTTGGCGAACAATTATTTCTACTTCCGGTCTTTCTAACAAATATCCCGGCAAGTTAATTTCCATTATGTCTGGTTTCCACGCACTCGCCAATCGCGTGGGGTAGGTAAACATTTTCGAGGCTGCTATTGGTATGGCTCGGCCCGATAGTACAGTGATTTTCTCGGGTTGGCTGTTCATTGGAATCACCTGCCGATTTTGCTTTATTGTTTCCTCTTCTAATATGCAAGTTTTTAACTCGCATATTTTTATAGCATTTGTCGCACTTTGTGCAAGCCATGAATGAAAAATTGAGAACGGAAAGTTTAAAAACGCTCCTGAAAAAAGCTGGCGCCCATTCTCAGAAAATCCAATTTAAAATTTTCTATCCTCAATTTCCGATTGTGGAGCCGTTAACCTCCTTTGAAAAATACGCTGTTGGACATGAAATCGCTGAGCATATGGGGCGGATCGGTATCCGGCTTGCGCTGAACTACCCGCCGCATTCTCCAAAAAACAAAACCGGAAGCCCAGGACAAATCGGCTAATGCTGTGTACAACCAACCGTAGTTTTTGACGAAGTAACGGCGCCGAGAATCGTACCAGTATTGCGGCAGTCGCTTAGTGCGAGGTTGAAAGTTGTTGACGCCGGAACTTTGCCCGACTAGGTGCACGACTCGGCTTTCAGGTACATACCAGCAGCTCCAGCCGGCTCTGTTAGCTTGCAGGCAATAGTCCATTTCTTCGTAATACATGAAATATGCTTCGTCCAGCAAGCCAACTGCTTCAAATACTTCGCGGCGGACGATCGCGGAAGCCCCTGCTATCCAGTCTGTTTGACAGGTTTCTTGGGGGACTGGAGGTGCTACGGCCCACCTTGATAGCAGTTTTGATACGATGCCGAGCCGCCAGCCGAAATCGAACTCGCTAGCGAGGGTGTGAAACCGAAATGCTGACTGCTGGGGAGTCCCGTCTGGGTCTTCCAAGCGGCTACCGGCGATTCCGGCTTCGGGGTGAGCGTCCATGAAATCGACGAGGGCTTTGAGGGCGCCGGGGCGCACTACCGTGTCTGGGTTGAGCAGCAGGAAGTAAGAGGGGGGATTTGGGGATTCGAGGACGGGACGGATTAGGGCGTTGTTGCCGAAGGCAAATCCGCCGTTGCGGTCTAAGGGCGCGAAGGATACCCATTCGCTCCAGCCTTCTGCGGCGATGGCGGCTGCAATTTCGGAGGCTGAGTTGTCGCCTGAATCGTTGTCGGCAATTGCAACGCGGGTATTTGGGAGCGATCGAACTTCGCCGACTAGAGAGTGCAAGCAGTCGATTGTCAGACGGGGCGTCCTGTAATTAACAATGACTACGAGTAATGAGTACGGCTGACTAGACGCACTGGCATTCGACATAAGGGCAATACTCTTTATTGACTTTTCTAGCTCGGCTTGTGGCTTTTGGCAAGTGTCGGGCGATCGCCCGACATTGGATGTGCCTCCTACTTTACCACCAGTCAAGGACGTGCAGTAGATTTTAAAGTGGGGCGTCAAAACTCTCGGCCCGGAGCACTCAGACATGACAAGCGAGGACACTCCAAAAGCCGTGTCCTCGCTTGTCATTCCGATGAAGAACCCAATTCATACGAAACACCGCGCCACTAACCGATCCGAGAGCAATAGACACCGACTAAAATGCACGCGTTGCACTCAGAAAAGCCGCGAGCTAAATTCAAACTTTGGATGACTCCAACATCTTCAATAAAAGCTGCCACCGCGAACGGTGCATTTCTTGGTGCGTCATGCTGCGAGCCTGATGGAGAGATGCCTTGCCCATAGTTTGAAGAGCCTGCAAGTTTTGCGCTGACCATTCGATCGAATCTGCTAAGGCCTCCGGGTCGTTAGAATTAAAAATTACACCAGTTTTGCGGTTTTCGATGCAGTCGCGCACTCCGTCTGTGTTGCTTCCCAGTACGGGTACTGCTTGGGAATAAGCATCGTAAACAATCCGGGGCTGCTCGTCTGAAAGGTTGGGAACTACAACAGCGTGATATTCTTGCAGCCGCTGAAAGAATTCTTTGCCGTAAGGAAGCGTTCCGGAAATTTGGATGTTAACCGATTTTTGCAGTTGACTGCTAAGTGTTTTGCATTGGTTTAGGAGTGAGCCATCGCCGAGGATATCGAGATTGACAGCAATGTTTTTATTCTCCAAAATTTTCATTGCTTGTAGGAGAATTAACACGCCTTTAGCGGACTCCAATCTGCCCGCAAATAGCAGCTTGAGTGTTTTGGTTGAGGGGGACAACTTTTTGCGCCATATTTCGGCTGCATCGGCTTCGGAAATGATATTTTCTTCATCTATCCAGGAAGCATGGATGATGTGACCCCGTTCTTGCCGCTTTGTCAATAAACTCTGCTGGTATTCCGATTGTGTAAAAATTGTCAAATTGGCATTGTTTACGCACCAGCGGTTGACTGTTTCCGATACATAAGCGATGATTCTGTCTTTGATTTTTACGGTTTTGCCCGGTTCCAGACGCCACGGTGCGGACTCGACTACGAGTACGTAGAATTTTCCCCTGATCAGCGCTATTGGTGTGACTAACCACCCCATAGGAATCGGCCAGCCTGCTACGCAACTGTGTACGATATCTGCAGAGCCGATCGCGCTCCAAAGTTTGGCAACTGTAGCAGGCAGCGTCAATATTGCGTCTTTGTAGGTGTTTGGGCAGGGAATGTCGATGAATTCAACGTTAGAAAAGGATGGTTCGCGGTTGACTGCAATTGCATTTTTTGGGGATGTTTCAAGTTGGCAGGGACTTGCTAGGGTGAAGTCTTTCAGATATCTGAAGTGTTCTGTTAGGTCTTTTGCCCACATCGAATCGAGATACCTGTCACCTTTTTCATCGCAGGTGGACCTGACGTTCATCACCATTAGATAACGCTTGGTAATGGGTTCTAGGAACTCTAATTCCTGTTTTTTATCAATTTCTTCTGACATTTTTGAATTGACTTGCATAGCAGACATCCTATGTATTGATTAGATGGTAGTCGAGAATTACATTTAAGTTCTAGGCAGCAATATTTTGGAGTTACAAAACGCCGCCGGCTGTTAATTTTTTTGATGTTACCTAACAACCAGACTAACTTTTACCCCTCCAAATATAGATATACTTCCTCGTCATTGGGTGCATCTCCTTTTTGCAAGGGCGAAGCATTTCGGTAGACAATTTATTAGTGAGAATCAGAGATTTACTACCGAAATGCTTCGACCCTACGAATATATTTGTAAAAATGAAATGCACCCTCGTAATTGCTGGTTTTACTTTTCTTTTTGGACTACAAACCCGGTGACAAGATTCCCGATCGCGAGCGCCGATCCGGAAGTAGTTGTGTCACTGATATTTTATTTCACGCTGTTTGAATTCGCACAATATCCGCTCCAGAGAGCGATGGTCAATGGATTTGATATTTGAGCGGCTGTTCGGCATCTAAATTGTATTTTTTGGGCGGGCTTTCTGGCCCACCCCACAAGACTTTTCTTGAATTTGACCATACAATTTAAATGCACTTTAGCTTATTTGAGATTTTAGAGGCGACTCCACTGATTAAGAAGAGCGAAAGCGGTTTTGACAAAATCATATCTGCAATTAATCTAGATTTTTGTAGTGGGGTTTACAAATCTTAAAGTTTATAATGCCTGTAGGTCTGACTTGCCGCTCGGTGGAGGAGTGAATGTCGGTAAACTAACCCGTTCATGTCGTCAGAATAACCGCCGCCAATGACGCAAGCGACGGGATAACCAGCAGAACAGCAAGTAGACAAAACTTGCATTTCGCGGCGAAATAAACCCGTATCAGTTAAAGCTAATTTTCCCAACTTGTCGGCTTGATGGGGATCTACTCCGGCATCGTACAAAACTAAATCTGGCTTGACATCTGAAAGCAAATCTGGTAAATATTTAGCTAAAGTTTGTAAATATTCGTCATCTTCTATACCCTCAGATAGATGCACGTCTAGATCGCTTTGTTGTTTTGTACCCGGAAAATTAGCCGCGCAGTGCATCGAGAAAGTAAACACGCTCTGGTCATTTTGGAAAATTACAGCGGTTCCATCTCCTTGGTGCACGTCTAAATCGACAATTAAAACTTTGCGAACTAAACCCAATTTTTGCAGGACTCGGGAGGCGATCGCCAAATCGTTAAAAATACAAAAACCAGACCCAAAACCAGGGAAGGCGTGATGAGTTCCGCCCGCTGTATTGCAAGCCAAACCGCACTCTAAAGCGAGCTTTGCAGTTAGTACCGTCCCTGCAACTGCTGTGCAAGTGCGGTTAGCAAGGGCCGGACTCCAAGGCAGACCAATTCGCCGAACCGCTTTGGCATCGAGCGTCCCGTTGCAGTAAGCTTGAACGTAGCGGTGCTCGTGGACTAATTCAATCCATGCTTGAGGGGGAAGTTCTGGAGTGTGAAATTGCGATTTATCTGCTACCCCATCCGCGATCAGCATCCGATAAAGCATCTCGAACTTTGCCATCGGGAAGCGGTGATGCGGGGGCAGGGGTGCAACGTAATCTTGGTGGTAGATAATTGGTAAGTCCATTAAGATGATTGTAGAACGAGTGAATCTTTAATTGAAAGCCTCCAATCTCAAATTTAAATTCGCTGGAGAACCTGTATATGCAACTCAAAACTGTCTGGCAGTCCGGCAGTAACAACCCCGAAAATGCTGAGAACCTCGATCGTATCAGTCAGTGGTGGGGAAACCTCAACGGCAAAGAAATTAGTTGGGTAGAGCGACTGATTCCGCAAATCGGCGGTTTGAGCGAAATTCACTGGCATCCCCAGCGTTTTGACGAAACATTTGTGATAGTCAATCCTGAAATCCGCGACGAGACTCTGTATTGGTACATGGCCGATTCTCCTATCCAACGCAGCAACACTGTTCACCAACTCGAACTAGACAACATCCAACAGCAATTATACCTTTATCCTCAGTTGGAATCGGAACTGGTAATTCGGATAGGAATTCCCGAAGTTAAATATCAAACACTTGAATTAAACAATCCCGAAGTCGCCTTGGGGGAAGATAATATTTTGCTGCTGTGGGCGGCCGATCGAGAACTTGAAATTAAAATCTGCCTCAGTTCTGAAAATATTGCTAAACTTAAGGAATTGCTGGCATAGAAAAGAAAGATAAAAGATTTTATACGGCAGGTATTGGGTGCGAACCCGTCGATCTATAATCTTAGTTACCTATAAATATCTACAGGCTTTCGCGGGGGTGCGCCGTCACCCTGTTTTTTTCAACCGTCTGCTTCGTGGCAGCCCTTGAACAAACATGACTAAGGCAAAAAAAATGGTTTGAGTTACTACTTGTAGCAATAAGTTGCTCTGCGGCGCACCCTATATATACAGGTTTTGCGTAAATCGCGATCGAGGTAAAAAACCCAGTTTTTTTGGTCTGGATTGTCTGAGTCATATTTCGCCAGCAAAATCTTTGAGGCGAATAATGGGGTGTGTGTTTGCAATAAAGTATGGCAAAGATGCGATTGATTTGACGTGCGAATTTAAGACAAGCAGCCAAAAAAGTGAATAAAGAAAAAGTGCGTTATTCGATGAGGCAATCTCTAAAAACAATCCTCTGCTGGCTGAGGTTTAAAATGTTAGACGAATCCTTTGAGCTGTCCGAAAATCCCTCGATTAAATCATCGATATGCTGCTAACACTATAAAATTCAAAATCGCAAGACAAAAAATGGTGATCGACAAAGAAAGCATTCACATTTTAATTATTGATGACCAGCCCAACAACCTCCGGTTTATATCAAATATATTGACCGAAGAAGGGTATAAAGTTCAGCGCGCGATTTCGGGAACTATGGCGATAAATGCTAATTTTACTGTTCTTCCCGACTTGATTTTGCTAGATATTGCCATGCCCAAAATGAACGGCTACGAAGTCTGCGAAAGACTGAAAGGTAATGAAAAAACAAGGCAAATTCCGGTGATTTTTTTGAGCATTTTTAATGAAACTTTTCACAAGGTTAAAGCTTTTGAAGTCGGCGGGGTTGACTACATTACTAAGCCTTTTCAAGTGGAAGAATTTTTGGTGCGGATCGAAAGTCAACTGACTATACAACAGCTATCGAAACAATTAAAACAGCAAAATGCCCAACTGCAGCGAGAGGTAGAATTCCGCAAGCGGACAGAACAAGCACTCCGGGAAAGCAAAGCGCGGTTGCAGAAATTGGCGGTCAATATACCGGGAGTTATTTATCAATTTGTGAAGAATTCCGAGGGAATTTTTAAATTTGAATATATCAGTTATGCTTGTCAAAAAATTTACGAATTAGAGAGTGAGGATATCTTGAAAAATCCTGAGTTATGCTTCGAGCAACATCATCCCGATGACCGACAATATCTGGTAGAAAAAATTGCCAATAGCGCTAGAACTTTAGAACCTTTTGCCTTTGAATGGCGGATTGTTACGCCGTCTGGAAAACTCAAGTGGCTGCAATCTAATTCTCGACCAGAGATGCGCGATAATGGCGATATTGTTTGGTATGGCGTGCTTTTTGATATCAGCGATCGCAAGCAAGCAGAAATAGAAACTGCCACAGCTAAAGCTGCTTTAGAACGGCAAGTTCAGCGAGAATTGCTGATTGCAAAAATAACTCAACAAATTCGATCGAGCTTGCAGCCGGAACAAATATTTGAAATAGCCGCAACTCAAATCGGTCAGGCATTCTGCGTCAATCGCTGTTTGATTCATACTTACGTTACCAGTCCCCAAGTCGATATTCCTCTGGCGGCCGAGTATCTAGAGCCGGGGTGCGAATCTATTCGGAACGTACCCGTTCCAATTTGGGGCAATCCTCATGTGGTACAGATGATGATACAAGATCGGGCGATCGCCTCGGACAATGTTTACTCAGACCCGCTTTTGCACGCTGTTAAACCGATTTGCCGCCTGGTTGGGTTGAAATCGATGCTGGCAATTCGCACTTCCTACCAAGGTAGGGCAAACGGCGCTATTTGTTTGCACCAGTGCGATCGCCAGCGGGAATGGACATCCGATGAAATTGATTTGTTAGAAGCTGTGGCGGCTCAACTGGGGATCGCGATCGCTCAAGCTAAACTGATCGATCGAGAAAAAAAGCGGCTTGTGCAGCTCGATCGGCAAAATAAACAGTTGCAAGCAGAAATTCGCACTCGCATCCGCGCCGAACAAGCTCTGCAAGAATCTGAAGCAGAATTGCGGGCGATTTTTGCGGCGATGACTGACATAGTTTTAGTCAGAAATGCAGAAGGGCGCTGCATCAAAATCGCCCCGACAGCAGCGGCGAATTTGGTGAAACCGGCCAGCGAAATGATTAACAAAACCACCCACGAAGTCTTACCGGAATCTGTGGCAGATTTGGTACTCAATGCCATCCAACAAGTTTTAAAAACGCAGCAAAGCACGAATGTTGAATATAGCTATATGCTGGGAGAGCGCGAAGTGTGGCTCGACGCTAAAATTTCTGTGCTTTCTGCAGAATCAGTAATTATCGTAGCGCGGGATATTAGCGATCGCAAACAAGCCGAATCTGCACTCCGAGAAAGCCAGCACTTCATTCAGGCGATCGCCGATTCCAATCCCAACCTATTGTACGTTTACGATTTAGTAGAACAGCGGAATGTTTACAGCAACCGTCAAATTGCGGTGATGCTCGGCTACACCGCCGAAGAAATACAAGATATGGGTACAGAAATGATGTCAAATCTGCTCAACCCCGACGATTTGCCACAATTTTTGGCAAGCGTTCAAAAAGTGGAGCGAGCCAAAGATGGCGATGTGATTGAATGTCAATACCGGATGAGGCATAAAAACGGCGAATGGCGGTGGATGCACAGTTGGGATACAGTATTTCTCAGAACAAATGACGGTAAACCGAAACAAATTCTGGGTACGGCTAATGACATGACATACCGCAAATTAGCCGAAGAGAAACTGCTAGCATCCCAGCAAAGAATCTCGTTTTTATTGCAGCAAACGCCGATCGCAATTATTGAATTAAATCTCAATTTAGAAATTATTACTTGGAATCCGGCGGCTGTGGCTATTTTTGGCTACAGCGAGGAAGAAGCCAAAGGGAGAGTCGCCGCAGATTTGATCGTACCTGAAAGCTACCGCCAGCAACTATCTGAGATTTCCGAGCCCGGCTGGAACCCCAAATCCAGCCGCACTTCTGAAAATCTGACCAAAGACGGCAGAATTATCATCTGCGAGTGGTACAATACTCAGTTAATTGACGAGAAGGGCAAAGCCATCGGTACCGCTTCAATGGCTGTAGATATTACGGAGCGCCAGCAAGCAGAAACCGAACTGCAAGAAAGTGCTTTGCGGCAAAGGGCGATCGCCCGCATCATTGAAAGAATGCGGCAGACTTTAGATATCCGAGAAATTTTTCACGCCACCACCCGAGAATTGCGCCAAACCATGAAGTGCGATCGAGTCGCCCTGTACCGTTTCAATCCTGACTGGAGCGGCGAATTTGTAGCCGAATCCGTTGACAGCAAGTGGGTTTCTGTCATTCAAGCACAGGACGTCGATGCTAACTTTACTGAAGGCGCTTTAGACAGCGAAATTTGCCTCGTCCAAAAATTCGATATCACCTCACAACAAGTACGCGATACCTATTTGCAAGAAACCGAAGGCGGAGCGTACAGGCGAGGTACAACTTACCTTTGCGTCCCAGACATTTACAAGCAAGGATTTGATAATTGTTACATCCAACTCTTAGAAAGATTTCAAGCCAAATCCTACCTTACCGTGCCAATTTTCTGCGGCGAAAAACTCTGGGGACTGCTAGCATCCTATCAAAATTCAGCTCCCCGCGAGTGGAGCGAAGCTGAAATCAACGTTGCAGTTCATGTCGGGACTCAGCTAGGAGTAGCATTGCAGCAAGCCGAATTGCTCGCCCGCACTCAAAGACAGTCGATCGAACTGCTTAAATCCAAAGAAAACGCCGAAGTTGCCAACCGCGCCAAAAGCCAATTTCTCGCTTCCATGAGCCACGAACTCCGCACGCCTCTCAACGCGATTCTCGGTTTTTCCCAAGTCATGGCTCGCAACAGTTCTATCACGGAAGAACAAAAAGAATACATAAAAATTATCAACCGCAGCGGCGAACATTTGTTGGAACTCATCAATGATGTTTTGTCAATGTCCAAAATAGAAGCAGGTCAAATTACCCTCAATGAAAGCCGCTTCAACCTCTACAATTTTCTCAACAGCATCCAGGAAATGCTGCAACTAAAAGCCAACTCTAAAGGTTTGCGTTTAATCTTCGACCGTCTCACCAATTTGCCGCATTACATTCAAACAGATGAAGCTAAATTGCGGCAGGTTTTAATTAATCTGCTCGGCAATGCGATTAAATTCACTCAGCACGGAACCGTTACTTTGCGCGTCAGCAGTCAAACCGAAAATAGATCGGGAGGAGAAAGCCAATCACAATTGTATTTTGAAATTGCCGACACGGGGCCAGGCATTTCTCCATCGGAAATTTCCACATTGTTCCAGCCCTTCATACAAACCGAAACTGGTCGGAGATCCATGCAGGGAACAGGGCTTGGATTGCCAATCAGCAAACAGTTTGTCAGGATTATGGGAGGTGATATTGCTGTTGAGAGTGAAGTCGATCGAGGCACAACTTTTAGCTTTAATATTCACGTTAATTTAGTAGAAGAAAGTGACGAACAAGAAGAATCGACAGTTAAACAAGTTATTGCTTTAGCAGCCGGACAGCCAACTTATCGAATATTAATAGTTGAAGATGTAGCAGAAAATCGCCAACTGCTGGTCAAACTCCTCGTACCGCTGGGATTTGAAGTTCGCGAAGCAACTAACGGTCAAGAAGGAATTGCTTTGCAGTCAATTTGGAAGCCGCACCTGATCTTAATGGATATGCTGATGCCAGTGATGGACGGGTACGAAGCAACAAGACAGATCAAGCAAACCGCAGAAGGTAGAGAAACAATAATTATCGCCCTAACTGCTAGTGCTTTTGACGAGCAGCGGCAAATAATTTTTTCTGCTGGTTGTAACGATTTGATCTGTAAACCATTTCGGGAAGAGGTGCTGTTTGAAAAGATCGCAAATCACCTGAACCTGCGTTATATTTATGAGGAAGAAAACTCATCTACTGCTTTTTGTGCGCCGACACCGCTTAAAAGTTTGACCGCCGAGGATCTGAGTGTAATGCCCGCAGACTGGGTGGTAGATTTGTACGGAGCAGCACTTTGCGTTGACGACAACCGCATCCTCGAACTGATCGAGCAAATTCCCGAAACTGAGGCAAATCTCGCTAAGGCTTTAACAGATTTAGTCGATAATTTTCGGATTGATATCATTATCGATTTAACTCAATTATATTATGATGAACGACCATCCCTTACCACCGACTCTTAAAGACATTCTGATCGTTGACGATATGCCGGACAACTTGCGACTTTTATCGACTATGCTAGCATCCCACGGGTATCAAGTCAGGAAGGCTATTAACGGACAATTGGCTCTACAAGGGGCGCAAATCTCTCCTCCCGATCTAATTTTACTAGATATTAATATGCCGAAAATGAACGGCTATGAAGTTTGCGAGAAGTTAAAGTTAAGTGAAAATACTAAAGATATTCCGGTAATTTTTATCAGCGCGCTAGATGATGTGATGGAAAAAGTTAAAGCTTTTCAAGTAGGAGGAGTAGATTATATTACTAAGCCGTTTCAAGTAGAAGAAGTTTTGGCCCGCGTCGAAAACCAACTTTCCCTTCGTTCGCTGCAATCCAAACTGCAACAGCAAGCTAGGGAACTGCACGATCGCAATTCTCGATTGCAGGAAGAAATCGCAGAAAGGCAGCGGGCTGAAGAATCAATCCGGTTTTTGCTGGAAACTACGCGGGCGATCGGCGAAGCTGTAGACTTTCACTCAGCTTTAGAAGTAATTCTGCACCAAGTTGGCGAAACAATCGGATGGGATTTAGGAGAAGCTTGGATTCCCGATGCACAAGGGACTGTGCTGAAATCTGCCCGGGGCTGGTATGCGAGCAACGCCAGCATGGAACCGTTCCGCAGCCAAAGCGAGCAACTGACATTTCCCATGAATATAGGGCTGCCGGGACGAGTTTGGGCATCCAAGGAACCGGAATGGGTAGAAGATATTTCCCGGGGCTACCCGCATTTTCTCCGAAGTGAAATAGCTCTAGAACTCGGATTCAAAGCGGGTTTTGGCGTGCCGATTTTGGTAGGCGATGAAGTATTGGCAGTGCTAGTTTTCTTTAAAATTTCGGCTTGTGGAAAAGACGCCAGATTTATAGACGTTTTTAATGCTGTAGGCACTCAATTAGGCTCTCTGGTTCAGCGCAAACAAGCAGAAGAATTGCTGCGAATTGCTGAAGAAAGATATCACAGCATTGTCGAAAATGCGATGGAAGGCATTTTTCAAAGCACGCCTTCAGGAGGCTATCTCAGCGCTAATCCAGCTTTGGCAAAATTGTACGGTTACGACTCGCCAGAAGAACTGATGTCCTGCGTGAAAAATATTTCTCAGCAACTGTATGTTGACCCGGAACGCCGCCTCAAATTTGTGGCTGCTATGGATGTAGAAAATGCCGTGTCTGGGTTTGAATCTATGGTATACCGCAAAGACGGCTGCCGGATTTGGGTATCAGAGAATGTGCGGGCAGTTCGCGATTCAAAAGGTGAATTGATGTACTATGAAGGTACGGTTTCGGATATTACTGAGCGCAAATTAGCGCAAGAAGAGCTGAAAATTCAACAGGAACAAAGCGAGAAGTTGCTGTTAAATATTTTACCAAAACCAATAGCAGAACGCTTGAAGGCCCAGCAAATAACGATCGCCGACAGTTTTGGCGAAGTCAGTGTTTTATTTGCTGATATTGTTGGTTTTACGGAACTGTCGGCGAGAATGTCTCCGACGGAGTTGGTAAAGCGATTGAACGTGATTTTTTCCCACTTCGATCAGTTAGCGGAAAATTACGGTGTGGAGAAAATTAAAACTATTGGCGATGCTTACATGGTAGTCGGGGGATTGCCTACGCCGAGATCCGACCACGCTGAGGCGATCGCCCAAATGGCCCTGGGAATGCAGGAAAAAATAGCAAAATTGTCCGCCGAGACAGGGGAAAAACTAGCTATTCGCATCGGCATCAATTCCGGGCCGGTGGTGGCGGGAGTGATTGGTGTGAGCAAGTTTACCTATGATTTGTGGGGAGATACGGTGAATGTGGCGGCGAGGATGGAAGCTACGGGTTTTGCAGGCAGAATTCAAGTTACTGATGTTACTTACGAGGGTTTGAAGGATAAGTATTTGTTTGAGTCGCGAGGCAAGATTCCGGTCAAAGGCAAGGGGGAAATGATGACTTATTGGTTGCTAGAAAAAAGGTAAAAATGGGCATGGGGCATGGGGCATGGGGCATGGGGCATGGGGCATGGGGCATGGGGCATCGGGCATCGGGCATGGCTCCTAGCCCGCCCCTAAAGAGATGGTGCTGCTATGATGAAAGTAGTTAACGAAACTTTACATTAATAGCCGTGACTGCACAACAATTAGTATCTGCAACCAGCTTTGAAAAATTAATTTGGACTTGGAAAGGTCACAAAATCCAATATACCGTCCAAGGAACCGGCCGCCCTCTGATCTTGATTCACGGATTCGGGGCTTCGATCGGACATTGGCGGCAAAATATCCCCGGACTCGCGGCCGGCGGCTACCGCGTATTCGCGCTGGACTTGCTGGGATTCGGAGGTTCCGCCAAACCGGCCCTCGATTACACCCTGGAATTGTGGGAAGAATTGCTGACAGATTTCTGGACGGAGTTGGTAAAAGAACCGGCGGTATTTGTCGGGAATTCGATCGGCGCTTTGCTGAGTTTGATGGTAGTCGCCAACCATCCAGAAATATCAGCCGGCGGTGTCTTGATCAACTGTGCCGGCGGGCTCAACCACCGACCCGAAGAACTGAGTTTTCCGCTGGGATTAATCATGGGGACTTTTACTAAATTAGTTCGATCGCCCGTCATCGGCCCGTTTGTGTTCAACAACATCCGCCAAAAACACCGCATCCGCAACACCCTGCGCCAAGTCTACAGCAACCGCGAAGCCATCACCGACGAACTCGTAGAACTCCTGCACGCCCCCTCCTGCGAGCCCGGAGCTCAACAAGTGTTCGCCTCAATTCTCACGGCCCCAGCAGGCCCTCAACCGTCGGAATTGCTGCCAAAGGTCGATCGTCCGTTATTGGTACTTTGGGGCGCAGACGACCCCTGGACGCCGATCGCCGGCAGCCAGATTTACCAACAATTGGCCGCCAGCGGTAAACCAGTGAAATTTGTTTCAATTCCCAACACGGGCCACTGTCCCCACGACGAGCGGCCGAGGGTCGTCAACGCTCTGATTTTGGACTGGCTGCTGGAATTGAAGTAAAAATTTTCGAGTTCGATGCTGGTGCGGGCGATCGGCTAAACTGCTGCATTGCAAAGGTTATACCTCGATCGACCCCACCTGCATCCGAGCTTCTGGCCGCTCAAAAAAAAAGTTTTGTAAAAAGTATTGACAGCATTTACCGAGTCAGCTATATTGATGGACGTGTGAGGAGCGAACCAGAAAAAGCACCGAGACGAAACACGGCCAGTCGTCGGTGCTTTTTCTGTGGAAAGGCATTTTTAAAGTTATTGTAGGGACACGGCAATGCCGTGTCCCTATAATTTTAGGAAAATTATGATTGCTGCAAATATCAGCAGCCCAAAACAAATTGCTCGATCGCAGCAGCCACCCCGTCTTCCTCCACATCCGGCGCCACCCAATTAGCAACAGCCTTCACGCCATCAGGAGCATTCCCCATCGCCACGCCCACGCCCGCGTAGGAAATCATTTCCAGATCGTTAAAATTGTCGCCGATCGCCATCACGTTCGCCGCCTGCAAACCCAAAATTTCCTCCGCTAAATACTGCACCGCATCTCCCTTGTTCGCCGCAGGATGCGTAGCTTCAAAAAAAGTTGCCACCGATCGAGTTAAATAAAGTTCCGCCGGCGTGTAGCGCTCGCGCATACTGGTTTGCAAGCCGTCGAGTACCGCCGGATTTTTGCACAAAGCCAAAACTTTCGTCGGTTCCCCCGGAATGTCTCGCCGCAAATCTTCGATCGCGATCGGTTCAATGCCCGATCGTTCGGCATAAATTCGGGTAGCTGCGGTAATTTCCGGCACGTAAAGTTTGTCGTCAATGTAGAAATGGATCGAAAGGAGCCCTCGCAAATCCGGTGCTTCAAAATAATCTAACAGTTGCAGAGCAGTTTGTTTCGACAGCGGCAAGTGCCGCAGCCGCTTTTGAGCCGCTGTGTCTTGAATCCACGCGCCCTGGTAGCAAATCAGCGGCAAAGTCGAGCCGATGTCCGAGTGAAAACGCAAAGCCGAGCGGTACATCCTGCCCGTAGCGACGGCTACTTTCACCCCGCGCGACTCGGCCGCCACAATTGCCTGCTTGACCGGTTCTCGGATGTTATTTGACAAACCTGCGATCGTGCCGTCGATATCCAGTACCAGTAATTTAATGTCTGCGGTGTCAAAAGCGCGATCGGTCGCAGTAGCTGGATTTGAGGCAGTTATATTCTGCATGATTGTTTTTTTGATTTTAGCTGTTGATTTGCACGCACCAGTTTATTTTGGCACTGGCACGATAGCAAAATGCAGCTTCTGATTTTTTTAAGACTAAAATATAGATAAGTATTACCCGAAGTCAGGACACGGCAGTGCCGTTTCTTGCGCGATTAATCTGGCGTAGAAATCAGGACACGGCAGTGCCGTTTCTTGCGCGATTAATCTGCTGTAGGGACACGGCACTGCCGTCTCCTCTCTATCATTGCAGCCCAGCCGAAATTTATATAAAACTTCAATTTTTAAACAACCCCCAAATAGCATGATTGCCATCCCGGGATACCGCATTGACCGAGAAATTTATACAAACCCTCACACAGTTATTTATCGAGGGATGCAGCTTGAGGAAGAAAAACCGGTTATCCTCAAAACTCTCACGCCAACCTACCCTACCCCAGCGCAAATAGCGCAACTCCTGCACGAATCCGAAATCCTTAAAAATTTAAATTTGCCCGGAATAGTCAAGCTTTACAAACTAGAAAAATACAATCACTTTCCTGTTTTAATTTTAGAAGATTTTGGCGGCATTTCTCTCAAAGACTATCTCAGCAACCGCCAGCTAGATTTACAAAAATTTTTGCAAATAGCCATAAAATTGGCAGAAACTCTCGGTCAACTCCACGAACACCGCGTTATCCACAAGGATATTAAACCGAGCAATATTATTGTCAATATCGAGACCGGAGATGTCAAGATTGCTGATTTTGCGATCGCCTCGCTGCTACCGGGCGAAAATCCCGCCCTCCATCCCAATTTACTCGAAGGAACTCTTGCTTATATGTCTCCCGAACAAACGGGACGCATGAACCGGACGATCGACTACCGCACCGATTTTTATTCTTTAGGCGTCACGTTTTATGAAATGCTCTGCGGCGAATTGCCTTTTAATGCGATCGATCCGATGGAATTAGTACACTGCCATATTGCCAAAACACCAGTTTCTCCTGGTGAAAAAAGAAAGCAGAAAGTAGAAAGTACCGTCAATCCAGCCGAAACCGACGAGATTCCTCAAGTAATTTCCGATCTCGTGATGAAACTATTAGCAAAAACTGCCGAAGACAGGTATCAGAATGCTTTCGGACTTTTGTACGACTTAGAAAGCTGTCTCGCTCAACTGCAAACAACAGGCAAAATTTCTCACATCACCCTCGGCGAGCAAGATAGATCGAGCCACCTGCAAATTTCCCAAAAACTTTACGGGCGAGAAGCCGAAGTTAAGCTGCTTCTGGCTACGTTCGATCGCATGAGACGCGGCAATACAGAAATCGTGCTTATTTCCGGCTGTGCCGGTTTGGGAAAATCCTGGTTGGTTTATGAAATTCACAAGCCGATTCTCCGGCAAAATGGATATTTTGTTGAAAGCAAATTCGAGCAATTCAATCGCGATATTCCCTACGTTTTTTTGCTCGAAGCTTTTCAAGATTTGTTGCGGCAAATCCTCACGGAACCAGCCGCCAAAGTCCAAGTTTGGAGGCAGAAGATATTAAATGCTCTCGGCGGTAACTGCCAAGTAATTATCGAAGTTATTCCCGAAGTAGAACTGATTGTTGGATCGCAGCCCCCAGTGCCAGATTTAGGAGCAAATGAATCTAAAAATCGCTTTAATTTAGTATTTCAAAAATTCATCCGCGTCTTTACTAAAAAAGAACACCCGCTGGTAATTTTTCTCGACGATTTGCAGTGGGTAGATTCAGCATCGCTCAAGTTAATACAACTGCTAGCAACAGACCTAGAACGTCAATACTTATTAATCATTGGAGCCTATCGAGAACAAGAAGTAGATGCAAATCATCCCTTAATGCTGACAGCAGAAGCAATTAGGAAAGCAGGCGGGAATGTGAGCGCGATCGCCCTTTCGCTTTTAGACATCAACAGCGTCAATCAATTCGTTGCGGATACTCTAAACTGCGCACCAGAAAAATCGCTAACTTTAGCAGAATTGCTTTTTGAAAAAACCGCAGGAAATCCATTTTTTCTCACTCAATTGTTGATGTCTCTTTATTCAAAAAAACTGCTGCAATTTAAATTTGCACCGTCCGAAAAACCGACCGAGCCAGCGGAACTTCACATTTCCGACCTTGGCAGAGTTGTGAAAAAATACCAAATTACAGGCGAGTGGCAGTGGGATATCCAGCAAATAAAAGAAATAGGAATAACTGATAATGTTGTAGAATTAATGATAGACAGCATTCAGAAACTTTCGGACAATACGCAAGAAATACTCAAATTAGCTGCTTGTATCGGCAACAAATTTGAGTTGAGAATTCTCTCAACAATTGGCGGAAAACCTCTGGCATCCGCAGCAACCGACCTCTGGGAAGCACTTCAGTCAGGTCTGATTTTGCCCGTGAATAACGCTTGCAAAATTCCGTTAGCGAAGCCCTCAAAGAGGATCGCACTAGCAGCAAGCACGGAAGTCACAGACCAAATATCTAGAGACTTTACAGATGAATTGTTCCTGCCAATTGCTGATGCCGGTAACGCGACTTACAAATTTTTGCACGAGCGAGTGCAGCAAGCAGCTTATGCTTTAATATCCGAATCTCAAAAACAAGCAACCCATCTCAAAATCGGTCGATTTCTGCTGCAAAACGCGCCTCCAGAACAATTAGAAGACCATGTTTTTGAGACAGCAAACCAACTAAATGCAGCTAAAGAAATTATCACCAGCGAATTAGAAAAGTTTCAGTTATGCCAATTAAACTTAATTGCGGGCCGCAAAGCAAAAGCCAGTGCAGCTTACGAACTCGCCGTCAAATATTTAACCGCAGGTATTGAATTGCTTCCCCCGGAAAGTTGGCAAACTGACTACGACTTGACTCTTGCACTCTACGAGTCAGCCGCAGAAGCATCCTACCTGAATACCGAGTTTGAACAAATGGAAAAATGGGCAAACATTGTCTTGGAACAAGCAACCGATCAACTAGACAAAATCAAAGTTTTTGAAATCAAAATCACAGCTTGTGCAATGCAAACCAAACTGCAAGAAGCTGTCAAAATTGGTCGCGAAGCACTAAAAATGTTAGGGATAAACTTTCCAGAATCGCCGATTCCCCTCCACATTCAGCAAGCAATGACCAAAACGGCAGCTTATTTAACCGGGAAAAAAATAGAAGATTTAATTAACTTGCCAGTGATGGCAAATCCGCAAAAATTAGCAACTATGCGCGTGCTGTCGAGTATGTTTTCAGCTACGTTTATAGTTGAACCGATGCTGCTACCGCTGATTGTATGCGAGCAAGTTCATTTATCTATCAACTACGGAAACTCTGCTTTTTCCGCCTTCGGTTATGCTAATTACGGAGCAATTTTAAAAGGAATAGTGAGAGATATTGAATCGGGCGATAGATTCGGTCAATTAGCTTTAAATTTAATCGACAAACTAAACGCTTTAGAATTTAAAAGCAAGACGCTTAATTTAGTAGCATTTGTTTTGATGCACGGCAAACATCACGTTAAAGACACTTTACCGCTGTTAGAGGAAGCTTATCAAAGCGCCCTAGAGAATGGTGATTTAGAATGTGTCGGATATTCGTCCGTAAATATTTGTCAGTCTTTATATTTCATCGGTCAAGAATTGGCACAACTGGAACAAAAGATGGCAAATTACAACCATTTACTGTTTCAACTCAAGCAAGAAACGGTATTGACTTGGAATCAAATATATCGGCAAACAGTCTTGCAATTGATGGGAAACTTGGCAAGTTCCGACATTTTGTTAGGTAAAGATTACAGCGAAGCAAACTTGTTACGAATGCTGTTAAATGCTAACGATCGCGTGGGACTCCAGCACTTTTATCTGCAAAAATTAATATTAGCTTATTTATTTGGGGATATCGAAATAGCGCTAGAAAATGGAGCGCAAGCTGAAGTCTATTTGGACGGAGTAGGGGGCTTTATCAATGTGCCTGAGTACCATTTTTACGATGCTCTCGCCCGACTAGCCGCCTATCCATCTGCAACAAAAGAGGAACAAGAAGAACATCTTTTTTATGCAACGAGCAACCTCAAAAAATTGCAAAAAAAAGCGTTTTTAGCGCCGATGAACCTCCAGCATAAATGCGATTTAATTGCCGCAGAAAAAGCGCGGATTTTGGGCAATATTGTCAGAGCAATGGAATATTACGACTCAGCAATTAAAGGAGCGCAACAAAACGGATACATACAGGTGCAAGCCCTGGCAGCAGAATTGGCCGGAGCATTTTATTTATCAATAGGGCGAGAAAGAATTGCTAAAACTTACTTGACAGAAGCGCGCTATTGCTATCAGCGGTGGGGAGCAAAAGCCAAAGCAGCGCATTTAGAATCAAAATACTCGCAGTTGCTAACTTCAGCATCGATTTCAAGTAATATCGAAATTCACAAATCTACCAGCAGTGCTTCCACTACCAGCGACAGTGCAAGCGTGCTAGACTTGACAACAGCAGTCAAGGCTTCGCAAACCTTAGCTGGCGAAATAGTTCTAGACAAACTGCTGGCAAAATTGATGAAAATTGTGATTGAAAATGCAGGGGGAGAAAGGGGTTTTTTAATACTAGAAAAATCTGGCAAATGGGTGATTGAAGCATCTGGATGTGTAGATGCCGATCGCGTTGCTGTCATGCAGTCTATTCCGATAGATTTTGTAGCAGAAGATAGAGCAGTAACTTTGCTGGCAGTTGCAGTCGTTAACTACGTCGCCCGCACCCAGGAAAGTATAGTTTTAAACGATGCCACCCGCGAAGGACAATTTACTCGCGCACCCTATATTCTTGCCGTTCAACCTAAATCAATTCTTTGCACTCCGTTAATCCATCAAGGCAAACTCAGCGGCATTTTATATTTAGAAAACAATCTGACTGCCGGCGCTTTTACGCCAGACAGGTTAGAAATATTAAAACTGCTGTCTTCTCAAATTTCTATCTCGATCGAAAATGCCCAACTTTACGCCAACTTGCAGGAATTCAATCACAATCTCGAAAATTTAGTACAGCAGCGTACCTCCGAGCTTTCTCAAACTTTAGAAGATTTAAAGTCTGCTCAAAATAAACTTGTAGAATCGGAAAAAATGGCTGCCCTCGGAGGGTTGGTGGCTGGTGTTGCTCACGAAATCAATACTCCGATCGGCATTGGCATCACCGCCGCCTCTCTGCTGGCTGAAAAAGTCACAAAATTCTTTGAGCTTTACACCAACGGCCAAATTAAGCGCTCCGAGTTAGAAAAGTTTCTGGATACTGCCATGCAAAGCAGTAGTATGATCTTATCCAACCTCACGCGGGCGGCAGACTTGATCCGCAGTTTTAAGGAAGTGGCTGTAGATCAGTCGAGCGAATTAAAGCGCGCGTTTAAAGTGAAAAACTATTTAGAGGAAATTTTGACCTCCTTAACTGCCAAACTAAGAAGAACTAAACACAAAGTAGAGATTAAGTGCGATGAAAATATTGTCTTGGACAGTTACCCCGGCGTGTTGTGTCAAATTGTGACCAATCTGGTGTTGAATTCCCTGATTCATGCTTACGATGCAGAAGATGAGGGGATTCTGACCTTCGATCTCAAACTTGAGGGCGATCGGCTAATATTTGAATATGCCGATAACGGCAAAGGAATTACCCCAGAAAATCTCAATAAAATTTTTGAACCGTTTTTTACCACCAAAAGAGGTCAGGGCGGCACGGGATTGGGACTGCATATCATTTACAATCTCGTCACGCAAAAACTAAACGGCACAATTTGCTGCGAAAGTCAAGTAGATTGGGGTACAAAATTTACGGTCGAATTTCCCGCTAATATTAGCAATTAGTTATTATACTGCCAGTTTTAATATTATTTTGTTTAGGAGAATGATAAATGTCAGAAGCTAGTAAAAATCTGTTCGCTGCGGGCGACGACCAATTAATAGCGGTGGGCTACAATGATGATGAATTAATATTCGCCCCTGAAGACGAGGCGGAAGAAATCCCGACCGCAGCGAGTTGGAAAATATTAATTGTAGATGATGAAATAGAGATTCACAATATTACAAAACTAGCTTTAAATGATTTTACTTTTGAAAACAAATTAATTACATTTATCAGCGCTTACTCAGGCAAAGAAGCGAAAGAAATCATAAAATCCAATACCGACATCGCATTAATTTTACTCGATGTCGTCATGGAAACAGAAGAGGCGGGCTTGGAAGTAGTAAAATACATTCGCGATATTTTAGATAATAAAGTAGTGCGGATTATTTTGCGAACCGGACAGCCGGGACAAGTGCCCGAAGATGTAGTAATTGTCAGCTACGATATTAACGATTATAAAACTAAAACTGAGCTGACAAACAAAAAGTTATTTACCACTGTAGTCACCGCACTGAGAGCATTTCGCGCCCTGACTCAAATCGAAGCCAGCAAAAGCGAACTGGAAAAAATTGCAATAGCTTCCGCTCGCTTTGTCCCCCGCGAATTTTTAAGTTTTCTCAAAATTGAAAGTATTGTTGATGCCAGATTGGGAGACTCTGTACAGGCAGAAATGACGATTATGTTTGCGGACATTCGCTCGTTTACAAGTTTGTCAGAAAGTATGTCGCCCCAAGAAAACTTTGAATTTCTCAACTCTTATTTAAGCCGAGTTGGTCCAGTTATCCGCCAGTACAACGGTTTTATTGATAAATATATTGGTGACGGGATTATGGCTTTGTTTCCTAACAATGCTGAAGATGCGGTGCAAGCAGCAATTGAGATGCAGCAGCAAGTTAAGATTTACAACAAACACAGGCAAAATAGCGGCTATCAACCGATTTCGATAGGGATTGGCTTGCATACGGGAACTTTGATGCTGGGTACGATTGGCGAAGCGGAACGGATGGAAAGTACGGTAATTTCGGATGCTGTGAATTTAGCGGCGCGGGTGGAAGGATTGACAAAGCTTTACGGAGTTGGTATCGTTGCTAGCGTTCAGACTTTGTGCCGGATCGACGACCCGCAAAATTACAAGTGCCGGTTTCTCGATCGCGTTCAAGTAAAAGGAAAACAAACGCCCGTTGCTGTATTTGAAATTTACGACGGCGATTCGGATGCCATGATCGAACTAAAAGCACAAACCCAAACTTATTTTGAACAGGGAATTTTTTTTCACTACCAGCAGCAGTTCGCGCAAGCAAGGCAAATGTTTTTGCGAGTGTTGCAAGTCAACAAGTATGATAAGGCTGCATCTTTTTATGCGGAACGCTGCGATATGTTGATGAAAAATGCAGTCATTATGACTCTGGAAGGGATAGAGATATAGGGAATGGGGAATGGGGAATTGGGCATAGGGCATAGGGCATTGGGCATAGGGCATTGGGCATCAGTTATTATCGCGAACAGATAACAGATAACAGATAACAGATAACAGATAACAGATAACAGATAACAGA
>JAUBOG010000018.1:27460-30285 GCA_036700105.1 Microcoleus occultus BM001215583
GATAACAGATAACAGATAACAGATAACAGATAACAGATAACAGATAACAGATAACTTAGTTTATGCGCTTAAAATCCCTTGATGTTTTTCGCGGAATTGCGATCGCCTCGATGATTCTAGTCAACAACCCCGGCAGTTGGGAACAGGTGTATCCGCCGCTAGATCATGCAGAATGGCACGGCTGCACCCCAACAGACTTAGTATTTCCGTTTTTCCTGTTCATTGTTGGCTGCGCGATGTCCTTTTCGCTATCCAAATATACCGAAAATACTGCAAAAATAAACAGCAATATTTACTTGCGAATTGCACGGCGCGCGACCATTTTATTTGTATTAGGATTGCTACTTAATACATCTTCGATCGCCCTTGACGTACTTCTCAAAGGCGCGCCGCTGGAAAACTTCGCTAAAATCCGCATCATGGGAGTGTTGCAGCGCATCGGCTTAGCGTATTTCATCAGTGCGATCGCCATTCTGAACCTGTCCCCCCGCAATCAAAAACTGCTCGCGATTGCGGTACTTTTGGGCTATTGGGGCGCATTGTCCGTATTTGCTGTAGGGGGGTACAGCGCCGGCGAACTGACGCCGGAGGGCAATTTTGCGGGATATGTCGATCGGCTCATTCTCGGCAGCCAGCACCTTTATAGAGGCGGCCCCTTCGACCCCGAAGGACTATTCAGCACCTTACCAGCGATCGTTACAGTCCTGATCGGCTATTTTACAGGAGAATGGTTGCGCGTGCAGCCAATCAAAACCCGCACCAGTATCAATTTAGCGATCTGCGGCCTAAGTTGCGTGGTAATCGGTCACTTGTGGGGATTTTCCTTTCCGATCAACAAACAACTTTGGACGAGTTCCTATGTAATTTTTACCGCAGGTTGGGCGCTGTTATTGCTAGCAGCTTGCTGCGAAACAATTGAAGTGCGAGGTTGGAAATGGGGGCGGCCGTTTGAAATCATGGGATTGAATGCTATTTTCGTGTTTGTGGCTTCCGGGATTGCCGTCAGAATTCTGTTGAGAACTCGTATCGGCAGCGGCGAAACCGCTCCAAATACCTACACTTGGATTTATGAAAACTGGTTTTTGCCGTGGGCTGGGCCGCTGAATGGTTCTCTGGCATTTGCTGTGGCGATGGTATTATTTTGGTGGTTGATTTTGTATGGGATGTACCGCCGAGGTTGGGCGATAAAAATTTGAGTAGTTTGGTATGTAGTGGATATAATTTTTTTAACTATCTGAGATAAAGGCGATCGCTCTTTCTAGCAAAACACCAGTTTAGGTTACAATTGAAGGCAGGAGGAATTTTTATGCCGACTACTGCTCAAGAAATCTATATTCAAGTTGTCCACACTTTGTCACCAACGGAGCGGCTACGCTTGGCAACTCTGATCCTCAACGAGTTATCAAACCAAAATGTCTCTGTCGTCGAGCAAAGTGATACCTGGACTGAGCAAGATTGCCTCGATGTAACAATATTTTCGTTGCAATACGCAGCTCTAATTTTCCCTGAGAGTGAGGAGATGGATGAGTGAAATTCAATCCGGGTGATGTAGTAACAGCAGATTTTCCTGGTGTCACAGGTGTTAAACGTCGCCCTGCTGTGGTTTTGTCCTCGACTACTTATCATAGAAACCGCCCTGACATCATAGTTGGGTTAATCACTACCCAGACAACAAATCTTGGCTCTACTGACTATACTCTGCAAGATTGGGCATCTGCGGGCTTGAGAATTGTATCTGTTTTTCGCAGTTTCATTCTGACTTTACCACCTGCTGCCAACGTGATTTTGATTGGGCATTTGTCCGAACGTGATTGGAGTGCTGTTCGCGCTTGTGTAAAAGTAGCTTTAGTAGAATTGGACGATCGCCCACCACCATCAGATCCATTTCCCTAGCGTCAGTCGTGAACAAGCGATTTCAGTTCTAGAATCGAGAAATTACGACCGCTTAAATGCTTGAAGCCAGCCCAGCTTAAGGATTTTGGTCGTAAAAGCCGTAGCTTGCGGGGCTCGGAGCCATCGCCCGCCGCCGATCGCTCGCTATTATTAAGCCCCACCCGCTAAAATTAAAAAATAGAGACGTAAATAGGCAGGCCCTGTCAATGATCCCAACAGTTATAGAACAATCCGGTCGCGGCGAACGCGCCTTTGACATTTACTCGCGACTCCTGCGCGATCGCATCGTCTTCTTGGGCCAACAGGTTGACTCCGACTTAGCCAACCTGATCGTTGCCCAATTGCTATTTTTAGACGCCGAAGACCCGGAGAAAGATATTTACCTGTATATCAACTCCCCAGGGGGTTCGGTAACAGCAGGTATGGGCATTTTTGACACGATGAATCACATCCGCCCCGACATTTGCACTATTTGTCTCGGTTTGGCCGCCAGCATGGGCGCTTTTCTATTGAGTGCCGGCGCTAAAGGCAAACGGATGAGTTTGCCTCACTCTCGGATCATGATCCACCAACCTCTCGGCGGTGCTCAAGGACAAGCCACCGATATTGAAATTCAGGCGAAAGAGATTTTGTACCACAAACGCCGCCTGAACCAATTTTTGGCCGATCATACCGGTCAGCCTCTATCGCGCATTGAAGAAGATACCGAACGGGATTTCTTCATGTCCGCTGAAGAAGCAAAGGACTACGGCTTAGTCGATCAAGTGATCGATCGCCGTCCTTCCGCCAGCCGCCCGATCGCCGCTGTCGCCTAAATTAACAGTTAAAAATCAAAAATGGGAAATATTCTCCATTTTTGATTTTTAACTTTTAACGCTTATATCAATTCCGGTTGCATCGGAATTAATATAACCCGAAATCAGGACACGGCA
>JAUBOG010000190.1:0-11495 GCA_036700105.1 Microcoleus occultus BM001215583
GGTGCGTCGCTCCCTCGATAGTCGCCCGGAGCGTCCGTTACTTGTGGCGACGCACCCTACAGCTACTCCCAGACACCGGACTGTTGTTGCTGAGGCGATAAATACTCAGGTTTGATGTTTAAAAAATGTTTGCGGTCGATGATGCTTAAAAAGTGTCATCGACTAAGCTGTCGCGCATTTAAATTGTATATTCAGGGCGGGCTATACGGCCCAACCCCTACTCCCCACAAAACGGGGAATTGTTTTTTGACATTCAATTTAAATGCTGAACAGTTTAGCGGTACAATTAACACAGTCAGACAGCATTCTGAGCTAGAACATTTTGATAAAACCCTAAATTAAGCACACATTATGAACCCGACAGCCCCTCCTCAAAACGCGATCGACTGTTTGCAAGTGATCTTGGATGCGACTGCATCGAAAAATTACGAGCTTTTTACCACCGTCGGCGATGAAAACTACAAAGCTGGCATTACGCAAGAAATGTTTGACGATGTTAGCGAACACCTCGGTTCGCGCCTGCAAAACGGATATTCAATTACTTATTTTGGCGATCTAAAACAAGAGGATGCTCGGATTTATTTGTGGAAGCTGAGTTTTGCCGATGGTGGAGATGAATTTGCGGCAAGGTTGACCATGAATGGAGATAAAGTTGCTGGGATTTTCATCGTATGACATATGTTGCGGGAGACGGCGTTTTACTCAACTGAATCTAACGCCTTTCGCCCGCAACCCTCAATCGAAATTTCTCCGGCGGTACAAAGGTGATTCCCCGGCGCGCGGGACGAATTGCCCGATCGAGATTGGAGACAAATTCGCGGTTCGCCAACACCGTTGCTAACACCAGCTTCATCTCGAACATCGATAACGCCATCCCGATGCAGCTTCGGCTACCGCCTCCAAACGGTAAAAATTCCGAGGCGGAAAACTTGCGGGCTAAAAAGCGATCGGGATTGAATTGAGTTGGATTTTCGTAGGTTTGGGCGCGGCGGTGCGCCAAATAGACGCAGGGGATCAAAATCGTTCCCGGTTCGTAGGTATAGCCTTCGAGTTCGATCGTCCGTTTCACCTTGCGCGGCTGCGAAATTAAGGCGATGGGATAAACCCGCAGCGCTTCCTTGCAGACTGCTGTTAAATAGGGCGACTGCGAAAGCGCGATCGGATCGGGATTCTCGCCCAATTCATCCAATTCACTCCGCAATTTAGCGAGACATTCCGGCATCTGATGCAGCCAGTAAAACGCCCAAGTCAAAGCCGATCCCGTGGTTTCGTGTCCCAACAGCAACAGCGTCATCAACTGATCGCGCAATTCTCGATCGCCGATCGACTCGCCCGTGTCGTCGCGGGCCATCATCAACACCGACAGAATATCCGTGCGAGACGAACTTTGAGAGTGCGATCGCCTCTCGGCAATTTCCGCATAAATCAGCGAGTCAATCTGCGCCATCTGCTGCAAAAACTGCCCCCACGGACTCCAAGCCCCCAAATTTTGCTGCAAGGGGCTAAAGAAAAATTGGATCGAATACAGCTCAGAGGTAATCGCCTCTAAAAGCTTGCCGAGCAAGTGTTTCAGCAGTTCGTAGCGCTCTCCCGGCACTAATCCAAACACGACTTGCAAGATTACTTGCAGCGAAATTTCCGACATTTCTTGGCGGACTGCGATCGCATCTGGGGCTTTCCAGCCGATCGTCTGCTTTTGCGTCAAATCCACAATCAAATGCCCTTGACTGTGCAACTGTTCCCGATGCAGCGCGGGCATTAATAGCTGTCGCTGCCGCAAATGCCGCGGCCCTTGATTCATAATTAGCGATTCGTTTCCCACCAGCGGGCGAAATACGTTGGTTACTTTGCCAAATTCAAAGGCATCGGCTAAGGTCGAAAACACCGCCCCAATGGCTTCTGGATTGCCCAGAAACACGACGGGGGGCGAAGCGGGGCCCAACACGCGGGCGGTAAATGTATCGCCGTATTTGGCGGAGTTGCGATCGAAAAATGCGATCGGGTCAGCTACCAGCGAAAGCGTTTGGAACAAAGCAGGAGAACGAGATCCGGTCGGCAAGGTCATTGGGAAACTGGCGGTACACACTATTTCTAGTGTATTTTGACATAGTTGCGAATTCCTCGATCGACCGTTGGCACCCTGAAATTTATCTGCGGTCGATCGGCTGTAGGCTAGAAACCGGATTTCTGAGCGTAATTTTTAACTTACTGAGTGCAAGACGGTCGATCGAGTAAAAGCTCGATCGACCGTAACTCCGGCCTTCAGGCTCCGCGCAACTGCTGCACCAAGTGAACTAATTCCGGTAAAATTAGCTTTTCCACAGCTAGTTTTACGCCATTGCTAGAGCCGGGAAGAGAAAACACTAACTTGCCTTGATACACGCCTGCAACGGCGCGAGAGGCGATCGCCCTCGAACCAATTTCTTGATAGCTCAAAAACCGAAATATCTCCCCAAAACCCGGTAAAATCCTGTCTAGCAAACTCTCCATCACATCGTAAGTCGTATCTCTCGGAGCGATGCCCGTCCCGCCGTTAAAAATGATTGCATCCACATCTTCACGCTGGGAAAACGCCTGCATTTGCAATACAATTTTTGCCGCATCATCTTTAACAACAGTGTAAGCTACCACAGAGTGACCGGCATCTTTTAGCAGCTTCTTTGTTAACAAGCCGCTATTGTCTGTTTCCGCCGAGCGCGTATCGCTAACAGTAATGATAGCGCAGTTTACGGTTATTTTAGATAAATCGGGGTGAGGGATTTGCGTCATAAAGCAGATGGTGAACGAAGAAGAAGGAAGGAATAATGAACAGGGAATAATATCATGTCCGGTCGATCGACAGCGATTTTCGTAGGGGCGGGTTCACCAACAATATCCGCCAATAATTGACAATCTCAAAAACCCGCCCCGACCTGGATATTACGGTTAATCTATCGGACATGATATGAAAAAAAGGAAAGAGGTAACAAGTCATTAGTTAGTTATGATTTGTTCGTTGTTAATTATTCATTATCAAATAACTAATAACCAATAACCAATGCCCCATACCCAATGCCCTGCGCAAGCTCATGCCCTATTCCCAATCAATTATGCCTTGCTAAATCCTAAGCCGTTTGCTTCCGAGTATCGTTCCATGAAACGCATAAACCGTTCCCATTCTTCGGCACTTCTCATCAGATAAAGAGCTTCCAAACCAGCAGGCTGACCGTTGATGAACTTAGCCTTAACTTCGCGAGTGAGGAGTTCGCCTTCAGAGTCGATCATGTACATTCCAGTAATGTCTTGGGTACTGGTGCTGCTGAGAGCTTTGGGACTTTCAAACAGAAACGTCGCAGTGCCTTGATCTCCGCTTTTAGAACGGGTTAGGCGCACTTCAGGCACAGCATCTTCGTCTATACCCCGAGAGAATTGAATTTTAGCCATAATTTGACAGTCGAACCTTAAAGATTGCTGAATTTCTTAATCTTTTATCATAAAACGATTTGGTGCTCGCAAATCAAGACTTGGGAAGGGGAAGGGGAGAGTCGGGGAGAGTGGGGAAGAGGGGAGGGGGATTTGACGAGTTTTCATAGTTGCAGGAAATATACAACTTACAGCGTATTCTAAGTTTGTGAAGTGTAGGGACAAAGGCTCAGCCGTGTCCCTACGGGGAACTAAGGATAGGCGGATGTACTTGATAAATGTGGAATCTGCTGTAAATGCAGAACAGCTTACCAAAAACCAACCCATCTCCCTCTCCCCCTTTGCAATTCCCTTAGACGATGTAGGGAGAGTTAATTGCCGGAGCCCGGTTTGCGGCTACCAGAGTCTGGTACACGAGGGCGGATATCTCGCCCCGGGTGATGTCGCGGGCGGGGGAAAGCTTGGCGCGCGCGGGATAGTTGACGACGATTTTGCGCTCTGTGGCGGTTGCTACCTCGTCGGTGGCAAAACTGGGAATCAAAGCTCGATCGTCATAAACGCTCAAAGAATTGGGATTTCCGCCGACTAACTGCAAGCCGTTTACTAAAGATACAAGAGCTTGAACTCTAGTCAAATTCTGCTCCGGGCGAAACGTGCTGTCGGGATATCCAGCCAAAAACCCAGCTCGATTAGCTTTGACGATCGCACTTTGCGCCCAAAAATCCGCCGTCACATCCTTAAAAACCGTCGCCTGACGCCGCGGTGCCAATTCAAACGCCTTCGCAAGCATTGCCGCGTATTCAGCTCTGCTTAAATGGCGATCGGGCTTAAAAGTGCCGTCGGGAAACCCGCTAACAATATTCATCTTAGCCAGACGATCGATAAAATCCTGAGCCCAGTGCGCGCTAATATCGCTGAACTTTGTCCCAGGAGTCGGAGTTGGAGTTGGAGTTGGAGTCGGAGTCGGAGTCACATTGCCCAACTCAAATAAACCCTTCACCCGCGAAGAATTGAGCTTATTTCCGATCGCCAAAATCTTCACCCCAGTCGCGTTTTGCAAGTCGAATTCGCCGTTATCCCGAAAAATATTGCCCCCCAAATCCTGAGCCGTACCAATATCTGGCAGCGATTTCCCCACCGCTGTCAAACCATCTTCCGTATTTTTTTCAATGCGATTCTTCCGCACAACGGGCTTAGATTCCCCGGCTAAAACAATACCAGAGCGATTTCCAAAAATTTCGTTATCAACAATCAAAGGAGCCGACTTAGCTTGCAAAGAGATGCCGAAACCCGTATTTTCAATAAGGTTGCGCCGTATTACTCCCTTAGCAGTTCCGGCCATAATTACGCCAGCCGCTGAGTTTTCCCGAAATACGTTATCAAGAATCGCAGCATTAGCGCTGCCCGTGACAAAAACGCCTTCGCGCTTGCAAAGGGTGAAAGTGCAGTTAGCGACAGTCGGAGCAGTTGACTCGATCCAGACTCCCGTGCCGCGACTATCGAGATTAGTAACAGTTATTCCGCGCAATTCGGCATCATTTGCTAGCAGTACGGTAATATTTTGGCCCGCAGCGCTGGGACTGACAAATTTGCCGCTTCCCTGAATTAAAATGCCTCTACCTTTGTTAGTTTCATTCCCGATCGCTTTTACTCCCGAGGGAATTTCCAAGGGGAATTGTTCGCCGCTAGCAGCGCTGTAAGTTCCCGGCGCTAGCTGAATGATGCTTCCCGATGCAGCGCTCTTGAGGGCGCGGGCGATCGTTTTGAATGGGGATGATTGGCTGCCGGCTGCTGAATCGCTGCCTGTTGCTGAGTTGACGAAAAGTGTTGCCATGTTTTTGTAAAAGAGATAATTTGCGATCGAGCGTTGATGCAATTTTCATTCTCTGCGAAATTGACCGCGGATCTATCTTCAGCTTTGATTTCGGAGATTATTTACTTGCACGAAATCCGCAACCTCACCCCTCACGACCATCAGCCGTAGGGGGATTGCCCCTACAGATTGCTAAACTATTAATTCTCGCGTCAGACACCAAGTTTCTTGCCGTCTGTTCAACCTGAAAACAAATATTTTCAGTCAAAAAACCCCGGTTTCTTTCTCGTTCCCAGTCATATTAAATCCGGTGCCATCGCAATTAACATTACCCGCAGTCAGGACACCGCGACGTGCCGTTTCCATACAATTAATCTGGTGATAGGTAGGGACACGGCTTTTGCAGTCTCCTGCGTTGCTTCATCTTAACTACCAGTCAATTTCACAATACAAGACGCATCCAAAACCACTAAAATATCATTCTCAAAAACCGCACAACTTGTCATTGCTGGAGCTAATGCGGGAATTTTCCCTTGTTTGAGAGCAAGCATCGCCTCCGGTGTAGAATCAAAGACATCGATCCAGCCGTAATCTTCTACATACTGAAGAGTCAAGGCATTGCGATCGAGCATCCAGAAATCAACTCCGTATTGATTGATAAACTTTTGCAGTACCGCTTTATCTGTCGTATACTGAGCGCGGATCAAATCGTTAATTCGCTGTAAATATCGGCTGTAGTAGCCTTTTTGATAAGGAACTGCATATTCCTTTGCTACCAAAACCGAGCGCTGGCTAAAAGTTGGCAGATTGTCCGCCTCTCCCGCTATCGAAGCGATTAGAATATCTTTCGGTTGCTGCTGAAAAAACTGGTACAAAGCGGGCATTTTACCTTCTACATACCCAACTCTGGGAAAACTTTTAACCAAGCTGGGATAACAGATAAGTACAAAAGCAATTATCGCTGTAGTAGTTATTGCCGCTAGATTTTTAATCCCAAAGCTGGTTTTGGTTTCGGAAGCCCATTTTCCCAATCCATCTACGATCGCAGTTAGGGCGATCGCACTCAAGAACACTACAATAAATCGCAAGCTATAAGCAGTATAGCGCCCGGGCTGATACAACTTAAACAAAGTGGCGTGAGCTGCGAAAAACATGGCTGAAGATGCTAAAAATAGCTGAAGCAAAACCCAAATGCTACTTTGAATCTGTTTGGTTAAAGGAAAAATCGATCGCAATACCAACAGCAGCGGCAATAACAATGCAGCACAGTGAGTTACAGGCGTAAATAGCGACTGGGGAAACATCCCGCTACCCCTACCAGTCAGCCAATATTCTTTGGGATTTGCCCGAAAAAAAGCATTTCTGCCATCTGCCGCAAATTCCGGCATTTTTTTAGCTTCTGCTGCTGTATAAGTTGGGCTAAATTCTGATTTACCTAAGGCATAGGGCAGCATTACTAAAAAAACAACTCCCAAACCAGCAGTGCAAAATAGGTAATTTGTCCGATCGCGCGACAAGCACAAACGCCCATTTTCCCAGCCTAGCAAGCGCAAAACTAAGATACCTGCAGCCACCAATGCGTAAGGAGGGTAAAACAGTCCCATTAAGGCGATCGCTCCCAAACAGGGCAGCAGGGAACGCCGCAGCAAATAATATAAAAAAGCTAGAAATATCGGATATATAAAGGCTCTTGGCGTTGCAGAAGCCAAATCGTCTGTCATCCACATATGCTGATTTAACAGCAAAGATGCAATAAATCCGGTCATCGGTACGGGCAGGATTTCTAGGGCAATGCTAAAACAGTAACAAGTGGAGATTAAGCTGAGCAAAAGTGGCAATATTTTCTGAAAAAATAGCGGGTGAATGCCAATTGTTGCGGCTATTTTGTAGAGCGTGCTGTATCCGGCGGGGGCGGCTGATTGAAAATAGTTAGCAATGAAATCATTGGGGAATAATTCAGGATCGACAAACCGCATCATCCAGAAAACGTGCTGTCTGGCATCGTCTTGCACTACATACTCGGCGCTGAAGGCTTGCCGCAGTCCTAAAACACCATAAACTGCGGCAAATGTCAGCGAGAGAGTCAACCAAAATATTGTGCGCGATCGGGATGTGCGATCGGTTGGGGCAGTCAGAAATTTGTGCAATTTGGCTATTAACACCATTTGAGATTTTAGGTTTTAGATTTTAGATGGGAAATCATTGCTTTTGAAAAGTACAATCATATCATCTCCGGTCAATTTTGCCAAATAAAAAATGTTCGCAGCATCGGAATTTAGCCCTCATAAAATTCTGAGGAATCAAGTTTTTAATACAAACCTAAGAAGCAATAAAGTTCTTAATACTAACCATCTCGGTCTAAGACCAACAATACAATAAAGCCGCCCCCGCTGGGGCGACTATTCAAACCACCGCACCAAGCGATCGCAACGTCTCAATTGTCGCCCCAGCTAACCCCTTCACCCCAGTTAACCGCATCCCTTCATACAGCCGTTTTGCAATCAATACTCTCACACACTCACCCGTCTTGACATCCCATACTCTCACGGTTTGGTCTTGCGAACCACTAGCTATAAATTGCCCGTTAGGATTAAAGGCAACAGATGATACCAGATGAGTATGTCCGAGGCAAATACGATCGCACTCACCCGCAGTCACATCCCACAATCTTACCGTGCGATCGTGCGATGCACTGGCAAGAGTTTGTCCATCCGGACTGAAAGCAACGGAAAATACCCAGTTGGTATGTCCTGTTAATGTTTTCAAGCACTTACCTCGAACAATATCCCATAGCTTCACTGTGCGATCGGTACTGCAACTAGCTAAGGTTTGCCCATCAGGACTAAAAACAGCCGCATAGACGCGATTATCGTGTCCGTGAAGCGTCTTAATGCAACTATCAGTGCAGATATCCCACAATTTAATCGAATGGTCAACACTGGCACTAGCTAAGATATTGCCATCCGGACTGAATGCAATTCCCAAGATTTTATCGGTATGTCCGGTAAAAGTTTTGAGGCACTGTCCCCCGCTAATATCCCATAGTTTTAACGTACAGTCAGCACTACCACTGGCAACAGTTTGCCCATCTGAATGAAAGGCAACGGCGTATACCCAATCCGTATGTCCTTGCAATACTTGAAAACACTGATTTCTAGCGACATTCCACAATCTGACGCTGGAGTCGGTACTGCCAGTTGCCAACATTTGCCCATCTTTACTAAAAGCAATCCCATAGATAAAATCTGTATGTCCTGGCAATTTTGCGACGCATTCACCAGTCTGCCAATCCCAAAGTCTTACTGTTTTATCGCTACTGCCACTTGCTAAGAAACCCCCTTGATTGCCCTTACTCAGCAGTGTGGTTGAAGGAATCGGACTAAACGCGACTGGCAGTGCCCAATCCGTATGTCCGTACCAAGTTTTTAAGCATTGTCCAGTGCGACAATCCCACAGTTTCAATGTTTGGTCTAAACTTACACAAGCTAGGGTGTGTCCATCAGCATTAAAGGCAACACAACAAACCTCATTTGTATGTCCGTGTAAGGTTCTGATACAGGTGTCAGTATGCCAATCCCAAAGCTTCGCCGTGCAGTCACCACTGCCACTAACTAAAATATCTCCGTGGGGACTAAAAGCAACGGAGTAGACACTATTCAGATGGGCGTTATAAGTTTTTAGACACTCTCCTGTGGCAATATTCCAGAGTTTGATAGTCCGATCGCCACTACCACTTGCCAGTATCTCACCGTCGGAACTAAATGCCACCGATCGCACCCAAGCTGTATGTTCGTTTAGTGTTTTTAAACACCTACCTGACCGCATATCCCACAGTTTAATTGTATGATCGGAACTACCGCTAGCCAGCATTTTACCATCTGGACTCAATGCAATAGTACGTACCCAATCGGTATGTTCATTAAGAGTTTTGATACAACTTCCAGTGCGAACATCCCAGAGTTTTACAGTTTTGTCACCACTACCGCTAGCCAAAATTTGCCCATCCGGACTAAAAGCCACAGCAAACACTTCATGCTGGTGTCCCGTCAAGGTTTTAATACACACACCATCGCGAACACTCCATAATTTCACCGTACAATCCGCACCGCAACTAGCGAGAGTTTGCCCATCTGGATTAAATGCCACAAAACGCACCCAATTGCTATGTCCCTCACACATCAAAACTAATTGCCCGGTTTGCACTTCCCACAGACGAACCTGACAATCAGTGTCGCAAGTTGCCAATAGCTGACCATCTGGGCTAAAGGTTGTCCACAAAATATTACCTAAACTTTCCGTAAACACACAGCGAGACAAATCCGAGTTAGTAAAATTGACATCATGCAAGTTCACCCCTTGCAAATAAGCTTGCCACACTGTTAACTGAGAAAAGTCATAGCCACTGACATCTATTTGTAATACTTGCAAAAGATTGAGAATATTTCCGCCTGCATATCCCCCCGTTTCTTGGGCTGGTTTGCCTTGCAGGTGCACGAGGATTTTTTGAAGGTGGCTGGCGATGATTTCTCGACTGCCAAGGGTGATAACTAATCGATCGGCGATTGATTTGAGAATCAAGTTTACTTGTGTTTCCCGCACGTATTCTTTGGCGGTAGCTTTGATAAGGGCGTGGGTTTGAAGTAGGGGAGTATAAGTTGGGATTTTAAAGTTAGTTGCTGGCTGCTGCGCGATCGGATTTAGAATTGTTTCCCCTTCCCTAATTTCTTCACAAACTTGCTCAATAATCCGATTCGTCACGTATTCCATGACTACAGGTTGTTGGGTAAAACCGCCAGAATTTTTCTCGATCAGAGAACGCCGCTGTAAAGAATTGAGTGACTCTAATAATTCGCGGGGGAGCAGTTTGGCAACAAAATCTGATTGTAATTCTTGCCAAGAAATGGGTTCGCGGTTAATTGCCAACCAATACATAATTTGCTGTTCCAGTGTTGTCAGACGCTGGAACTGTTGGTCTAGTAATTCTCTAATATCATCGAAAAGAAACGGAATTTTCTGGGAAATTTGCAAAAATTGGGCGATATTGCCATCAAAAAAGTCGCGGATGGAAGATGCCACAATTTTGATGGCTAAGGGATTTCCGGCATAGCGATCGATCAAGATTTGCCATTGGGCATCAGTTCCGGTAAAAGTACCTTTAACATCAAATAGCGATCGCCCGTCAGTTGCTGGCAAACCGGCAAGTTGCAGCGCTCGCACCGGCAAACTCTCCCCTTCCAAAGCTGCCAATCCTTTGGGTTTTTCCCGTGAAGTTAAAATCAGACAACTTTGATGGGAAGTATCGCCAATGATTTGTAAAAGTTGACCGTATACTTCGCAACCGGGACGATAGCTGCCAGTGCGATCGCCAGCCTGTAAAATCGACTCCAAATTATCCAAAATTATCAAACAGCGACAGGAACGTAAATATTTCAAGAGTCGCGAAATTTTGCCATCTATTTGAGTGGGTAAATTAGCTTCTTCTTGGTTTGATAAAAACTGAATCAGTTCTACCAAAATTTCATCGATCGGAGGGGAATTGCGGAGACTGCGCCAAATAATCAATTCAAATCGATCTTGAATCTGGTGTGCCAACTTCACCGATAAAGATGTTTTGCCAATCCCACCCATACCCAGCAGCGTTATCAAGCGACAGTTTTCCTGCACAATCCATTGCTGCACGGTATTAAGTTCTTCCTCGCGACCGTAAAAAATCGAAACATCCGTTGCTTCGCCCCAATCATGTCGATTTGGGATTGGGGATTTGGGATTTTGGATTGCAAGTGATTTATTAGTATTTGTATCTTCCGGGCGATCGACAACTTCTTCCCAATTAAGTCCGAGAACTTGGCAGTAAGCTTTAAACGCTTCAGTATTAATCGGGAATTTTCCAGCCAAGAACCGTTTCCAAGTTCCGGGCGAGATTCCCACAGCTAGAACGCTATCTTCTTCCCAAGTAGCATCTAAAACTTGACTGGCTGACTGAAGCCATCTGAAATCGTCAACAGCCCACCCTTTTTCAATTCTTGCTTGTTTAATTCTTGTCAGTCCCTGTGGAGAAGCTTTGAGGGTGGACATGAATCGTTACTTGATGAATTTGAGCTTGTCAAGATCAATTTTACTATTTTTTTCGCAATCCTCAACCGATCCAAAACTGATCCAGAACTGATCTGACGCCTTTCGAGCAAATTAGCAATATTGAATTCAGATAGGTCAGCAATCGCCCAACCATCAGACAGGGACTAGGGCGTGTTTTCAAACCCGGAGATCCCCCCTAACCCCC
>JAUBOG010000191.1:0-11424 GCA_036700105.1 Microcoleus occultus BM001215583
CTTAAGGGGGGTTCGGGGGGATCGGGGCCTAATCGCCAAAGAGCAGTCTATGAGTAGGTTGGACGTGTTGGCTGACACGGATGGGTAATTCCCAACGCCCAATTCCCAATTCCCAATTCCCAATTCCCAATTCCCAATTCCCAATTCCCCATTTTTATGATTGACAGAGAAGAAGTTCGGAAAGTAGCAAATTTAGCGAGATTGGAATTAACGCCGGAAGAAGAAGAGCAGTTTACCGGTCAACTCAACGGTATTTTGGATTATTTCGAGCAGTTGAGCGAACTGGATACGAGTAAGGTTCAGCCGACAACGCGGGCGATCGATGTTAGCAATGTAATGCGATCGGACGATTTGCAGCCTTTTGCTAACCGAGAAAGTATTTTGGCCGGATCTCCCGATCGCGATGGGGAGTTTTTTAAGGTGCCTAAAATCATGTAGAATTCCCGCTGCGTACCTGACTCGATCACCCTGGCACCCCCCTTAATAAGGGGGGGACAAGAGTTGCTGTAGGGTGCGCACTGCGCACCATCTCAAAATCTAGGGTGCGCACTGCGCACCTTACGATCGTGCTAAATTCTCACTCCAAAAGATGCGGCTAATTCCCGTTCTGGCTGCATACCAACTGTAGGCGGCATGGAACGACTTGCTACCTGATCGATTAGCTGTAACTGCTGCGGGAGCATTTTGGCTAAACTGTAGCGTTCTAAGGCTGTTTGACGGGCTTTGACGCGAACTTCTGCCATGCGGGTAGGATGGTCTAAAACTTCATCGATGCGATCGGCTACTTGTTTCGGCGAGAAGTAATCGACTAGCAAACCGTTTTCTCCGTCGCGGATAACTTCTCTGACCGGCCCGGTGTCGGAACCGATGACTAAACATCCGGTTGAGAGAGATTCAATCATCGACCAAGATAGCACGAAAGGTCTGGTTAAATAAACGTGTACGTCGGATGCTTGAATTACTTTTAAATACAGTCCGTAAGGTAGCGGCCCGACAAAGTGAACTCGCGACAAATCTAGCGGTACTTTTTTGAGCATATAGTCTTTGTAAGACTCGCCGTTGGGTAAAGAACGGCCGTAACAAACTCTTTCTGAACCAACAACAACTACGTGACAGTTGGGGCGGCGTTCTTGTACGTAGGCGATCGACTCTATGAACTCTGGAAAACCCCGGTAAGGTTCCATTCCCCGCGATACGTAGGTGACAATTTCATCAACGCCGGACAAGTCTAGGTTGGGCAAAATTAGTTTAGCGCCCGGATCTGGTTTGAAGTAATCGGTATCTACGCCGTCGTGGAGTACGGACAATTTTTGCTGCAATTCTGGCGGAAATTGCGATCGCTGCCAGTAGGTGGGCGACACACCCCAATCGCAAGAGTATAAATCGATCAGGATCGGCGCATTTTTGACTCGAATTCGAGCCATGTCGTCAACTGTTAAAGGTTCCGCCGGGTCGAAATCTGCGTCGGAACCAATGGAGTGATAAAACCACTCGAAATAACACAAAAGCGGCGTATTTGGAAAAGCTTCTTTGACAAACAGTGTCGGCCCCCAACCGGAATGTCCGCAGATAATATCGGGTACAAAACCGTCGGCTTTGAGTTGTTCGGCCATTCTAAATACGGCTTGTCCGTAGATGACAGCACTTTCTAAAGGGCGGACGTATTGGTGAGTCTGCGGGTTGGGTTCGCGGCTGGGGGTAAATGCTGCTTTGCGAACTCCGGGAATGTCCCATTCTGGACGCTCGTTTTTAGTGCCGAAAACAATTTGATTTTTGGGATTTGCGCCTAAAGCCGTGATAATGTGGCGGTATTGGGCGGGGAAGTTGGGGTGGAGAAATAATGCTTTCATTGTGGAAGGAAGAAGGAAGAAGGAAGAAGGAAGAAGGAATATTGAACCGCGAAGACGCGAAGGACACGAAGGAAGAAGGAAGAAGGAAGAAAGAAGAAGGAAAAGACAGAAGGACTAAAGTCCTTACTACAAGCTGGGGGCTTTGCAGATCCAGACGCAATCTCGCGGTACTGAAGATGTGTTTTTCAGGAGGATTTCATAGTTTAAATGCTTGAGAAATTTTTCCATAATTGTATCGGTCATAATTGAAAATGCAGTGCCATCTCTGGTTCCTAGCAAGTTTTTGTCCCACTCGCTGGCGAATTTTTCCCAACCTAATTCGCTGAGAATATTGCCGTGGTGAAAGATGCAAATTCGATCGCCCCGCAGCAGTTTGGGAATTCGAGTTAGGTAGTTGAATATGTCTACGGGCTCTACGTGTACCATTGTATCGTAGCAAAAGCAGATATCTGCTGAACCGGGGGCGATCCCGTCTAATGTTAAACCGTCGAGTTTGACGTAGGAAACGCGATCGTCTCCCAAGCGCGATCGGGCGGCTTGCAGCATTTGACTGGAAATGTCGGCGCAAATTAGCCGATCGCAATATTTCAGCAGCAGCGAACCAGTTTTTCCGCCGCCGATCCCAATTTCTAAAACCGTGTGTTCTGGTTTGATGTACGGTGCGATAAATTGCTGTTCGATCAGCGCTTCGTATTCGGCTAAGGAGTTGGCCGCACCCGCAGCTTTTCCGATCCATTCGTCGCCAATGTGGGCAAGTTCGGAATTAGTTTTTTGCCACTGTTCGGCGTAACTGTCCCATGCCGTTTCATAATCTACTTTTGGGCGATCGGTCATTTTTTTATCGTTCATTTTTGATTATTTTATAGTATTGATGGCTCGATTTCCAATATGTTCCGCAAGTCTCGGTCAATTATATTACAATCTGCTTGCCATAATAACAATCTGACTTTTTTCACAAGTCTGTATCTCTCATAAATTCGTGAAATGAAATTCCCTTGAAAGCACTAAATTGAGCATATTGCTATATATGTAGGGTGCGCAATGCGCACCGGTGCGCAATGCGCACCCTACTACTACTGTCTCATAATTTGCGGCGCCGTGTTAGATGATTAATGACTGCTAAAATAGGCTTCGCAAAAAATATCTGCATAAGCTTGAGTCATTTCCTCGAAAGTATTGAGCGAATCCAGCACATATTTAGCGTTTTCTGCGAACTGCTGCCGCACTGATTTATTCTCCAATAAACTAATCAAAGCTGCAACTAATTCATCCGGGCGATCGGGCGTATAAAACAAACCGTTAATTCCCGGCCTCACTTGTTCTTTAATCCCGAACACCGGCGTTGTCACAATTGGCAAATCGCAGGCCATCGCTTCCAAAATAACTCTCGGGAAACTTTCAACGCGAGAAGTACAAACAAAAATATCCGCCGCTTTGTAATATTTTCCCGCTTCCCCAGTTTCCGGGACTACTGTCACTCTTTGCCGCAACTCGAACGGCAATTCGCCCACCATATCGGCTAATTTACTGCTGTAAATACTCGGGCGATCGCCTACAATAAAACACCTAATTTTATCGTGCCATTTTTCCGGCAAAAGTGAAAGCGCCTTAACTAAATCCTGCTGTCCTTTGCGTTCGCATACCGTTCCCAGCAGCAAAATTACCGCGTCTTCCGCCGCAACACCCAAATTTTTTCTAGCCGATTCAGAATCCTCCAAATTTTCCAGTTTGCTCAAATCTAAGCCGTTGTGAATCACTGTAAAATTGTGGTGGCTGTTGAGAGGCAAATACCTGTCACGCGTTGCATCCGCCACAAAAATCACCTTGTAAGGAAAGCGGAAACATTCCAAAGCTCTCGCCGCAATCTCCGAACCAAACCGATTAAAATAAGTTTGCCAAGGTTCGCTTTCGTGCACGTTCCACACCGCAGGAATTTTTAAGTGATGCGCCGCATCAACCATAAAGAAATTTTCTAAAGTATTGGCATAAATTGCATCAACTTTTAAACTTTCAATTTCGTTGCTAAAACTGCGGACAGCTTCATCGTAAGCATCGCGTTGGTAGATGTGTTCGAGGGGATTGTCGCGCACGATTACTTCAATTCCATGCTGTTCGTAAGCTTGACGCAGTGGCCCGTCTGTCGCGCAAAGTACGATCGGCTGAATGACATTTTCCGCCGCCAATTTCACCGCAATTTCGTACTGATGCAAGGGCGCACCCGTAAAATCCAGCGAATTGCTGCACATCAAAACCCTAACACGATGGATCGAATTCTCTGCTTCTGCTACCAGCAAACCAGAATCATTAAATTTTACTTCTTCCTTATCCGTTACATCCGTTACATCCGGTACAAAATCCGCTGCCGAACCTTCTTCCTTCATAAAAACCCTGCGGGGTTGAATATGAAAATACTCATCTTCTAAAGACAAATGAGGACTGTAAAAACTATCATTTTTCCCCGCATACTTGCGCCGAAAAGCCGCCACTTCTTGAGGATTGTCAGTAAAACCCCTCGAAGTTCCCTCTTTGTGCAACAACTCCGCATCGGGACAATATACGCAGCGATAACCCCGTTCCAACAGTCGGTATCCGTAATCCACATCATTGTAAGCAACAGCAAAATTCTGCTCGTCAAAACCGCCCAATTCTAAGAACAATTGACGCGGAGTCACCGTGCAAGCTGCTGTTACCGCAGAGTAATTTCGCGTTACCATCGCTTGAGAAAGATAGCCTCGATTGTGCTTGTCCATCAGCTTAAAAGCGTGACCCGCCAAACCGTGATGCAGGCCGTGAATTACGCCCGCGTGCTGAATTCTGCCGTCGGGATATAACAGTCTCGCGCCGACTGCACCTACAGCGGGAATTTGAGCGTATCCCACCATTTGACTCAGCCAGCGCGGGTTAATTACTTCAGTATCGTTGTTTAAAAACAAGACATATTCGCTATCAACTTGTGCGACAGCACGGTTGTTTATCGCTGCAAAACTAAACTTGCGATCGGGATTTTCGATCCGCAAGACTTGGCAAGTTAATTGCTTTAAGTATTCCAGAGTTTTCGGATCGTCGCTTTCGTTGTCTATGACGGCAATTTGATAATTTTTGTAGGTGGTTTTTTCCAGAGAATCCAGACAGGCTTTCAGCAATTTAAGCTGATTTTTGGTAGGAATAATTACCGTTACTGACGGGCCGCTATCTGGGAAATCCTGGGCAAAGATGCCCAAATTTTCTTTGGTAGCCCAGGCGTGCTGAGCGACATTGCCATTAATTTTCCGGCGGTTTAGCGCGTCTTGAATTGCTTTTTGACCTGCAGCAAAACTGGCCGGTTTAGCAGCGCCAGATACGGCTGTAGAACCGGGTGCAGTTCGCCAGTGATACAGCACTAGCGGCAGGTGCGCGACGTGGCGACAAATTTCGGTTGCTCTCAAGGCAAAATCGTAATCTTGCGAGCCTTCAAAACCGAGCCGCAAACCGCCTATTTGTTCAAAAATTGCTTTTCTGACGGCGCACAAATGACCGAGATACATATAGGAAAGCAGCAGTTCTGGCGACCATTGCGGTTTGAATTGCGGGGCGAAACGGCGTCCTTTGGTGTCGATTTTGTCGTCGTCTGAGTATAGGAAATCGGTTTCTGGATGCAGGGCAAAATACAAGGCGACTTCGCCTAAAGCGTCGGGAGTCAGTTCGTCGTCGTTGTCTAAAAATAAGATAATCTCGCCCGTTGCGAGTGCCGCTGCGCTGTTGGTTGCGGCGCTGATATTCCCGTTTTCGCTGCGGAATTTTAAGAGAATACGATCGTCCTTTGCGGCCCAGTTTTTCAAAGTTTCAGCAACCGTGGAATCGGTGCTGCGATCGTCAGCGATGCAGAGTTCCCAGTTGGTATAAACTTGAGCTATTACGCTGCCGATCGCACTTTCGAGAAAATCTATCTGCGGGTTGTAAACTGGCATTACCACCGAGATTTTTGGCAGCGGTTGCCTGCTGGATTTTAACCGAGAAATCAAGTAATCGCGCGATCGATCGTTCCACTGATTCACCAGCAGCCACGCGTCATACCTATCAATGGTTTTAGGCACAACAAAACCCGCCGGCGGTAGCAAATCCCCCGGCGCAGTCAACTGTTTTTGCTGTCGGTAAATCTTCCCCAACTGGCGCATCACCTTGACAATTTCCCAAGGCATCGGCACAATTCTGCCCAGACGCTGTTTCCTCTCCGCCGCCCGCTGCCGGATTGCCTCTATAAAACTCGAAAATTCATCAAATTTATCGGCACTTCGCTGCCAAATATGGTATCGGCGCACCGTCAGTATTTTCGGCGCTTGAAAATACAAAATTTCCCCGGTTTCTAACTCAGCTTGCAGAGAAACGTGCCATTCCCCAGGAGGCAAATCGACAAGCGCCTCAAAGCCGCTTTCCGAACTATTAACCCAGTCGGGAAACACTTCGCCGACATCTTTTCGGCGCAAACCGTAGGCGCATTCTACAGAAGTATCGCCGCATAAAAAGGTTAATTTCGCAATTTTGCGATCGTGGTGGCAGCACCAACCTGCAAACAAAATTTGGCCCTGACGCTGTTCCCACACCGCCGGTACATCTAAGGATGCTTGAATCGTTGAAACTAACAGCGGATAAGCGGCCAAAAGATGCCATTTACCTCGATCGTCTTGCGCTTCCAGCAGCACTTCGTGCCGTCCCGCAGGCGCTTGCACTTCAATTGAAAAACCCGATTTAGTTGCAGCCGGAATATTAGAATGCGCTCGGGCGATATCGCTTCTTTCTATGCCGTAAATGCCCGCGAAATTTTGGTCTTCTATTCGGGCGCGAACTGCTTTAACTTCTGTTTTTGTGTTAAAAATCCACCCCACAATTAGCAGATTGGAATCTTCTACTTGCCAAGTAGTAGGTTGGTCTAACGAAAAAACATATTTCGGGAATAAGTCGCGGATTCGATTCTTAAAATCCGAGAGCTTTTCTTTTGTTTGCCACAAGAAGGAAGACTTGATTGCAGCAATTTCTGCCTGGATTTTTGCTGTTTCCTGGCGCGATTTTTCCAAATCTTCCCGAGTTTCGGTTAATTTTTCCTGAGTTTGACTTTGTACTGTTTCCAGCCACAATATCTCAGCTAACTTTTGGTCTAATTTAAATTCTTTTTCTTCAAACTGTATCTGAGTTTTGCCTAATTTTGCTTCTAATTCCAATACTTTCGCTAAGGCTGTTTGAAATTGCGATTCTTTGCCGGCAAGCTGTACCTGAGTTTGTCCTAGTTCTGTTTCTAATCCGAGCAGTTTTTCCAAAGCTTCTTGAAATTGCGATTCTTTGCCGGCAAGCTGTACTTGAGTTTCTCCTAATTCTGTTTCTAATTTCAAGACTTTTGTTAAAGCTTCTTGAAACTGCGATTCTTGACCGGCAAGCAGTACCTGAGTTTGTCCTAATTCTGTTTCTAATTCGAGCAGTTTTGCTAAAGCTTCTTGAAAATTAGATTCTTTGCCGGCAAGCTGTACTTGCGTGTCTCCCAATTCGGCCTCCAATCCCAACACTTTCGCCTGGGCTTGGTGAAATTGCGATTGCCACTGTTTGATTTCGGAATTGCTGGTTTTTTGCTGTTTTTCCAGCAACCGGATTTTTAGCCAATCTTCAAAAGGCCAGACTGGAGATGCTGGGAAATGAATCGCTCGATCGATCGCCAATTTCGACTCGCTGCCCAGATTGCCGGCTTGGGTTTCCAAAAGTTGATAGAGTTCTAATGCTTCGGGGAAATATTTTTCGATTAAACTCGGTCTGTGACTTTTGACAATATCGCTGACTAATAAAGATTCTTCAAAGTTATCGGCGGGTATCGCACCTAAATTAACGTTAAATTTGTCGCTGACTCTAGAAATGAAAAGTTCGGGAGTGTTGCCGATCGGGTAAACGTTGGCCAGCAGACAGCGATCGGGAAAACGTTCGTACATTTCTAAGACTTTTTGATTGTAGTGAATCCACATTTTTACTGCCATTTCGGGATCGTGCAGCAAGCTGAGATCGGTTCCCCGGCGGTAAAGCGAATCGACTACTTCCCAGGGCGATCGGTAAACGCAGATAAAATTAGCTTCCGGGAGCAAAGTCAACCAAAAATCCCAAAAAAGCGCCGTGCGCGGGTCTTTCCAGCCCCAATGCTTGTTTGTCTTTTGATTGTCGGCAATTAATTTTTTGGCAATTTCTACAAATTCCGCTGCTACCGGAATCGTTTTTTCAAAGGTACAGCCGAGTTCGTCGATGCCGCGCGATCGCAAAACACTTTTGTGAAACTCCACAAAATCCACATTCTCGAAATGCCCCTTCACATTGCCAACTGCCGGGCCCACCAACTTTTTGCCAATATCAACCCCGACTTTCTGAAACAAAGAAGCTGTTAAAGACGTACCGGAACGGTGCATTCCCGTAACAATAAAAACCGACGGTTTGCTGTTATTTGTACTCACAATTTCTCTCCCTCCCCCTAATTCCCACACCAATTTTACTCGTTATTCTCCCGCTAAGCCGATCGACCGCCTGATTTGAAACCACGCAGTTCTCAGCTTCCAGAACTTGCTGCTTTCCATTGCTACAACTCGACTGTGCGATCGGTCTAGTTCTTGCTTGACATTAATGAGCTGATTTTCAGTTTTTTCTAACTGTGTTTGTACAGATACTAACTGATTTTGAGTTTGCTCCAACTGCGTTTGAGCTGAAAGTAATGCAGTTTGAGTTTCTTGCAAATTTGTTTGAGATTCTTGCAACTTCGTTTGAGAAATCATTAGCTTACTTTGACTTAACTCCCATTCTATCTTAGCCGAAGCTAGCTGAGTCTCTATTAATTTTAGTTTGGTCTGAGTAGACCCCAACAAAGACTGCGATTGCTTTTGACTAACCAGCGATTCCACGGTGCAAGTTTCCAGAATCCACTGCCAACCGTAGTTATTGATTGCTTTAACTGTCAGCACATCTTGCGGCGCTACAGTGTTTTTCGGCAAATAACAGTTCCAACCAGACTGCAAAGCCGCATCAGTGTCAAAATATCCAGCTACATCCGGGCGATCGTAAAAAGGCTCGCATTTCTGCACAGCTTCGCCGTTTACCAGCACTTGCACCTCCTCAATTCTACCGCCGAGATTCATATCGGCCGCCCATCCTTCCAGATACAAATTCTCCTTATTCGTAAAAGCAGCAACATCAATATATCCTTCCGGGTGGTGATTGAATTGCAACTCGGAAAAATCTTTCGCTAGCTTATTTGTGACAACATACAAATCCTGAAACCTGCATATGCCTTTTTTGATGCGGTGCACAAAAGCTTTGCCTCCGCTAACTCGATCGACAATTTCTCTGACAAACTTTTCAGTTACATAAGTAGTGCCGTATTCTTCTTTATCTAAAGACTGACTTTCGCTGTTGGCGCTGAACAAAATACCGTTCGCAGGCATTTCTATATGAGGACTTCGCAAACACTCATCGTGAACGCTGAACATCAAGACGCCATCAGGAGTCAACAAATCGTACAAATTTTGCAGCCAATTTGTAAAAGTTCTTTCCGGCATATGGCTGAAAAAAGAATTAGCCAGAATGCAGTCAAACTTGCGGTCAATTAAATAATTTTCTGGTTTTCCCGTCGAGACAATACCGCTGACGCCCAAGTATTCAGTTTGAAACTTGACCGCGTTAGCATAAATATCGGAAACCCAAATTCTTTCCGGCGGCATTTCCTGAATCAAAAACCGCGTGAACCGACCGTAACCGCAGGCAAAATCTAGAAAAGACGGTACATTTTCAAAACTGCCAAAATGCCAATCTACAACTTGTTTAACCGTATCGAGGATGCGGCGCCCGATCGCATAATAGCGCACCAAAGCCCGATCGCGATCGTCCTTGACATTGCTCAAGCTAAACAAATACATTTCATCTGCTTCGCAGATATTCAGTTTAAAATCTTCGGGAAACTTAGCTTGCTCTCGAATAAATGCTGCGATCACCGGATTTTTGACTAAATCTAAATTGATATCGCTCATTGTTCTCACAGAATTTTAGATAACCTCAGTTGACTGCTCTTGCACCAGAGCATCAGAATTAACAACAGTTAAACACGGTTCGATCAGCAAGTCAACGATGCCGTTACCGCAGGACTCAGTACAAGACTGAACTCTAAACATCGCCACATCAACGCAGCGGTCCAAATAAGTTAAATCCCCATCTACCGTTCCCACAACCCCCGCATTCAAAAAATAAACCCCCGGATTCAGCAAACATTTAAACTGAAACTTCACTACAATTGTCGTTCCCGCTTCCACATACCGAACTGACTGAGTAGAAGCCTTCAAAGAAGCACCGGCCAACTCGAAACCGCTAATCGTTTTAATCAACATTCCAAACCTCACCTTGGAAGTTGGCCGCGAGAAAGCAACAGAGTAAGTGTAAATGTAATCTTGACGGCCGATCAAGTGATTTACCGTATTTCCCGACCGCGTTTCGATGCGGGGATTGATAATTTCCGCTCCGCGAGACGGATACCTGACGGTATTCGATGGTATCATCCCCGGATCGTAAAATTCATCATAATGTTCCTTGGGTTTGGAGAAATATTGCTCCGGTTTAACATCCCCTTTGGTGCTTTCTAAATTAGCATCCTCAAGATTGTTTTCACTTTCCTGCTTTGTCAGTTGGTTCAGCGCTCGAATATCTGACTTCAACCCCAAAGCCTTATCCGGATCGGCATAAATCAGCTTTTGATACTTAGAAATCACCACTTTCGGCGTGTGAGCCAGCAGCAATTCTCCGCTATCCATCAAAATCGCCGAAGTACAAAGCTGCACCACAGAAGTAGCAGCGTGAGACACAAATAAAATCGTTCCGCCGCCTTCCTGAATGCTTTGCAACCGGGCAAAACACTTTCGCTGAAAAGCTTCATCGCCCACCGAAAGTGCTTCGTCAATCACCAAAATATCCGGCTCAACGCTAGTCGCAACCGCAAAAGCCAGCCTGACAAACATACCGCTCGAATAAGTCTTGACCGGCTGGTCGATGAAATCTCCAATATCAGCAAAAGCGGCTATTTCGTCAAATTTTTCGGCGGTTTCTTGGTGATTGAATCCCAGTAACTGAGCGTTGAAAAACACATTTTGCCGCCCGGTAAATTCCGGGTTAAACCCGCTTCCGAGTTCCAGCAAAGCGGAGACTCGCCCTTTAACATTCACGCTTCCTGTCGTAGGAGTCAGCGTCCCCACAATTATTTGCAAAAGAGTGCTTTTTCCCGAACCGTTGCGGCCGACAATTCCCAGAGTTTGTCCTTGAGGAATTTCCAGATTGATGTCGTGGAGAGCCCAAAATTCATCGGCAAGTTTTTTGCTGGGATAAATCATTTCCTTTAAGCGGTCTCCGGGACGATCGTACCGCTTAAAGCATTTGGAAACATTTTTTAGGGAAATTACATTTTCTGTCATTTGCAGCAGTCAATCGATTTTAGATTTTAGATTTTAGATTTTAGATTGACTTTATATCTAAAACATATTTATACCAATTTAATGTGAAGTTGCACATATCTCGATCCCCCTAAATCCCCCTTAAG
>JAUBOG010000192.1:0-11404 GCA_036700105.1 Microcoleus occultus BM001215583
GGGGCTAGGGGGGATCTGTCTTATCTGAACCGTATTACCCAATGCCCAATGCCCAATGCCCTATTCCCCATTCCCAATAAATGAGAATTCTCGTTGCCAGCCACACCTATATTGTTGATATCAACCGAGAAAAATTCAAGATTTTAGCAAACCTAGAACCCAATATACAAGTAACACTTGTAGTGCCGCGGCGCTGGAAACCCGGAGGCATACAAAATAAAATTATAGAAACCCAATTCTCGGAAGAAGGCTCATTTAAAGTAGTTCCAATTTCCAATTACAGCCAAAACAATCAAGGATTGCTAACATTTGGCACAGATATAATTCAACTATTGCATGAATTCAAGCCGCAGATTATCCAAGTCGAACAAGGTTCAAAATCCCTAGCCTATGCCCAGTTGATTTTACTCAACAAATTGCTCAAGCTGCAAGCAAAAAATATATTTTTTACCTGGTGGAATCTGCCTTATCAATTAAAGTGGCCTGTTTCTGCGTTAGAAAACTGCAATCTTCATTACACAGACGGAGTTATTGCCGGAAACTTAGACGGAGCTAAAATACTTCGCCAACGGGGCTATCAAGGTGCAGTAAAAGTAATGCCGCAACTCGGAGTAGATGAAACCTTGTTTACCCGCACTGGTAAAGACGCTAATTTATCGCGAAAACTAGGCATTGAAGCGACGGATTTTGTGGTAGGATTTGTAGGGAGATTTGTCGAAGAAAAAGGACTGCTAACTTTAGCTGAAGCCTTGGCCGGGCTGAACAAACGCTCTTGGAAGTGGCTGTTAGTAGGACAAGGAAAATTGCAGGCGCACCTCGCCGAAAAATGTAGAGAATGGGGCATCAGCGACCGAATAATCTGGGTAGAAAGCGTTTCTCACGAACAAATTCCCCCATACATTAACTTAATGAACTGTTTGGTATTACCATCGCAAACCAGCTATAAATTCAAAACTTTGACTGCTGTGGGTTGGAAGGAACAATTCGGTCACGTTTTAATCGAAGCGATGGCTTGTAAAATTCCGGTTGTCGGTTCCGACTGCGGGGAAATTCCCCACGTCATCGGCGATGCGGGTTTAGTATTCCCCGAGGGAAATGCAGGGGTTTTGCGAGAGTGTTTGCAGGAATTGATGGAGCGGCCTCCTTTGGCTGCCGATTTGGGCGATCGGGGTTATCATAGAGCCATGAGCAATTATACAAATCAAGCTTTAGCTGAACAGTTATTAGAATTTTACAAAGAATTGCTGTAAGTTTTAGCAGTATAATGCAAGTGTCAAATAAAAACTCCGGTAAATGTCTATTCCTTCCGACATACGACCTTTGGTTGACGAACTCTACCAGGTACTAGACGATGCCGATCGCCAAGCAACGCAGGGACTTTTTGCACTTAGAAGAGCAATGTCTCTTTTTCCCGAAAATGAAATACTGATGCAATACTTTTCTTCCATCACCAATTTTCAATTCAACGTAGCAGGTACTCGCTTACAAGCCGAGCACATGGTGGGCAATGTATTGATGGCTGGTGTGCCAGATGAAGATGTTCAAAAAGCAGCAGATTATTTAGCAGCCTTGCTGCATATGGCTCCAGAATCGAGAATGATGATAAAAAAAGTAGTTGAGAAATTAGAAGTATTGCCATGACACAATTACCAGATGAAAGCCAACTCCTGGAAATCCTTGAAATCGTGAAAGCGGCTGAAGCAAAAGCCAGTGAAATGTATGAATTTTCCAAGAAAATATCTCACAATACCCAAATTACAGCCACAAAGAGAGAGGAAGCACAGCAGCTAAACGGGCAGCCTTTTCCAGATAATTAAATTTGTATGTACTGCCCAAATTCCTCATTAATCAGGAATAAAACTGTTAAGTTCTTCCACTAGCAGATGCACTGTTGTTGAAGGATTATCACTTTCAGGATTGGGGCGATCGTATTCCTTTAAAAGCCGTTTTGCGTTTTTAATTGCATTCTCCTGTTTGTCTTTTAGTTTCTCATAAATCGTCTTGCTGTTTTTCTGATACTTGTGTCCCAGTACATCCGTCAACATATCGGGATAATCTTTGCGAGAAATTTGTGTAGTATAATAATTGAAGTGCAGCAAATACCAAAGTTCAAAAGCATCATTGGAGTAAGCTACTTTAATGTCGTTAGTTTTGGCAAGAGTTATGGCTGAATTAAAATTTTGCGAGTCGTTAGGATTTTTAGGGTTTTTATCGCGATCGAACACGCACCAAAAGCGGTCTGTTTCGTCGAATTCTGAGTCGTTTTTTAACTTAATAGCTTTTTCTACTAAACTCTTCGTATTTTTTCCTTCTCCTTTGATATCCAGCTTAATTACCTTTGTATCTACCGCGAAACTTCTAAAATAGTTTGGTTCAGTTTTTTCGCCTTCACACACGATTAAAAACCATCTTCTAGTTTTAACTTTTCTATCGTAGTAATCAATCTTGCTTCTAGACGAACTTTTTTTACTCATGAAGTTCACCTATGAGTTCTTTAAAATTACCAATAAAAGGAATAGCGCCATACTTGCCGATAATATAATCGCGCTCAAATGAGGCATCTTTTCCGACTTTATACTCTACTAAAGAATACAAATCAGTAGCGCCCTTGTTATCCTTTTCAGTAAACCATATTTGATCCTTGCGAAAAGTCTTGCTGCTGAGCAAGTTTGTATCGTGTGTCGTGAATATAAGCTGTGCGTTGTGGGGATTAGTCTCGTTAGAATTGAATAAGTAGATTAATTCGCGAGTAATCAGCGGATGCAGTCTGGCATCAAGTTCATCAATTAATAAAATCTTTCCTGTTCTTAAAGTATCCAGGAGAATGCCGGCTAATGCAAATAGTTTGTTTGTTCCCTCGGATTCCTGTTTTTCGATATCGAATGATTCGATAGAAGTTTGCTTACCATCAGCATCATATTTGGGGTGAGATGTCTGCACCGTAGTTTTGATTTCAGAAATAGGGTATAAACCACCATAGGGACCCCCGTATTGTGCTGTATTATCATAAATAGAATATACAGCAGTATTTTTAGGAACAATATCTAAAATACCTAAGTCTAAATTTTTAATGAATTCAATAATATCACGTCTGTGCCCAGCGTCCCTCAAAGACTCCAAAGTTTCCTTGCGGTATTGTCTATCTTGCAATCCTGATATCAATTGCAAAGTTTTACTGAACCACAGCAGTATTTTGCCAGAAACTTTACCATTAAATTGTGCGACTACAGAGAGAAATAAAGCATTGCTTCGGGTTTTATCGCTAATGCCTTGTCCCTCGGGAAAATCATTTAATATAAAATTGTCAAAATCCCGTTCAAAAAGCACTTTTTCTTCACTGTCATCAGCTTGAAATAGCCACTCAGAAACAACTTCTCGCGCGTTCACCTCAAAACCGTACCTAAAAGTTTGGCCTTCTAGTAGAAAAACGATTTCAAAGAAAGACGGCTCTTTTTCTGTCTCCGTACTTAGCCTGAATGCATCAATATCGATCGCCTCTGAAACTTGCGTTTCTTTAGATGAGTTGAGGACAAACCATTTCATAAAGTTAATAGCAGCGATTAAATTGCTTTTGCCGCTGGCGTTAGCTCCATAAATAGCAGCACTTTTGAGTAAGCTTAACTTATCATTAATTGGGAATACATTATTTTCGTCCAGCTCTTTGTCTTCCTCCGTAATTGACGAAGCTACCATGCTGAGGGTGACAGTTTCTTTAAAAGATTTGTAGTTGCCGACGCTGAATCCAATCAGCATAACTTGCCTCCGATCGCCTAAATTAGTATAACGTGCAAATTTTGCAATTCTTTCTATGATAACACAACCAGCTACCTCAGCTAACAGCAAGTGCTAACCATGCGAATCCTGCAAATTATTCCCTCAATTTCCCTCGTCTACGGCGGGCCGAGTCAAATGGTACTCGGACTTTCTGCCGCCCTCGCTGCCAAAAACATTGAGGTGACGATTATCACCACAGATTCTAACGGAGATATCGGTCAACTTCCCTTAGATGTGACTCTAAATCAACCCATAAAACAAAACGGTTATCAGATTATTTATTTCCGCTGTTCTCCCTTCCGCAGATATAAGTTTTCACTATCGTTATTGCAGTGGTTAAATCAAAATGCAGGGCAATTTGACCTGGCTCACATTCACGCTCTTTTCTCGCCAGTAACTACCCTCGCCGCCACAATTGCGAGAGGGCATAAGTTGCCGTATATTATGCGTCCCTGCGGTATGCTTGACCCCGCAGACTTGCAGAAAAAAAAGCGCTTGAAACAGATTTATGCCGCACTTTTAGAACGCCCTAATTTAGCCGGTGCAGCAGCAATTCACTTCACAAGTAAAGAAGAAGCTAAAATTTCGGAAAGATTTGGTTTGGATAGCACAGGCAAGATGCCCGTGCCACAAGATTTGGTGATCCCATTGGGGGTGAGGGTCGATTTTTATCCTGACATATTGCCGAATTCTGAAATACCAATAATATTATTTATGTCGCGGATCGAACCGAAAAAAGGGCTTGATTTGCTCATTCCAGCATTAGAAAGTATTTTAGAATCTGGAATAGAGTTTCACTTTATTTTAGCTGGTTCAAATCCCCAAGATGCCGATTATGAAACACAAATTAAAGTACAGATTCAGAATTCCAGCTTAGCAAAATATACAACGATCGCAGGTTTTGTTAGCGGCGATCGCAAAAATGAACTGTTGACAAAAGCCGACTTATTTGTATTGCCTTCTTATTACGAAAACTTTGGGATTGCTGTAGCAGAAGCAATGGCCGCCGGTGTACCTGTCGCTATTTCCGATCGCATCCATATTGCGTTCGACATACAGCAAGCAGAAGCTGGTTGGGTAACGCCTTTGGAATTAGGGGCGATCGCCAATTCCATCAAATCGGCACTTCTGAGTCCAGAGGAACGGCGGCGGCGGGGATTGAACGGCAAAGAATATGCAAACAAGCATTATAACTGGGAGGCGATCGCCCAACAAACCATCGATGCTTACCAGCACATTTTGTCATCTACAGCAGAAGGAAGTTAGTAATTCAGAAATATTATTTGCTATTTTCGCTGCAATACTTGTCAACAAAACTCTGCAATCCTGCCTGATATCCTTGTCCTACCGACTGAAATCTCCACTCTCCATTCTTTCTGTATAAACGACCGAATTCTACAGCAGTCTCTAGCGAAAAATTATCTTGTAATTCATAGCGCACAAGTTCGATTCCCGTATCCAAATTAGAAATTTTGATAAAAGCATTTTTGATGTTGCTAAAATTTGCATTGATTTTCTGTGCTTCGTGAATAGTGACCACAAAAGTTATTTCCTGAATTTCTGGATTAACTCTTTCTAAGATAACGCCGTAAATAGTCTTATGTTCTTGACTTGGGTTGTTTTTGTCAGGAATCGATTGCAGTACCGAACTGTCGCAGGATTGCAGGTTATTGTAAAAAACCAAATATTGATCGTTAGGTATTTTGCCGTCAGCACCTAGCATAAAGGCAGACACATCAATCTCGTAGCTTTGTCCGGCTGCTGTCACCTCCCAGCCGAGGGCGATCGCCATTTTTTTTAAATCCGGCGCTGCTTGAGAAATATTAAATCTTTCACCCTTAGTTAATTGCGTTGCCATTGGTTTAACTGAGAAAAGCTATACTTATGTATTTTACCGCTGATTTACTTAATGGGACAGCCGTTTACCTTTTACTTCTTCTCCGGCTGCGAGTTCTGGTGGTGCTGCTATTGCTTTCAATATCTCTTTCAACATCAGTAGAGTCAGAGTTTGAGGCACTGCTAGCGGGTTTTCTTCTAATTATAACCGGAACATTAACAGAGCGGCCGCAGGGTCTGCCCAAGGAGTTTATGTTCCTTCGATAATCGCAGATTACAGCCTGTGCAGTCGGTTCTTGACACTCATTAATAAAGCTTTTGGCTAATTGGTGATTGTTTCCGTCTCCCTGCTTCGAGAATAGTTCGATCGCTTGGTTAAAGTCGGCTACTGCTTCAGGTTTAGTTCCCAGCATACAGCGAACAGCACCTCGCTCCAAATAAGCCAAACCGTAATCTGGATTAACGCGGATCGCTTGTTCGTAATCGCCGATCGCCCTTTGCTTGTCTCCCAATTCATAGTATGCTTGGCCGCGACCAAAATAAGCTTCTGCCAAGTTAGGATTGAATTGCAATGCGCGATCGTAATTGTAAATTGCCTGCTGCTTGTTTCCCTGTTTTGAAGTAGCGATTCCCAATCCGAGGTAAGCTTGAGGTATGTTGGGATTCAGCCCTAAAGCCTGAGTGAAATAGGCGATCGCCCCGGGAACATCTCCCTTCTGAATTTTCAAAGAACCTTGGTTGCTGAAATTTGCAGCTTTTTGAGCGATCGCCAATCTTTGACTGATAATAGCGCGATTGGCGCGGTAATTAGATAACTTATTTTGAGCTAAATTGTAGACTGGTGTACGCGACTCGATCGCCTCTAAAAGGGCGATCGACTGCTGCCATTTACTGTGCGACTGATGCCAAACTTCCATCGGATGAGGCGGTTTTTGCACCAGCAAAGCAGCTTCCACCGCCAATTTTTGAGCTGCTTCTAGACTTTCTGCGGCTTGTAAATTTTGCCCCGCAGGAACCAATTTCGGGCGCAGTTTCAGCTTGGAAGCTTCAGCTTGTTGATACCCAAAGCCGGGGAAGTTGGGAATTTTCTCTAAATTGGCGATCGTTTCTTTCAGGCGTTTGTCGAAACTTCTAAGCAGATTTACATCTGTAGTTTGTGCTGCGTTTTGCGTTTCAAATTCGAGTATTTTCGCTTGGTTCAGCGTTTCATTTGCCGATCGCACAAAGGCGATCGTTCCGCACCAGGTCCCCAACACCAAAACCCCTAAACTTGCTAATACAACTGCGGGTATTTTGCGGCTTCGGGAATTAACTTGATTGTTAATTTGTGCTGGTTGCAGCCTGCGAGTTTGACGCGAATTTTGCTGTGCCGCTGCTTGTGCCGCTGCTGGTTCCACCTCCAACTCCCAAGCCGGCAACTGCAAATCATCTGCTGCTGCTGTTTCCGCTGCCAACTCGCTAGTATTTAAAGCAATATTATTGCTATTTGTGCTGCAATACTTGTCAACAAAACTCTGCAATCCTGCCTGATATCCTTGTCCTACCGCCTGGAATCTCCACTCTCCATTTTTTCTGTATAAACGACCGAATTCTACAGCAGTTTCTCGCGAAAAATTCTCTTTTAATTGATACCGAACAAGTTCGATTCCCGTATCCAAATTAGAAATTTTGATAAAAGCATTTTTGATATTGCTAAAATTTGCCTGAAGTTTCTCTGCTTCGTGAATAGTCACAGCAAAAATTATTTCGGCAATTTCAGGATGGATTTTATCTAAAATAATGCCGTAAATAGTCTTGTTGTTTTGACTTCTGTTGTTGGTTTCAGGAATCGATTGCAGTACCGAACCGTCACAGGATTGCAGGTTATTGTAAAAAATAAAATATTTATCGTTAGGTATTTTGCCGTCAGCACCTAGCATAAACGCAGACACATCAATTTCGTAGCTTTGTGCGGCTGCTGTCACCTCCCAACCGAGGGCGATCGCCATTTTTTTTAAATCCGGCGCTGAAGAAGAAATATTAAATCTCCCACCCTTAATTAATTGCGTTGCCATCTGCTTATTTGTCAAACATAAAATTTTATAGTGCTAATCTTAATGTTAAGTGGCACAATAACTTTTTATTTTTAATAAAAGTTAACATATTGTCTCTAATAGCGGGCTTGATTAAAAATACGTGCTGCCTGTATCCGAATTTATAGCGATTTACTTACATAAAATTACGTAAGTAAAAACCGGGCTTTCTCCAAAACCCGGTTTCTACAATTGAACTTAATTTGACTTTAGTTTTGAGCATTTTCAGAACTAGGTGGCAGGGTTACAAAATTCCCAAAAGCTCCAACTGTTTGATAGCTTTTTTTGCCCAGTTCAGTTGTATAAATACTGACAACACCGAAATTTTGACGCTGCGTTGTATTGTCTAGCAAGCTTTCGATCGTGCTTCGCTGCGAAGTCAGCAAATTCTTGCAACTGCCGATCAAAGTCTCTGCAACGCCGCTCAAAGCTTGAGGAACGCGCGAATCCTTGCACACTGTGCTTTCCAGTTCCTTTTCCAATGTGCCGGAAGCATAAGTCAGGTATTTGTCTCTCCCAGGATTTGTGAATGCCATCCCGGCGGCTAAAACTGTCAGGGCGATCGCCGCTTTGCCTACATTGCCGAAAAAATTAGAGCTTGACTTGTTAGTATTCATTGGTTTATCAATAATCATTTTTTTCTTAGTCCGGTTGAGTTATAAGCTTCTCTTGATTTAATCTACACGTCCTGGGAAACAGATTTCAGAAACGAGATGACAGTTTGTAGATTGGAGGCCCGTTGCGAGTAAGTCTCTAACTTGCCTATCTTCCTTCTACTTTCCTTCCTGCGGCAAATCCGCTAAATTTCTAGAATAATCTCGAAGTAGGGACACTCCAAAAGCCGTGTCCGGCGCGGGGACGGGGAGTAGGAAACGGCACTGCCGTGTCCCTACGGTTCTTTTTTAAATTAGGATGTAGTTGGGTTTCGTTCCTCAACCCAACCTACAGTTTAAGGCTGTGAAAAAACCCGGTGGACGGCCGCGCGCGCGCCCTACACTTATTTTTGCTTAGATTTTTGCCGATCGATCTCCCGCTGCAACTCTTCAATCTGACGGCGCAAAGCCTCCGTCTCGCTGTTAGGCGTTTGGGACTTCACGTCAACCGCACCCTCAGCTACAGCCCGCTTGTAGTTCCCCAGCTTGATTTGGCGGTATTCTTCCGAACTCGCCCAATCTCGCAAATACCGCAGGCGTTCCACCGGGAAAGGGTGACTCAGCATCACGCCCTGCCCGCCATTGTACAGTAAAAATTTATACACTTGGTTGAGGTTGTCCCGATCGAGCTCTTGATAGTTATCCGACTGGCGGATAAATTCTTGCAAACTGCATTCGCTAGCATATTTACTGCTAACTCCCGCCAGTTTCATCATCGAAACCATCACGCTGTTCAAATCATCCGTCACCAACAAAGCCGCCCGATCCGCCGACAATTCTGCCTTGCGCCGCCACTCGTAAAAAGCGTAAATCAAACCGCTGCCGACCATATTTCCCAAACCGAAAGTCATTTCGCCGATCGTCGAAGCAACGCTCATCGCCCACATCGCCATTTGATTTAAAGTTGGATGGCCGCATTTAATGTGTCCCAACTCGTGAGCCAGCACCACCTTAATTTCCGCCTCGTCCAACAAATCCAAAAGACCAGTATTCAATACTATATAAGGCTGGTTTTTTCCCAGGGCATAGCTGTTAACGGAGGGATTTTGAGACACGAACAAACCAGGTTCTGGAAACACATCTAAAGCCTGCACGCACTCCCGAAATATATGATAAATGCTGGCATATTGGCGCGGCCCGACTTGTATGCTATTGCCCATTAAATAAACAAATTGCGGTCGTTCGTAGACAAATTCTACAAATTTGCTGGCAATTAAGTCAAATCCAGGTACGCTGCGTAAAGCTTCCTCAGCTTGCCGATCGAGCGGATGCTGAAAAGCTTCGCTAGAAATTCCCGTATAAGTAGGCATAGTTGTTGCAAAAGTTACATTTAAGGTGTCGGTGCGGGCGATCGCTGCGGTTGCTAGCACTTGCAGCCTGACTTATTAATATTATCTCTTGTGGAACAGGCATCCTGCCTGTTCAAATAAACGTTAAAATGGTTTTCCTGCTACAGGCGCGATCGACAAAGCGTCCATCACCCTGTCTGTTTTTCGCCTCACCCAAAAAAATCTGTAAAAATGGCTATCCTGCAACTCGAAAACGGTACAACCTACACTCAGCTAAGCGACATTGCACGCGAGCTCGCTCCCTTAAACATTCAACTCAACCGCTGGCCCGTGGGTGAGAGCCCAGAAATTCGGGAATTGCTGGCAAAAGATGCTCTTGACGACAATCAAAAAGAGCAAGTGCTGCAAGCCCTCGACGGCTACTTTCAACAGTTGTCGGAAACCGCAGGCTATCAGTCGCGGGACTTAATCGTACTGCACCCCGGCATTCCCAACCTCGACACCCTGCTCTCGAAATTCGACAAGTGCCACATCCACGCTGACGATGAAGTCCGCTATATCGTAGCAGGAGAAGGCATTTTCGGCTTCGTGCGGCCAGACGGGAGTCAGGTAGAAGTGACGGTACAGCCGGAAGAGTTTATCAACGTACCGGCGAATACAGAGCACTGGTTTTATTTGACAGCAGCCCGGAAAATCAAAGCTGTGCGCTACTTTACCACCACAAGCGGCTGGACGCCTCAGTATACGGATACGCAAATTCGATCGGGCTTAGCCGCTGTCTCGTAAGGTGCAGGCTGCGTACCCTACACCTGCCGTGTATTGAAATTACATCTTCAGAAACCATAAAACTCTTGTGGAGCGGGCACGCCAGCCCGCTTCAAATATGCAGGTTAGGTCTGGAACAACTTACAAACCTCCAAACAGCGTTATGATCTGGAAAAAGTTAAGTTTTGTAAAGACCCTTGACTGCAACATTCACACCCAAAAACAGCCTCGCCTGGCACGCTCTCAACCCCCTGTGGCAAGGAGCAGAAGACGCAGTACAGAAGGGTTTACCCCACAGCAAGCTAGCACCGGCATGGCAAATACTGCTCCTAGGCGACGGTTCCCCCACCCGTCACCTGCAACTGCTGACTGGGGAACCGACAGAAGTAGATGTAATCGATATGTCCTTAGTCGGTGAAGACACAGACGGCGCGCCCCAGCAAATTGTCGCCGTTCCCGGGCCGCGCCTGCGCCGGCAAGTGTGGCTGCGGACTGCTTCGGGACAGCGCCTCGCCTACGCGACTTCTTGGTGGGAAGCGAGTCATGTAGACGAATATTTGCAAAATAAATCTTTGCCAATTTGGGCGAGTTTAGCGCGGCTGCGGACAGAATTGTATCGCGACGTGCAAGGGATTTATTGCGGTGATTCGGTAGCTTTGGAGTCAGCTTTTCAAGAGTCGGGGCCTTTTTGGGGGCGGCACTATTTGTTTTGGCATCGCGGGAAGCCGCTAACCCTGATTTATGAAGTGTTTTCGCCTTATTTAACCAAGTATTTGGGGCGGGACTCCATAAAGCCGTAACAGTGAAGTAGGGTGCGTCAGCTAGAGAGACGCTATAAGCTTACAATCTCATAACTGACGCACCACCGAATCAATGGTGCGTCAGTTATGAGATTTTTAGTGATGATTAAAAAATCGCACACGCTCCGCACCCTACGAATACTAGGAGAAGGACTGAAGTCCCATTACTCACAAGTTAAGCTAAAAGCACTATTGTCAATGAGTAAAATTACTCA
>JAUBOG010000193.1:0-11241 GCA_036700105.1 Microcoleus occultus BM001215583
ATAGATACTTTCATAGACAGTATTTATGCCACTTTTAATGCTACCAATGGTAGCACAACGATCGCGCAGATTGCAAGCTAATGAAGTACAGCAGCAGCAACGCTCATTTCGCGTGATTCCAATATGGCTAAATCCTAAACAAAATTAGCCGGATCTTGGTCTCGCCGATTCTTCAGCAGAATCGGAGTACCTTGCGAATCGCCCGCTAAAGTCGCCGTTTCCTCCAAAGCTTCCCTCAGCCGCTTGGCCGCGTAGATGGACATATCGCGGGGCACATTTACCCGATCGCGCAAATACCGCAAAGCCCCATCAGAACCAACCGGCGGTTTACAAACTTCACCAGTCATCATCAAAGTTAAAGCACAACGCAAAGCTTCATCAAATAAGCTGTCGTCAGCAGGATTAACGCGAACGATGTTGCTGCGGTGCTTGATAACGCGGTGGAGTGCTTCAGCGCGCGAGGTTTCCGGTTCTGGATACATCACATCTGGCAATCCGGCCCAAGGCCCGTTGTCCACGCGGGCTTTGTTGATTAGCATTTGCGGTTCCCCATTTTCATAACAGCCGCCCATTTGAGGTGGCAAATCATGTACATGAGTATGAAAATCGCTTTGAGTACCGCGATAAGTCGATCGGCTTTCCATCGCGGCAAACCAGTCAGCAAAGCGCGGGTTTTCTTCCCGCAGCGAGTAGCCTTTGTAATAGTAAAGACTGGCATTCATCCGTTCGACGTAGGGCGTAAAGATGACATCCGCAGTGCCAAATTCAGCGAGGAAATAAGGCCCGGGAGTGCTGGCGAGGGCTGCTTCAACTTGGGCGGCGACGCTGATAAATTGGTTGCGGTTGTGCTGTTCTACTTTCGCCGAACTTGCTGGGTAGCACAGCCAAGAGCACCAAGCCCTAAATAGCAGCCGTTCTAGCCGGCGCATGGGCATCACTGCGGGGTTTTCCATACCCAAACTCAAGGGCCCGAAGACTCGTTCGAGGGCGATTAAGATGTCGTCGCTTTCGGTGATGATGCGGCCGTCTAGTTCGATCGCGGGTAGCATTCCCGATGGCACTTTCCGCTTGTACCAAGTTTCTTTTTCCCCATAGCAGAACATGGTAACTTTGTCAATGCGGTAGGGGATTTGTTTTTCTTCCAACCACAGCCAGATTTTTTGGCAGTAGGGACACCACGCATGGTTGTCGCGGTAGAGGGTGACTCGCACGTCGGATTCGGTTTTTCCGAAGAGGCGCAAGCGGGATTGGGCGTTGGTGGGGCCGTTGGTGCGATCGACTTCAAAGTCTGTGAGGGCTTCTAATTCTGTCCAGGTTAGGGGAGAAACAGTCATAGGATTTTAGATTTTAGATTTTAGATTTTAGATTGGAAAATTAATTACTTAGTTGTCATAGCAAGGTGTACCAAAATCAAAACTCAGGCTCCCTCACCAAGCATAGCGGGTAAATCTATCTCTTTGACGCAGGTTGCGCGCGACAAAGACAGCACGCAGTCGATGATGCTGAGCAAGTCAGATAGCGGAATCGCACTGCCACCAAGCAACCCACCTGCTGCCAAATCCGCAAGTACCTCGGGAGTTCCGACGTTTCCAGGATTGATGACGGTGACGCCTATTTGCTGCGATCGCAATTCCTCCCGCAGTGCATGAACCGCCCCTCGCAAACCAAATTTTGATGCTGAATTTGCCACTTCTCTACCGGAGAAATTGTCTCGCCCGGAGAGAGCGCCCATAAACAGCACTTTCGGGTTGTTGGAGCGCCGAAGTGCGGGCAGGAGTGCTTTCACCAGCCGAATTGGTGCGATGAGATTCACAGCGATTACTCGCGTGATGTCTTCATCAGAACAATTTTCAAAACTGTATTGATTGGTGAAAGCATTGGTTTCCCAAGTGCCGCCCATATACAGCAAGGCATCAAGGGTATCGCTGCCCACGGCCTTTACGACTGATTCAACGCCAGACAGATCGGACAAGTCGGCACTCACCCACTCCCCGACAGGTGCGCGAGTGCGGGATACGGCTAGCAAACGGCGGGATTTGGGCGCGAAATGTTCGGCAACTGCCAGGCCAATTCCGCGACTAGCGCCCGCCACAACAACAGTATTGAACATTTTTGAGCTTCCTAAATCTTTCATCTTTTGACTGAATTTACAGTGTTTTCAGGCTGTTTTTTTCAGAAAGAAGGCGATATTTCTAAGGCGACAGTTGGGGAGGAGGTGGCGAGTCTTGAATTTTAGCGAGTGCTGCTTTCATTTCGGGAGTTGCCAAGAAGCTTTGGGTGGCTGCAATCAAACGATCGCCCCAAAGGTTTTCTTTCATAAACTCTACGGTAGAATAGCGTTTGTCGAGTTTCAGAGCTGCTTCTCCCATCGCTAAGGCTTTTGTTTTGTCGCCTTTGCCGTACAGTGCTGCTGCTAGAGCTAGCATCGGTTCTGCTGCTTTGTTGTCGATCGCGATCGCTTCTTCCCAGCGTTTGATGGCGCTATCGACATCTCCCATTTCGTATTTGACTAATCCGATGTTGTTGATAGCTGGCCACAGGTTTTTTTCTAAAGCAAAGGCTTTTTCGTATTGGGCGATCGCCTGCTCGAATTGCTTGAGCTTGTAAAAAGCATTGCCCAAATCAAATAATGCGCCGGGAGTGTCTGGTTTTATTTTCAAACCAGCTTGCAAGTATTCGACTGCTTTCTCATACTTCGCTTGCCGAAAGTGTGCTTCTCCCAACACAAATTTGATTGAGGCATTTTCGGGCGCGAGGGATTGAGCTTGCTGCAAAGCCACAATTCCTTTATCGAACTGCTCGACTTGAAGGTACAAACTGCCTAACAAAGTCCAAGTTTGAGCATTCTTGGGGGCTAATTGCGTGGCGAGTTCGGCTCTGGGCACGGCGAGTTCGTACTGCTGGAGTCTGGCTAGCTGGACGGCTTCTTCTGCAAGGCTTAAGGCTGTTTGTTCGAGATCGGCGGAGTCGATTTGCAGGGTGTAAGGCAGGAGTGCTTGACTGGCAACAGGCTCGGGCATTGTCCACAAGCCGAGTACGAGCAGCAGAGATAGTAAAGGAATGCGATTCGGCACTGTACAGCCCCAGAAAAAAATATAAGGGTTTCTCGATCGCCTATAATAACCCATATTTTTCAGTTTTGATATCGATTCCTGACTCGCAGCGCGAAAGCGGGTTTCATTTTAATAGTTGCCAAATTCTATTTTTATTCACAGATTAAAATTTTGATTCATTGTTTGCAAGAGGACTAAAGTCCTCACTAGAAACGGGGAAAACTTGTTTGTTTTTAGCAACTTTTTGAATGAGTTAATAAAGTCTGTTGGATTTGGTCTAATAATTGTGCTGCTGACAAGGAAGCAGGTAAAATCTTGGCAGATACTTCTTGCAGCAGAAAGTCGATCGCCTCGGATTCCGAATTTACAGCAGACCGATAATCCCAGACTAAGATCGGCAGTTTTACTCCCATTTGCCGCAAGTTCGATAGCGCTTGCAACATTGCGGGGGGTTCTGAGGGGGCATCTCGCAGGCACAGCAACACTAAGTCTACGCTTTGATATTGCAACTGCTGCAAAACTTCTGTCCAGCAGGCTGCGATCGACCCTCGAAATCCTGCGGTTTGGATGTACTGCATTAAAGCTTGAAAGTTGGGAGTAGAAAACCCAGAACTGGAAATCGGCATTTCGGCTGGGGTCGATCGACCGCAATTTGCCGCTTCTGCCGTCGGATTAACAGAAGCCGCGCGGTGCAAGTCCGGTAAACTCGAAATGTCGGCAAATAAAATGCTGGGCTTCCAACTCATGCCAGCAGCTACTTGAATCACTTGCCACAATGCACTTGCTACGGGCCCGGTTCCCGATTTTTGACTGTCGTCGGAACTGCCGGCGGCTAAACAGGGAAATACCGACAACCCTTTGACTTGATTTGCTAGTTGCGTAGTTGCGGGGTCTAAAGTCACCAAGGGGAGAGAACCTAAATTCCGAGACCGACTTAAGTGTTCGATAAAAGCTAAGGGGTTTTCCAGTCGATCCGTACTGTCCAAGACGATCGCGTCTGGCCGCCAAATTCTGGCTACGAGTTCTGCTTGACCGAGGTCGTCTGCTTCTAAAACCCGACAGTAAGTGGGGTTGAGGAGCAATGCCGAGCCTTGACAGGAACTGTTTTGCGGGCTGATCCACAACACGGTTAAAGAACTTGTCACCTTGCTGGTACTGGCAAGAGGGCGGGCGATCGAATTTGCCAGCAACTTTCGCAAAGCGGGTTCTTCGACCGGCAAGCTCAAAAAGCCTTCGGCGCGGTTGATACTGGCTCGTTCTTTTTCGCCTCTGGTGGCCGTGACGATCGCCGGAATCGATCGGGTATCCGGATCGCTTTTGAGCAGCGTCAGCACGTCCCAACCGGACAGCAGCGGCAGCAGCGGGTTGAGGAAAATCGCTTCGGGACTGAACCTGCGGGCTTTTTCGAGCGCTTCGGTGCCGGAACGGGCGACTATTACTTGGTAGCCCAAGCTGGAGAGGACGTTGGTTAAATCTTCGATATATTTGGGAACTGCTTCGACGATTAATACTAAACGAGAGCGAGAATTGGCGATATCGAGAGTTTGATATTTTGGTTTGAATAATTCTGCCTCGGGTTCCGCGCCTCTTGGGGATTCTTCCGTACTGTTTCCCGGAGGATTCGGCGGCAGCAGCAGGGTAAATTCAGAGCCTTGGTTTTCGGAGGAAATAAACGAAACGTCTCCGCCGTGGAGGCGGGCGAGGCGCTGAGTCAGTACCAGTCCCAGTCCGGTGCCTTGAAAGCGCCTGGTGAGAGGGCTTTCTAGCTGTTGGAATTTCTGAAAAATCAGGTGCTGTTTGTCGGCGGGGATGCCGATGCCGGTGTCGGAAACTGTGAACGCGAGCCAGCCTTCCCAAAGATTTACTTTCAATCCGATTTTGCCGCCGGCGGGAGTGAACTTTAGAGCGTTGGAAAGCAGATTCACCAGCATTTGCCGCAGGCGCAGTTCGTCGGCAATTAAATAGCTCAGTCCCGGTTCTATTTCGAGTGTAAATTCGATTTCGGCGGATGGTTCTTCGGAATCTGCGCTGTTTGTTTTGGTCGCGGGCTGGGAAGGGGATTTTTCTTCTTGCTGTTGCAGTTGTTTTGCTTGCTCGAATGCTCTTTTGCAGGTGGCTGCTATTTCGACCTGTTCGGGAATTAGTTCTAGCTGCCCGGTTTCCATCCGGGTTAAGTCTAAAATGTCGTTAACGATTGTCATCAAATGCCGCCCGCTTTTATGGATTAGTTTGGCGTAGCGTGTTTGGCGGTCGTTTAGTTCTCCGATCAATTTATCTTTGAGCAGGCTGGACAAACCGAGGACGGCGGTGAGCGGGGTTTTTAGTTCGTGGCTGATGCAGGATAAAAATTCGTCTTTTAGTCGGTTTAGGTGGATTAAATCTGCATTTTTTGCTGCTAGTTCTTTGGCGACTAAATGTTCTTCGGTGACATCTTGTCCCATTACTAAAATTAGTTGATCCCAGAGCGGCTGTTTGACAAATTGCCAGATCCGTTCTTGACCTGTTTGTACGGGACAGTCGCAGATGTAGGTGTCTGGTTTGCCTGCGGTGGGACACCAAGCGGGATCGGTTAAGGTTGAGGGGGAGGCGGCGTACAGGGGCAGGGGGCAACTGGTGGCTGCGGTTGAATCGCGCTCGGCGGCGAAGTTATCCCGCAGGGAATCGCCCTCACGGCGAGTGAGTGCTAAGCTCCTGCATTCTTGGGTGATGGCTTCTACCTGGGCGTTGGTGTATTCGGTTCTTAAATGGCTTGGTTGGTGGGGGCTGCCGTGTTTGCCCGAATTTGCGGCCGGTTCTGGAACAGGTTCTGGGCCTGCTCCCAGCAAAATTCGCCACGCTGCGTTTTGGCTGACTATTTGTCCTGCGGGCGTTTGCAATCTCAGCGGCAGGGGCAGTTTTTCCAGCAGTTCGACTAGGGAGTTGAGGTTTTCCGAGGGTTTCAATCCTGCTTCTAGAAAGCGCACTTGAGCGCCTAGGGCGGTGGCGATGGCTGCGGAAACTGGTATTAATTCGATTGCTTTGACTGCTGCGGGCTGCTCTGCGAGTTCGATCGAGCTGCTGTTAGGTGCGGCGATAAATTGCAGCAGGCTCTGGCACTCTAGGAGTCCTAAAAATTGACCGCTGGCATCTGTCAGGGCGATCGGGCTTTTCGAGGCACCGCCCGCGCCTTCGAGTCCGGTTCCGGTATCAAGTTCCTCTGTTTGCAGGTACTGCCAGAATTCGCTGACGCTCAGAGCTGCCGGTAATGTTCTGATCGGTTCGATCGCGATCGGGCTTTGGGATAAAGGTTGCTCCCAGTCGTTGATGCGATCGGCTCCACCAGCCCAAAGGGCGCGCAGGTAAACTAATCCCAGGGGCTGTAGCTGTTCGTTGACTACTGCGACTCGATCGCAGTTACAGGAGCTGAAAATTGACCGCAAACATTCTAGCGTCGCCATTGGGAGGCACTGGGGCAGTGGCTCGATAAAATTCTTGAGGCTGGGGCTGGTGGTTGACATAACAAACCTGAGAGCCTGCTATCAAATAGCAGTAATATTTTTGATACCCAATGTAGCTGCGGATTTTTGTATCTTATATGTTTTATATCAGTTAGCGATCGAAGCGGGGATCGGCACCTGGACCTGCGAGTTCGATGCCTGTAACCGATTTGAGGTAACTGTCACTTATTTTAAGGCTTAAGCTTAATTGCAGAAATCAGCATCAGGGCGGTTGACGCTCTCCGCGCAGCAGCTTAATTATCCCTCTGTTAAAAATTTGTCACCGAGTTTGCTGTTAAGATTAGTTACAGTAAATGTTGCCGTGATTGTTAAAATATTAAGTGTTTTGTAAAGGAGATATCAACTCTGAGCGATCCAGCACTTTCGGGTAATGCCGATGTTTCACCTACAGCTTTGCGAACCCCACTGTCGATCGGTATTTTCGTGCACTCTGAGGAACTTGCAGGCGGTGCGATCGAGCTTTTGAGGAGCGATCGCTACACTTTAACGTACATTAACTCGGGGGTGGAGTTTTTGGGATTCCTGAAGAAGCACAATTACCACGTCGATTGTTTGGTTTTTGAGGTAGACGGGGATCTGATATCCCTTCTGAACAAGCTGCAAGAACGATCGCTGTTTTTGCCTGCTGTGATTTTTGGGCCCGGGCCCGGGGAGGATGTCCGGCGGTCAGCACCTTTAGAGGGTTTTCAGGCTCAGGCTAATACCGCCTCGAAGCATCAAGAGCAAAGTTGTGCTTTTTTTTATCACCCTGCTGAGGTGCAACTGTCAATCGCTCGATCGACGGAAATAGGTGCAAGTATCGATCGGGCGATCGCGCAATTTCTGAAACTTTCCACTCCGGTTGCTGTCAATGACCGATCCGCAACCGTCGATGCAACAGCCCAATTGACAGCTCAAAGTTTGTTAAGCCGACAGCAGCGCCGGCTTGCGGAAAAATTACGCGAGCGATTAGGATACTTAGGCGTGTATTATAAAAGAAATTCCCAGATTTTTTTGCGAAATATGTCTGGGTCAGAGAAGCAAAAGTTTTTGGAGCAACTCAAGTCAAGTTATCGCGACATCGTTTTGAATTATTTTTCCGAAGAAAGTGCGGTCAACAATCAAATAGATGAATTTGTGAATTTGGCTTTTTTTGCTGACGTTCCCGTGACTCAAATTGTAGAAATTCACATGGCCTTGATGGACGAGTTTGCTAAACAGCTAAAATTAGAAGGGCGCAGCGAGGAAATACTGCTCGATTACCGCTTGACTTTGATTGACGCCATCGCTCATCTGTGCGAGATGTACAGGCGATCGATTCCGAAAGAAGCATCGATGAGGTAGAAAGTAGAAGGTAAACGGTAGAATTTAATCAAGCCGAAGGTAGAAGGTAGAATCCAACCAAGCAGAAAGGAGAAGACAGGGCGATCGGGAAGCTGAAATTATTATAAAATAACAAAGAACAGTAGAGTTAAGACAAATAACAACTATCATCTGACAACTAATAGTCAATATTTAAAAAAGTTCATGAGTCCTCTGAAAAAAACCTACGTTCTGAAACTGTACGTTGCGGGAAATACTCCCAACTCAGTGCGAGCTTTGAAAACCCTAAAAGACATCCTAGAACAAGAATTTCAAGGAGTCTACGCGCTGAAAGTCATAGACGTTCTCAAAAATCCTCAGCTAGCAGAAGAGGACAAAATTTTGGCAACTCCGACGCTGGCGAAAATCCTGCCGCCGCCAGTCCGAAAAATAATTGGCGATTTGTCCGATCGCGAGAAAGTTCTGATAGGATTAGATTTGCTCTATGAAGAACTTCGCGAAGAAGACCTGAATTCATAAGATAATCAGGAGATAATCAGGCGACAATCATTAGTCAGCAGTCCTTAGTTATCGAGCACGAGCCAAAACTAAAAGCTGGGTACAAAGACTCATGGGCTGCGGTGAATGAGTGACAACGAAATAATACTGAGAGTTGACAAAAATCGATATGAATGAAATTATTCAAACGGTGCAACCAGAAGGACTTGTAACGGCAGGAGTTCAAAAAATTCGCACGATGATTGAGGGTTTTGATGACATCAGTCACGGCGGAATGCCGATCGGCAGAACCACCTTAGTCAGCGGCACGTCAGGAACGGGAAAAACTTTATTCGCCGTACAATTCATCTATAATGGAATCACCCATTTTGACGAACCGGGAGTGCTCGTAACTTTTGAAGAATCTCCCACAGATATTATTAAAAATGCTTGCAGTTTCGGTTGGGATCTGGCCAAGTTAATCGATGAAGGCAAACTATTTATTTTGGACGCTTCCCCCGATCCAGAAGGTCAAGATATCGTGGGAAATTTTGATTTATCTGCCTTGATCGAGCGGATTCAGTACGCCATCCGCAAATACAAAGCCAAGCGCGTTTCTATAGATTCCGTGACGGCAGTATTTCAGCAGTACGACGCTGCATCCGTTGTACGCCGAGAAATTTTTCGCTTAGTTGCGCGCCTCAAACAAGTAGGCGCAACTACAGTTATGACTACCGAACGGGTGGAAGAATACGGCCCGGTGGCCCGGTTTGGAGTGGAAGAATTTGTGTCGGATAATGTAGTAATTGTTCGCAACGTTTTGGAAGGCGAACGCCGCCGCCGCACAATGGAAATTTTGAAGTTGCGCGGTACAACTCACATGAAAGGCGAATATCCTTTTACTATGACTAATGACGGAATTAATATTTTTCCATTGGGGGCGATGCGATTAACTCAAAAGTCTTCTAACGTGCGGGTTTCTTCGGGCGATAAAACTCTCGACGAGATGTGCGGCGGCGGTTTCTTTAAAGACTCGATTATTTTAGCGACGGGCGCGACGGGAACCGGCAAAACGCTGCTGGTAAGTAAGTTTTTGCAGAATGCTTGCATGAACGGCAATCGGGCGCTGTTGTTTGCCTATGAAGAGTCGCGGGCTCAGTTGTTCCGCAACGCTTATTCTTGGGGGATTGATTTTGAGGAAATGGAACAGAAAGGGCTGCTAAAGCTGCTGTGCACTTACCCGGAATCTGCGGGATTGGAAGACCACTTGCAGACTATTAAATCAGAAATTGCTGAATTCAAACCTTCTCGAATTGCTATAGACTCGCTTTCGGCATTAGCTAGGGGTGTCAGCAATAATGCTTTCCGGCAATTTGTAATCGGAGTGACAGGTTTTGCGAAGCAGGAAGAAATAACCGGCTTTTTTACAAATACCAGCGACCAGTTTATGGGTTCTCATTCAATTACAGACTCCCATATTTCTACGATTACTGACACCATTATCATGCTTCAGTATGTAGAGATTCGAGGGGAAATGTCCCGGGCAATTAATGTGTTTAAGATGCGCGGTTCCTGGCACGATAAAGGGATTCGGGAATACACGATTACTGAAAGAGGCCCGCAAATTAAAGATTCGTTCCGCGGTTACGAACGGATTATCAGCGGCTCTCCGACTCGGATTACAGTGAATGAGAAGAGCGAGTTATCGCGGATTCTTCAGGGCGTGCAAGGTCAAAACGATGACGATATTTGAGAGTCAGCCGTCTGTTGTCCAGCGGTGTAGGGTCGTACCGCGCACAACAGACTGCTGTGTTGTGAGTTCTCCTCGCCCAAACAGCCATAACTCTAAAACAATTTGTCATTAAAAACGATCGATCGCGATCGGTCGAATCATATCATGTCCGGTCGATCGTTCTAGCCATTTTTTGCACACACTTTGAAAGTCCTGTTTTTGATTTGAGAAATCAGGAAACCGCCACGTGCCGTTTCCCTACAATCGATCGCGGCGCAAGAAACGGCAGTCCCGTGTCCTCCCTTGTCATTCGGGCACAGCCGGAATTGATATCAATCAAATTCAGCACTATCAAAGTAGGGAGCGAAAGATGAGCGAAAAATCTAATCCTGTCACGGCAAGTACCACCGCAGACTACCTTTTTAAGGTTAGTAAAAGTCTAGTTCAAAAATTTGTCAAGCAACAACAAACTGAGGGAAATTTACAATCTAAACAAAGGGAAAAACCACAATTCAGTCAGATGACTTCTAAATCAGAAGAAGTCAGAGCATTAGTCGCAGAGCATCCCGATGCCGATGCAGGTAGAGCTGTGTGAATTATGTTCACAAAAAATCGCAAATTGGGTGAGTCGGGCAGCCCTGTGTCGTTATTTACAAAAATTAGAGCTAATATCCCCAAAAAAAACATGGTATAGTAGCCAAGCTGCGACAGAAAGAGTCCCAAAATTGAGAGTGGAGTATTGGGATAAAATCAAGGATATCAAGCCATAAAACGAGCGTATTTTTGGATAAAACAGGTATTCTCTTGGGTTTAACCAGGACTCATTCTCGTTATTTGTCTGGAACAAGAGTTACCGAAATCAAACCATTTTATCGAGGGGCACTCATTCACAGCTATTGGCGCAAAGTGCAACAGAACTCAAGCATCGTTACCCAGAGGCAACCAACCCAATCGAAGCGCGTCGCTGGCAATTATTCTGGTTAATAGCGCTCTCAAAAACAATTAAAGAAGCAGCCGCAGTCCTTAGAATTAATTATGATTACGATCGCTTGATAATTAAAAGCTATAATCAGTAAGGAGAGACAGCGATTGGGTGCATCTCATTTTTGCCAATATATTCGTAGCGGCGAAGCATTTCGGTAGTAAATCCCTGATTCTCACTAATAAATTGTCGGCCGAA
>JAUBOG010000194.1:0-11240 GCA_036700105.1 Microcoleus occultus BM001215583
GGACACGGCAGTGCCGTTTCCCTACAATTAATCGAGGTAGGGACACGGCACTGCCGTGTCCTCCGTTGCTATTAAGGACACGGCAGTGCCGTTTCCCTACTAGGCTAGGCGGGAATTTGGATTCTTTCACTTCCAGCTAACTCAAAGGCTGCGTGAATTGCTTTCAAAGCTGTTACGCCTTGTGCTTCATCGACAACGCAGCTAATTTTAATCTCGGAAGTTGCAATCATTTGAATGTTGATTTGCTGGCCCGAAAGCGCTGCAAACATCTTGGCGGCTACTCCCGGATGCGCTACCATCCCGGAACCGACTACGCTAACTTTGGCAACTTCTGTATCGACTGCAACTTCGCCCCACCCGAATTCTGGGGCGGCTTTTTCTAGGGCTGTTTTAGCAGCTTCGGCGTCGATTTGCGCTACGGTAAATGCAATGTCGCGAGTTAAAATACCGTCGATATTGTGGCAGCGCTGCGACTGAATGATCGTGTCTACGCTGATGTTTTCTTCGGCTAAAAGTCCGAACATTTTTGCTGCTACTCCGGGTCGATCGGGCAAATGGCGAATTGCCAGACGCGCTTGGTTGAGATCCAACGCTACAGCGCGGACTGCGGGCGGTTTTTGGGAGGATGAATGCAGCGCTACAGGGGAATTGGCGACATCAAATGCTTTGCAGAGTTCGGCAACTGCCCGATCGCAATCCGCAGCATCGATCGTACAGCTAACTTTCACCTCGGATGTGGAAATCATTTGAATGTTAATTCCCGCATCTGCTAAGGTTTTAAACATTTGCGCCGCTACCCTCGGACGCCCGATCATTCCCGCGCCTGCAATGCTAACTTTAGCGATCGGTCTTTCTTCGGCTTTCACTTCCGGTTCTCCCAATTCTGGCCGAGAATTCTGGCCGAGGGCGGGGATAATTGCATCAGCAACTGCGGTGGCTTGTTGCAGAGAATTTCGCGTTACGGTGAAGGCGATATCGTTCGTATTTCCTTCGTGAATTGATTGGATAATTAAGTCTACATCGAGATTTTGCTGGGCGATCGCACCGAACAAGCGCGCTGCTACTCCCGGGCGATCGGGCAAACGCAGCAGCGACACTCCCGCCTGATCCAAGTCAAATTCCACCGCATCGACCGCTTTTGCGAGCTCCAAGCCCTCCAAAGGGCGCGGTTGGGGGGGAGGCGACACCACGCGCGTACCGGGCGCGTCGCTCCAGCTAGACAGCACTACCAGCGGCACGCCGTAATTCTTGGCAATTTCTACGGCGCGCGGGTGCAGCACTTTTGCGCCCAAACTCGCCAATTCCAGCATTTCGTCGCAGGTGATTTCGTCCATCAGTTGCGCGTCGGGAATCAGGCGCGGATCTGTAGTCAGGATTCCGGGCACGTCGGTATAAATTTCGCATTTGTCGGCCCGCAGCGCTGCGGCGAGGGCTACTGCTGTCGTGTCGGAACCGCCGCGCCCGAGGGTGGTAATTTCCAATTCTCCGGCATCGGTGATGCCTTGGAAACCTGCAACGACAACGACTTTACCGCTGTTTAGCTGGCTTTGAATCCGCGCCGGATCGATCCGCAAAATCCGGGCGCGGGTGTGGGCTGCTTCGGTGACGATGCCGACTTGGGCGCCTGTAAGGGAGATCGCGGGCTGTCCGAGTTCCTGCAATGCCATACTTAAAAGGGCGATCGACACTTGTTCCCCAGTGGAGAGCAACATATCCATTTCCCGCTTGTTGGGATTGGGGGAAATTTCCTTAGCTAGTTTAACCAAACCGTCGGTGGTTTTGCCCATTGCCGAAAGTACCACAACTAGGGAGTTGCCAAGCTGTGCGGTTTTGACAACTCGTTTGGCTACTTCCAGAATGCGCGATACTGTACCAACCGAACTTCCGCCAAATTTCTGAACAATTAGTGCCATAGATTCTACACAAAGCTACAAAATACTTATCAAATAATACAAGCAGCTTCTGGATTAGAAGCGATATTTTTTTAAATTTCCCTAATACAAACCGGATTGAGAAGAAAACATATGTGGTAGGGGCGGGTTTTACCAACTGTTTATATATCCAAACGAATAATTCAATAAACCCGCCCTCTTGATTCTAGCAATTGCGATCGGCGCTTGAAAGCAAGAAAAAAAAATTTGCAGTGAGGACTTTAGTATTGTAGGGTGCGTCAGCCCACAGCGTTTCCCTTACTGATGGAAGCTCAGAAAGCTGACGCACCCTACAGGCCTCTGTCAACTGTCAACTGTCAACTGATGAACCTCCTTCTAACTCTCGCAAACGCGCTTCTAAAGCTTGAATTCGCTGCTCGGCTTCTATTCGCCTTTGCCGTTCTTGTTCTGCTGCCAAGTCTGATTCTATTCGCATTTGCCGTTCTTGTTCTGCTGCTAATTCTGCTTGTTCGGCCCGTTCTTCAGCGGCTGGTATCAAATTCCCCTCGGCATCCCACCAGCGCATCCAAGGCAATTCTACGCCTTGATAAATTCCTTGCCAAATGCCTAATTCGACTCCTATTTGTGCGATCGGGTAATGTCCGCGCTGATTTGACTGCACTAACTCAAATCTATTTTCTACCAAATGGTACAATTCTATTTGGGCTTTTTGGACTTCATAAATTCCGTAAAATGCAGGTCTAATAATTCGCTCGTAAATCCAAAACTTGCCTTTTCTGGGAGTTGTATCTCTTTCTTCGCTGCCATTTCCCGAAACAAATTCTAGTATAATTAACGGCGGCATTAATTCCCGCCACATTACATAGGAACGCCGCATATTTCCGTCGAGAGTTGGCGGCACGTCGGGGACATAAAACCAATCTGGTGCTTCTGCTCCTTTTTCTGGCGGTTCTGGGGGTTGCGGGACTCGCCAATAAATACCTGAATCTTGACCGATACAATATTGTCCGTCGGGATGAAGTTGGTCTAAAATGGGTCGAACAGATGTTGTTAGCAGGATGCTTTGAGGGTGTTCTTGAAAGTTTTTCACAAAAGTACCGTCGGAGTCTGGTAATTGAGTGTGGTCTGGGAAATCTGCTGCTACAATTTCGGGTTTTTCGGTGACATTCATGTTGACCTCTTGAATGTTAAAAATTATACTTATTTTTGGTTTGCGAGAGATATGATGTTATCATGTCACGGCGAACGCCGCGCTGCAATCTAGGAATTTTTGAGGAATATGAGTCAGTACAAGTTAATTATTTTTGACTTCGACGGCACTTTGGCAATTACTCACAAAGCTATTGTATCTTGCATTACCAAAACTTTTGAAATTTTCGAGGTCGAGCCGCCAGCGGCTGATACAATTAGAGGTACGATCGGCATCAATTTACCGAATACTTTCAAAATGCTGCATCCGGCGATCGAGGAAAGCGCAATTGGCGAATGGGTTGAAACTTACCGATCTTTTTATCGCACAGAAGGTGAAAAGCAGCTAGATTTATTTCCGGGGACAAAGCAACTTTTGCAGTTGGCGAGCAAGTCTGGCTTGAGCCTGGGAGTTTTTAGCAACAAACACGTGAGTTTTGTGAATTTGTTTCTGGAAAAATTGAGGATTCACGGTTTTTTTGATTTGATTTTAGGTGATAACGGACAAATAACTCAGAAGCCAAACCCAGAGGTTTTTTACTCGATTATTAAACCGCTGTTTCCGGAAGTGGATAACAGTCAAGTTTTAATGGTTGGCGATACAGCGGTTGATTTGCTGTTTGCTAAAAATGCGGGAATAGATGTTTGTTGGGCGGCTTACGGCTACGGTTCTCGCGCTGAGTGTCTGGCCCTAGAACCGACTTTCGCGATCGACAGTATTTCGGAACTGGCCGCGATCGTTCAAAATTGATCGGGACTCGTTTTTTTTGGGAACAGTTTGCATCGTTCAACTAAAAACATTTCACGAGAGCCGAACGCTCTATTTTTTTATATTGTCGAAAATATTAATTGCGCGAACCTGTAAGCCGACAAAACCATGCCAAGTAAACCATACCAGAGATAGAGTGAGGGCAGCAGCAACTGTTATAAATTAAAACGATGAAGTTAAAGTTTTTTAGGGTATAATTTACAGCCAAAATTTAGCATGATATCCTTCTAACTTCTGCATTGGGAAAACAGGGCAATTCTGTTAAAATTGCGGGGTGTGCTGCCGTTGGCGATCGACAATAAACTAAATCTCTAAAAACTCATGCAGATCGATATAAGCATTCCTTCTGACAACCTATCGCCGACTCGTACCGGCGGCAATGCACCGAATTTAATAGAAGAAGTATTTCGGCTGTACGATCGCGCCCTGGCAGCTACCAGCAACGGCATCGCGATCGCGGACGCGAAGCTGCCGGACAAGCCCATAGTCTACTGCAACCCGGCTTTCGAGCGGATTACAGGCTACTCTAGCAGCGAAATCATCGGGCGGAACTGCCGCTTTTTGCAAGGCCCGGATACCGATCGCGCAGCCGTAGATCGCATCCGCGCCGCCCTCAAAGAACAGCACGACTGCAAAGTAGTTCTGAAAAACTACCGCAAAGACGGCACCCCTTTCTGGAACGAACTCGCCATCTCGCCCGTGCGCGACAGCAACGGCTGCGTCACCCACTTCATCGGCGTGCAATCTGATATCACCGATCGCAAAGAAGCCGAATCAGCCCTCAAACAAGCCGAGGCAAAATACCGCAGCATCTTTGAAAACGCCACCGAAGGCATATTTCAAACCGCCCCCGACGGGCGCTACCTCAGCGCCAACCCCGCACTAGCCCGGATCTACGGCTACGACTCCCCAGAAGAACTGATCGCAAAATGTTCGGCAAAAAACCTTTATGCCGATCGCACCCGCCGCGCTTCCTTCACCGCTGAAATTACTAAAAACGGCTCCCTCAAAGAGTTTGAGTCCTGCATATACCGATCGGACGGCAGCACCACCTGGATCTCGGAAAACGTGCGCGAAGTCCGGGGCGAAGGCGGCGAACTGCTTTACTACGAAGGAACCGTCGCCGAAATTGCCGATCGCAAGTGCGCCGAAGCAGCCCTGCGCGATCGGGAATACTGGCTGAAAACCGCGATCGACGCCGTGCCCGATGCCATCAACCTCACAGACAGCGAGGGGCGCTGGCTGATTGCCAACGACTGCGCCCTGAAACTTTTGGGCCTGGATACCGCAGACTACCAGGGCAAAACTACTGCCGAACTCGCAGCCGCCGCAGATCCCAGAGTTAGAGAAATCCTGCTTTCTTGGCAGGAAACCGGCGAAATTACCTGGAAAACAGGCGCGATCGCCTCCATCCGCCAAACCGTCCCCCTGCCCACAGGCGGCAGCAATTTGTTTGAAGTTCGCAAAGTGCCGCTGTTCAACCCGGACGGATCGCGCAAAGGCATGGCAGTCGCGGGGCGGGACATCACACAGGAAGTGGAAGCAGAGGCAGCTTTGCGCGACAGCGAACAGCGGTTTCGGGCAATTTTTGAACGCGCTGCGATCGGCATGGCCGTCGCTACCCTCGAAGGTATGGCGATCGCCACCAATCCGGCATTTCAAGCTATGCTGGGGCGATCGGAAACCCAACTGCGCGGTGCCGGCCTCGACGACTGCGCGCACCCGGAAGATGCCAAAATCGACCGCGAATTGCGCCAAGAGTTGGCCGCCTCGATGCGATCGGCATACCAAATCGAGAAGCGCTACCTGCGCCCCGACGGCAGCATCAGGTGGGGACGCCTCAGCGCCTCTGCGATCGGCAGCAGTCAGGGAAAGCCGCAGTTTATCTTGGAAATGGTCGAGGATATTACCGATCGCAAACACGCCGAGTCAGCTTTACTGCAAAATGAAGCCAAATGGCGATCGCTGATTCTCAACAGTTTCGACATCATTACTATTCTGGACGAAAGCGGCCGCATCGTTTACGAAAGCCCTTCTGTAGAAACTGTTTTGGGCTACGAACCAGAGGAACTCGTCGGTCAAACAGCTCTCGATTTCGTCCACCCCGACGACATTGCTGCGGTCATTTCCCAGCACGAGACGCTGATCGCAAATCCAGCCGATCCGATCGCCCTCGAAGGGCGGTTCCGCAGCGCTGACGGTTCTTGGTGCTTTCTCGAAGGCGTCGGCATCAACTTGCTAGCAGACCCCGCTGTGAACGGAATTGCGATCAACTCCCGCGACATGACGGCGCGCCGGCAAGCTGAGTACCGCCTCAGCAAAATTAACGAGTGCTTTTTGGGATTCACCACCGACGCCGCTGACAACATCCAGCGCCTGACATCGTTAGCTGGCGAGCTTTTGGGCGGAAACTGCGCCGTCTACAGCCGCGTCGATGGCGAAATGCTGCGCGCGATCGCGACTTGGCAAACGCCGCCGGATTACCCGGCTGTCGATCGCGCTTCTGGCCACATCTGCACCGACGTATGCCACAAAGGAAGCGACGCGGCTGTGGCGATTCCTGACTTGCAGAACACTATCTACGGCCAAATCGATCCCGCTGTCATCCGCTACCAACTGCAAAGCTATTTGGGACAAGCAGTGCGGCTGGGCGACGATTACGTGGGTGCGATGTGCGTTCTCTACACCGAACCGATCGCGCCCACAGCAGCCGACTGCAAGCTGATCGGAATTATTGCCGCCGCGATCGGAGTTGAGGAAGAACGGGCCGCGGCCGCTGCGCGCGATCGGCAAAAATCCCAGGAATTGCAAACAGCATTGCGCGAACTGCAGCAAACTCAAATGCAGTTAGTCCAAACCGAAAAAATGTCTTCCCTCGGACAAGTCCTAGCAGGAATTGCCCACGAAATTAACAACCCAGTTGGCTTTGTCGCCGGCAACCTCTGCCACGTCAGAGGCTACGTTCTCGATTTGTTAGAAATCGTGCAGATGTATCGAGAACAATACCCAAACCCCCCAGTCAAAATTCAGAAACAAGCCGAAGATATAGACTTAGATTTTCTAGCAGAAGACCTGCCCAAATTGCTCAACTCGATGCAGACAGGATGCGAGCGAATTGTAGAAATCATTCAAACTCTGCGCAATTTTTCGCGAACCGACGAAGCAAAAATTAAGCAGGCTGACATTCACGAAGGTTTAGAAAGTACCTTATTAATGTTGAACAGCAGGCTGAAAGCCAAGGCAAACTGGCAGGGGATTGAAGTGGTTAAAGAATACGGAGACCTGCCGAAAATAAAATGTCATCCCGGACTGTTGAATCAGGTATTTATGAATATCTTAGCAAATGCGATGGACGCATTGGAAGAAAGCAGCAGCCAAACAAAAAACACCGCCAATTCTACTTGTCCGACAATTACAATTAAAACAGAAACGATTGACAACAAGAGCATTTGCATTCGGATAAAAGACAACGGCCCCGGCATTCCCCAAGATAATATCGTGCGTTTGTTCGACCCGTTTTTTACCACAAAACCCGTAGGCAAAGGCACTGGTTTGGGTTTATCAATTTCCCACCAAATTGTCGTTGAAAAACACGGCGGTAAATTGCAGTGCCTCTCCGAACCAGGTAAAGGCACCGAATTTATCATCGAAATTCCAATTAAGTAAAAGGAATCAGGAAGGCACTAGACGGATGAAGACGAATACACGGATTAATTATTGAGTATCTGTAGGGTGCGTCGCCACCTGCCAATCTTAAATAAGATCCACAATCTTTGAGCGACGCACCGGTGCATACAGTCTTTCAGCAAACAAACCCACACTCATCATTGTTCCAAGAATTTGGAGAATTGGTATTAGTTTGTAGTGAGGACAGCAAGTCCTTAAATGCGGAGAAATTTAGTCCTGACTACAAACATGACGCAGCTAAAAACTAAACTGCGTCCGCAAATTGCCCACAAAAATTGTCGGGTTGTTATCGAAATTATTGGCATTGCCGATCGCATAAAATGCCGGCACGATCGAAATATTGTCGGTGAGAGGCAAATAATAAGTTGCCTCAATCTCGTACTGCGTGCCGCCGTTCCCCCCGCCAGAAACCAGAAATCTCCGACCGCCAGTAAAGTCAAAAGGTACTAAATATGACACCGTAAGCAAAGCTCCTTTTTTGAACAAATCGGGAAGTGCAAATCCTAACTGATAAGATTGATTTTTGATCGTGCCGTCCGGTCTGTTAGTCTTGGGAAATATATTAGTTTCGGCGTAGCCGTAGCGGCCGAAAAGACCAAAGCGGCGAGTGACTGACCAATCGAAATTAAAGCTATAAGTATTCGCAGTCGCATTCCCCAGGGGGCCGCCGAAACCGTCATCTGCCACACCGTTCAACGGCTTGCTGTTAGGAGATCCAATTAAGCCGCCGATTTGCTGGATGTTGGAACGGCTGTACAAAAACCGCAAATTAGCCCGATCGCTCGGACTGAATGTTAATTCTGCTGTAGTCGTATTCGTGCCCCCAAACAAGCCTTGAGACGGATTGGAAGCGGAATTAAACACGGAAGTTGGCAAAAATTCCGTACTCTCGCCCAAATAGCCCAAACGCAGTTTCAATGCGCGGCCGATATCCCACAAAGCCAAAGCACCGGCACCGCGTCTGGTAGCGCTTAACAAAGGGCTGTTGTTAGAATTAAAGCTGCTCGCACCGTCCACGAAAAAGTTAAACTTATTGTTATCAAAGTAGCGGTAGAAATTAATTCTCGGCCCGACTACTACTTGCAAGCTGTTGCTAAGCGGGAACCGATAAGAAAGTTCCCGCAGGACAACTTCATTGGGATTTCCTCCCGCAGTTTGATCGAGAAAAGGAGTGCCGAATGTATTGAAAAAACCCGCCGAAGTATACTGGTTTGCTGGCGAATTGCCGTTACCTACAGCTAGCTGTGTAATCAATTCGTCTTTCCCTGTAAAAGAAGTAGTTAGGGTCAACCAAATTAACTGGCTGAAAGTGATTTCTGGGTCGTCGTCAACTCTCTGCACGATCGGTCTGTTTGTCACCGGATCGCGTCCGGGCACTCGATCGAGCGGGGCAGCTTTTCCATTTGTCGCTTCAACTCGGACTTTATCCCCCGCAAAAGCTCCAGTCAGGTTAAACCAAGCAAATCCGTTGAGTTTAGTAGTAGTGGAAAATTGGTTGGCTTCCAATTCAGCAGTGCGCGCTTCTAAAGCATCTACTCTACCGCGCAATGTAGCTAATTCTGCCGCAAATTCTTCTTGCAATCTTTGCAAAGCAAGTAAATCTTCTCGCTTGACAAAATTAGCAGTAGAACCGCTAATTTGTTGGGTAATTCGATCCAAGCAAGCGTTTAATCCGGCGGCGAATTCGTAGCGAGTCATTGCCCGATTTCCTCGGAATGTGCCGTCTGGATATCCCGCAATGCAGCCGTATCTTTCTACTAGCGATTGCAAGGCTTGAAATGCCCAATCTGTAGGCCGCACGTCGGACAGTTGGGAAACAGAGGTGACTTGTGCTGCGTCTTCTTGTATGCTGAGGTCATCAGCGGTGCCGGTCTCGCTGCCGATTTCGGCAACTTTGCTGGCTTCAGCAATGTTTTGAGACTGAGGAGAGTTGGCAATTTCTAACTCCTGTGGCGGAAATTCGCGAATTTCCCCCGTTATTTCAGGGGCTGTTGCTGCTTTATCCTCTGTTGCTTTATCTTGTTTGGGTAAAGTTCGATCGACTGTTGCTGTATCAGTTTCGGGTAAAGTTCGATCGACTGCTGCTGTATCAGTTTCGGGTAAAGTTCGATCGACTGTTGCTGTATCAGTTTCGGGTAAAGCGCGATCGACTGTTGCTTTATCTGTTTCGGGTAAAGTTCGATCGACTGCTGCTGTATCTGTTTCGGGTAAAGCGCGATCGACTGCCGAGTTAGTCTCGGAGGTTATCGCCGCTAACTGCGGTATCTCAATCTTAACTGCAGCAGGCGCCGAGTCTGGGGGGGCGGGCACGGGGGCACCGCCCCTACGGACGGCACTACCTTCTAGCGCAACTTCTGGAGTTGAGGTATCCTGAATTTGAGCTGTTGCCGCGATCGGCCCCAAAAGCACCCCCGCACCAGAAATCAAGAAAGACAGCCAAAAAGCTTTAACCGAGCTTGAATTCTTCACCATAACACTCACACCACTTGTCGAAAATTAAATTGGGCAAATGCTAACCGATCGGATTGCTTATAAATGTATTGTGCTTAACAAATTTTGATAAATAGTTAAAATTATTTGAAGAAGCGATCGGTTTCCAATCGCGAATGACTGATGACTACTGACCAATAATTTCTTGATGGTACCCGCCACGTGATTTATCCGTGGAATCAATCCAAAATCCAAAATCCAAAATCCTCAAGCCCCCGAATTAATCCGTGGGGTCGCCTCCAAAATCTAAAATCTAAAATCTAAAATCTAAAATCGATTGACTCCTGACCAATTCCCAATATGAAGTTTTTATTAGTTACAGATTTAGACAACACGCTAGTCGGAGACGACGAAGCAACTCAACTTTTCAACCAGCGGTTGCAACCCGTGCGATCGCAAATTTGTTTGATTTACGCTACCGGGCGTTCTCATGCTTCAACTTGCCAATTAATTGCCCAAAAACAACTGCTAGCACCGGACTATTTAATCGCAGGTGTAGGCAGCGAAATTTACCAAGACGGAACCATCGATTTAGACTGGGCTCAATATCTTTCTCAAGACTGGGATAAAATGGCGATCGCCTCTCTAGCTCAGCAGTTTTCCCAGCTTAAACCCCAATCCCTCAAAGAACAAAATCCTTGGAAAATCAGTTATTGTTTGGAACCAGCAGCCGAAAACATCTCGACTTTGCAGGCATTGCAGCAAAAATTAACTGCATCGGGACTGGCAGCTCAAATTATTTTTAGCAGCAATCGCGACCTAGATATTTTACCGCAAACTAGCAATAAAGGCAATGCCCTTACTTATTTGCAAAAGCGCCTGCAAATTCCATCTGAAGCAACATTAGTTTGCGGCGATTCTGGCAACGATATCAGTATGTTTCAGCAAAATGTCCGGGGAGTAATCGTCGCGAATGCTCTGTCAGAACTCTTAGAATGGCATCGCGAATACGGCACGGAAAATCATTATTTAGCTGGCTCTGCTTGCGCTTGGGGAATCATCGAAGGAATGGCATATTTTTGGGGATTTTGATTGCTGAAAATGCGGTTCAAATCCGGCTGGGTTTGTAGGAGTACCGAGGATACAGCTTTTGGAGTATCCCTACCCCAAAATAATCAATCGCCCCCCTCGGATGCAACCATCGCCCGATTAATTGTAGGGACACGGCACTGCCGTGTCCTCGCTTGTCATAAGGAGTGTTACCGGACATGATC
>JAUBOG010000195.1:0-11204 GCA_036700105.1 Microcoleus occultus BM001215583
CCTCACCCAGCTAACCAAGGCGTATTCCCGCAGCATGGGAATCGCCAATTCTGCGGGACAATTGTCGATAATTTCAAAAGGAATCGAGTAGCTGTACATCGTCAGCAACTTCAGCCAAGTATTGCGGGTACAGGCGCTGTTTAAAGGCTCAGATAGTGGCTGGTTGTAAAAATCGTGCGTTTGAGAAAATCGCATTTTCATGATGAATCCAGCGGAACGAGCATAGAGAGCATCCAGCCGCAAATATTCGATCAATCGTTGAATTCCCGTGAAGTTTTTCTGAATTGCAACTTTTGATAAAAAGTGGCGACCATCTTTAAAAAGCAGCGCTGAACCAATTTGTACTGGCTCTAATTCAACTCCTAGCTCTTGCATAAAAGCGACGAAATTATAAAACACAGTCGGAAATTCTAGCACCCCATTTTCTAATATTTCATCGCACTCAGATTGATTTGGCAAAACGTTTTTGTTCAGTGTCCGAATGTGTCCACCTAAAATTGGCTGTTTTTCAAACAAGGTAACGTGATGCTTCTGTTTGTCTAGCCAGTAGGCTGTCGCCATACCGCTAGCTCCGCCCCCAACAATTGCAATTCTCATAGTTCTCTCCTACATTGATAGAATGGAACACTAATCATCGAATGCTTAAGAGCTTAAACAGGACTTACCACAGACCCTATCTGTAGGGTGCGCACTGCGCACCTTACGCCATAAATAGCGTGAAAATTGTTCCCTTGCGTAAGTCCTGTTAAAAAAGTTTGTAGCAAGGAATGCAAGTCCTTGATTTGAGGACTAAAGTCCTCACTGCAAACCATTTTTTTGTTTCCAGTTTGGCTTTGATACCCTTTTTATTTCTTAGTCTGCGGAGGCCGACTTCGTTTCTGCAGTAGCGATTTCAATCGCTGAGTAACGAGTTTCTCCTAGCCTAAAATCCGATCGCCTGATAAACGCTGGTACAAAAGTGCTCCCGTCCAAAATGTCGGCGCAAAGCCTGGATAGCCGGATGAGGCGTTGCAGAAATAGAAATTGTTGAGAGAAGTTTCGTGATTTAGCCGATCGATACCCATGTTTTTCGGCGTCAGGCTGGAACCGTAGGAATTGCCGTTAGGACACCAGCAGAAGCGCTCGTTAGTCGTAGGACTTCCGGTGATGTGAAACACCATGTGTTTGCGGAAATTGGGAACGTAGTGCTTCTCAACCACATCTAAAATCGCATCCAAAATCTCTTGTTTCTTCTGCCTGTAAGCTTTGCGATCGGTCTCCCAAAGTTGCTTGAAATAGCTGTAATTAGCAACAGTCAGAAATTCCACAATTTGACAATCTTCCGGACAGTCCCGGCGGGCGTCTGTCAGTAAAGTCGGCGTTGTAATTGCAAAACTCGGACGAGAAAAATCATTTTTGTCATACATTTGAGCAAAAGCTTCATTCAGATCCAAGTGTTCCGAATGAAACGTATTCCACTTGCCAAATCCGCAGTCTCGCAGATCGATATCTTTGACAACGCAGTACACCATATAGTTAGATGCAGAATACTCGTAGTCGAGTTTCCGCCGCACTTTTTTAGAGAACAGTTCCTCCCCAATCATCTTCGCAGCTCTTTTGGGGTCGAGGTTGCAAATCACCGTGTCGCCCGTGAATTCATGGGTTTGATGGGTAGTCAAATCCATCGCTTCAACTCCGGTTACTGTTCTGTTTGTCACCCTAAAATTCGTGACTTCATGGTTTAGTAGAACTTTCCCGCCGTTGGATTCAATGACTTTAACTAAGGAATTGATGACATCTTCAAAATGCTGCGTCGGGTAAAATGCACCTTCTTGATAGCCTCGAAACAAAGCAATCCAGGCGTAGAAAGAAAGCTGGTTCGGGGGGAGCAAAAAGTCCGGCCATTGCAGGGCTAATAGGGTCTGGGCGGCTTGGGGGAGTTGGAACTTGTCGAAAACGTCCTGAAGCGTGCTGTTGAGGTGTTGGACGGCGCAGAATACGTCGCTGAAGTTTTTGAGCAATTCAAGCGGTTTGACGGGAGGAGCGAGTTTTCTGAGTCCCGCGCCGGTTTGCTCGACTTCGCTGACGAATTTGCGAATGTTGTCGCTTGCTTCGGGAAACAGCGCCGACAATCTGCGGATCAATTCTGCTGGTTCCGACGGAATATCTAGGGCGTACCCAGGCATTCTCATGTGGTCGTAGCCATTCGGATCGTACCGCTCAAAGGTGACTTCTCGATCGAGACCGAGTTTTTTGAGTACGCGATTGACTGTATGTCCTTCACCGCAGTCCCAAACGTAGTGAAATTGGGCATTAAACGTGTATTTTTTGGCCATCGTAAAGGTGTGACCAAAGCCCCCCGGATGTTCGTGGGCTTCGAGGACGTGCACCGTGAAGCCGGAGTTTGCCATCAAAGCTCCGAAAACCAGTGCTGATAAACCACTGCCGACAATCAGGTAATCTGTTTGCATAGAGTGTTTCCTCGATCGAGTGAATCGGGCGATCGGTGTCTCTCTAAACTAACTCTAAATTCTGAGAAAAGTCTGAAGTCAAGCAACACTATTGCTCGACCGTCGGCTAAAGTATTGTATTAAAGCCTGATTGCGGTTGCTGTTAAGATTAATTAAGCTTTTGTGTAGGGAACTTAATAGTTTGTGGGGCGGCTCCGAAAGCTCGCACCACAAGAGAAAAACCCTGGCTTTTACCTGTTTGAGTAAGTCTTAAGGTATACGATCGTCTGCCTAATTAGAGCTAAGCTAATTAGAAGCGCGATCGCCTATTGCTGCGTGCGGCACGATCGCATCAAAAAAAGCCTCGTCTAAATCGTAACCAAACATCTGCGACATCGCCATCAACTTCGATTTACTCTTGATTCCCTGCTGATTCAACCAATCAGTCAGCACGAACATTTTGCTCATCAAAAACATTTCTAAAGCTTCAGGATTGTATTGAATTCCTTCGCTGCGGTGGAATTGGTGCGGCACCAACATCGCCGCATAGCGCGCCAATTCGCCCGCTTTCCAATCCAGCAAAAATGGCAGCCAAGGATAACAAGCATCCAAGCGAATAAACCACAGCCGTACCTCTGGGATTTCCGAAATTTCTCGCGGATCTAATTCTTCGCGCGGATACTCAATTTCAAATTGTAGCTGCTGTTCGTTTTGGGCGATCGCCCCTGATGCCAGCCACTCTTCAATTACAGTCCGCGCCGGAGACAAATCTAAACTGTTTATGCGATCGGCATCTATCGCTATCATAATACTCATAAAATGTCAACCTATGTTAGATTTTAGTTTGCTTCTACCGATGAATCCGGGGGAAAGAGACCCAATTGCTTGATTGTCAACTGGATAGCATTTAGCGATCGTACCACCAAGCATAAACATTTTATAGCAGAAGGAAGAACAAAGGAGGAATAAGGCAAATGCAATAAAATCAATTTTTTTAGCCTTTACCTATGATAATAAGGGTTCTCTCAAAGGTCGTCTTACACCACCACAATAATAATAAAAATGCGCCTTCTAAAATCCGGTGAATCAGCATTGATTAAAGCTCTACTTATGACCAACTCTCAACTTGCTGCAGTAATAGTACCAACACTAAACACTGCGCTTGTTGAGGACATGGACGATGGTGGGATGGGTAGCCTCCGCTTCAAATCCTGCGCTGCTGATTCAGGCAGAAGGCTTGGCAGAACAGTCGCTGAAGCTGAATTTTTAGATGAGGATGCAGTGCCTGTATCTGTCGAATTGAATTTAGATGAGCATAGTCAACTTTTTGAGCTTGATGTTTGGAAATTTGATTATTCTCGTGTGTCTAGATGGCCAGACCTGGGACAAGTTGTGATTAAAGGAAGAATCTAATAAAGGCGATCGCACTTTCGATGGTGGTGCAAATTTTTGAGATTCTTCGCTTCATTCAGAATGACATAATTTAGGTTGTTAATGCTTCTAGGAATAAATTCGCGCTCGCCCTCGCTAATAACTAATGACTATTTCTCGACTTGATGAGCCTTAATTTCTAACTTCTTTCCTTGTCGCTCCACAAACTCCGCTAGAGTTTTTTTTCTAATTTCTATCTCCTGAAAATCCACCACAAAACTAGCTGTTTTTAGTTCAACTGCTAAGGATTCCGTAATATCGATAATTTCCACCCAGCTAGCACATTGATAATCTGACTCTTCATATTGTTTAATTCTGTGTTCTTCAAGCCCCAACCTATCCGCAAGTTCCTTTTGACTCATTTTGGCAGCAATCCGAGCTTTAATTAAGACTCTTGGCAGCTCTAAAATCGATTCTACTTCAATTTTGAGGTCTTGGCTGCGATCGCACTCTAACAATCTTTCATACTCAGCTATTTCTGCATTGAAAGCATCCAGGTGACTTTGGATCGATTCACGCATCACTGACCACCAAGGATCGTTCTTTTTTACCTCTTCATCTTGTGCGTCATATTGGGCTAGCGTATATTCACATCTTTTCAGTAACTCTTGCGTGTATTCATATTGATTTTCATTTCTAATCATGGCGACCACCTGACTAAATCAATAGCAATAATTCCTTTTGGATTGCGCTCTCTGTCCCGCTGAAATAGTTCATAGGAAGTTAGATCGTAACTACCGACTGGTTGGTCGGATGGAAATATTTCACCGCGATAAAAAGCTTTTTGAGCAGACCGGTCTGCATAATTTCTCAGTCGAGGAGCATGAGTTTTTAGATAATTCATATCCACCTCATCCCTATCCCAACAAGCATCAAAATCTTGAGGAGCTACTTTGCTAGTAACAAAGCTACCATTGATGTAAATTGTCCTGCATCCTGCTGCTTTTAGTTGCTAAGAATGCCATTTGCAATCCATCTATCATGCGACTGCGACGCGGTGTTGTTCCAAATCGCTCTTTGAACTCTTCCCATTCTGCCCAATGCACCCCTGGTGGCAAGTTACCATACTCATCAAATTCTGGAATCATACCCTCACGCCTTTACACCTTAACATAATTTCATTGTCAGTTTTGAATGATTGTTTATTTCCTCAGCATACGTTAATCCTTGGGGTCAATAACCAGGATTTAGTATTATACCTAGAATATGCTGTAACTAATTACCCATTTTTCCCAAACTTGCTATCCTGCAAAGAATTGCCAATCCCCTGAATAATTCCCCGCCCGATCAAACCAATTCCCCGCCCGATTACCTGAGTCAAAACGAAAACAACAGCAGCACCCACCAGCGAAATAACCGCGCGAACCCTAGGTGCGATCGCATCCCGAGTTTCCAGCACCAAAGTCAATGCCAACTGCCACCCCGAAAGCTTTCCTAGCTCCAGATTTCTGGGAGCATAAATAGAAATTCTCTTAATTCCCGTCTCCCCCAAAACATACAGCCAAAACCTGCTTTCAAAAATCGCTTTCGGTTCCACAAAATAGCTATCCCAGCGATATTTCCAAGACAAATCATTCCGAAACCGCTCAATTTCTCGCGTTGAAATCAACTTCCCATCGTAAAAAATTTGCTTGATTTCCTCAACATAACCAAAATTGTTTAGCAAAGGCTGCATCACCCCGCTAGCAACTTGAACAGCCAAATTTTCTAACAAAGCTTCAGCTCGCTGCATCGCTTGCGGGCTACCAGCCACACAAGAAATATTATCAACTGTTAGCGGAATTTCAAATAGCAAGTGTGCAAAAAAATCCGCTACCATCGGAATTTTGTCAAGTATTTCTGCTGCAACTGCTTTTTCATCTGCCAGTAGCACCGGCACAACTGCTACGTCAGTGACAGCAAATAAATTAGCAGCGCTTTCCCCTTGACTTTTTGCCAGTTCCAAGCTGGTTTGACTGGCGTCAAAAATCGGAGCTTCTCCGATATGCACCGTATAGTATCTGCCAAAAAAATCTATGATTGTCGCCTCCCACAAATCCCGCAAAATAGCAGGCATTTTTTCGGGCAATTGAGTTGGCTGCACTTGCGCCCAGTGCAATTCTTCCAGCAAATCCTGTAATTTACGCAGGATGGAATTCAGCAATTCGAGTTTTTTGGGCGATCGCAAAATATCGATTTCCAAAGGCACGCCAGTCAAATTCACCAAATCAAACTGCAATTTAGCAGCCGCCGAGTTAAACAAGCTCTTTTGCCAATCAGTTGCAACCGCCTCATATTCACCCAAAACTCGGGAATTCGCGACTGCCAATTCCGAACCATTTAACACCGTCTTCCCTCTTCCTTCTTCCCTTTTCCCTCTTCCTTCTTCCTCCTTCCCTCTTCCTTCTTCCCCCTTGCTTCCTTCTGGCAATAGCTGGCTGACAATCCAGCGAGCCGCCAGCAATTCTCGGCGGTGTCCGCTGAGTACAATTCCATCTAAAATTGAGGGTAAATCTGTCTGCTCTGCCGCTCTCACCTCTTCCAGATCAGCTTTGACAGCGGCCAAAGCTGCATCTATTTCGCGAATTCCAGAGCGATACAAATAAGCGAGAAATTTTTGGTGTACGGGCGTATTAACGGCTGTACAATCAGCATTTTTTCCTGCAATTGCTGCGGAGTTTTCTACTGTTTGAACCGCCGTGGAATTTAGTTCTATTTCCGAGTTGGCTGCCGCATCCGCGGGCCAATAACTGCCGCCCGATGCTGCGGCGCGAATCGCTTCGATTGTCTGGGAAATATCTCTACCTTTAGGACAATAGCCATTCGCGCCCGCAGCCTGTAGCTGCGCCAACAGCTCCGGTGTCAAAGGCCCGCCTAGCAGCAACAGCGGCTGGTTGGGGTACAAACTTTTGAGTTCGCGGCAAACTGCCAGCGCCTCTATTTGACCCGTAGCTTGCGGGATTCCCAGCCATCGCCCATTTACCATTTCAACAGTCAAAATAACCAAATCTGCGGGCTTATCGGCTCTTCCAGAGTCGGTGGAGCGAGCTTCTAGAATCTGCAAAGCCTCGGTTGCGGTGGAAACCTCTGCGACAACTTCCAATTCTGGATACTGCCCGATCGCCACTCGCAGTCCCAGCCGGAAAATAGGGTCGCTATCGATCGACAGCAGTTGAAAATTACTCACTCGGTTTTAGATTTTAGATTTGATATCGTGTCCGGTCGATCGCAGGTAATCTGTTGGGGGGCGGGTTTACGAAATTTTTCGTTCCCGCCCCCAGGGGAATAACGGTCGATCGCGCGAAAACCCAATTACTCGGGGATTAAATTACCATCAGGAGGCCCAGCCGTTTCAGGAATCGACGGCGGCGGGGGTTCCGGAGCCGGAGCCGGAGGAGGAGCAGGTTCCGGAGCCGGGGCCTCTTGTCTCGCAGGCGGATAGTAAGGTTCTGCCTCCCGAGCCGGCGGATAGTAAGGCTCCGGCTCCCGAGCTGGCGGATAGTAAGGCTCCGGCTCCCGAGCTGGCGGATAGTAAGGCTCCGCAGCCGGAGCCGGGGCCTCTTCTCTCGCCGGCGGATAGTAAGGCTCCGCAGCCGGAGCTGGCTCAGGAGGAGGAGGTGCGTACTCCTCCTGCGGTGGAGCTGGCGCGTACTCCTCTTGTCGCGGGGCTGGGGCGTACTCCTGAGCCGGGGCTGGGGCGTAGTCCCGAGCTGGTTCCGGCGGCGGTGCAGTGTTGGCTCTCAGTTCAGCGCTCCAGCGCCCGATCGCACCTGCGGCCTCTGAATGCAGCGCCCTACCGTAACCGATTTGGGAAGCCATATCGATCGCCGCTCCCAGACTGCCTTGAGAAGCCAATTCCGCTGCTCGATCGAGAATCGGTCGGTCGCGAGCCACTTGCAGCTCGCTCACCCACTGATAGACATTATCCTGAGCTTTGGCGTACAGAGTCCTACCGCTCTTAATTTCCGAAGCTTTATCAATCGCGGCGCTCAGTTTTCCTTGCTTTGCCAAAGCGATAGCTTCATCCAAAAAAGGCTGATCTTGAATAACTTCGATGCGTTTTGTCCACTGAGCCAAAAGAGTTTGCGCCTCTATCCTGCGGGGACGGTTTTGAGAGATCAGGAGTACCTGACCGATGCCGCCCTTAAGCCCTTCAACCGTTCCCGCTTCTGCCAACTGCTTCGCCAGGTTTAGAAAAGATTGGTCTTCGATCCGCTGAATTTCCCGGCGCCAAGCAGCCACCAGAGTTTGAGCGTGAACCCGCCGCGGCTGGCGGGGCCCGATCGTTTGCGCTTGCTCGATCGCGATTGCAAACGCCCCCACCTGACCGAAACTGGCGATCGTGCTCGCCACTTGCAAGCGCAGCAAATCTTGAAACTGCACCTGCAAATTTTCAATTTGAACTTGAGCCTGCTTGTATAGAGGGCGGCCCGGAGCAATTTGGCTCGCAGCCCCCCGCCCTTCAAGCAAAGTAAAAATGTGCTGCGCCAGCGGTGTTGATATCGACTGGTTCCACATCACAGCCTGAGCCCTACCCAGCTGCATCAAATCTTGAGCTTCCGCAAACAGCGGCGAATCCTGCGGCACAACAGAAGCCGCCTCGATCGCCCCCGGCAGGTCTTTCGCCCCCAACCGCTTAGCAGCCATTTCCAGCAGAGTCCGGCTCCACCCCTCAATTTCTTTCTCAGCCTTAGCGCGGGCAAAAAGCTGCGCGTCTATTTTGCGGGCCAGGACGATCGCCTCAGCGAACTTTTGCGGAGTTCCGTCGGCCGCCAAATCTCTAGCCTCTTGCAAGCGCTGCCAGCCGTTTCTTTCCAAAGAAATCTGTTGGATCAGCTCGTTGTAGCGCTTCTGACTCCAGAAAACATTTTCCAGCTTGAACAGAGCTTGAGCGTAATCCCAAGCCTTCCTTAAATCCTCACTTTTCAAAGCTGCTAGGGCTGTATCGTAGAGTTTTTGGCCCTCCTGCCAATTTTTTTCCCAAGCAGTAACAGCCTCCTGCACCTCTGGGTAAGACGGACTGGTTTTCGGAATTTTTGCCACAATCTCCAGAGCCCCCTTCAAATCGCCCAGCTCAATTTTTGCCCGGGCAAACCCCAGAATAGCTTTCGACCATTCCCCGATCAAATATTGACCCTGCGAGTATAGCGGGTGTTCTTTCGGCCAAGCCTGCACCAGTGCCATTGCCGATTCTAGCTGTTCTAGCTTGCCCGACTTAGCTGCTTGCTGAGCGCAGTAAAGCCGCTCTCCATCCGCCGCCAGCGGTGACAGTTGCTGGCAATTGGGCGGCGGCGGCATTGTCAGCAACCACAGAAATGCAGCGGCACCAGTTACTCCAAATCCCACCAGGAGACTCAGCCAGATTAGCTGCCACTGCCAAAAAGTTCTTTTCCCCTCAGTCGGCGACGTTATTGCCGAGGAACTCGCATCGCCTGCTACCTCTGCACTCAACTGTGCCGTCGGTTTGGGGGATGGGTTGTATTGCGGTGGTGTGTGGAATTGGTCAGATTGTCGTCTCGCCATTACTTCAGCCTGTCCTGTAATGCGCTGTAAAGCCTGACACTCCCACATCAAATCATCAGATTGTGATGTCGGCTTCTGACTCTTGTTAAGGAGATCGAGAACTTCCTTCAAGGTACTGGCAAATTTTCCCTCTACGGCGTTTTATAGTGAGGTTCGTGTCCAGCCCCACTGGTTGCTTCCTTCGCATTTTAGGCTCTGGGAGCACGTAAATCATACCAGTTATCACACAATTATTCACAGCTTGCTGCACGCACTTTCGCAGAAAGAACAGTCTGAAGCGCCCGTCTGTCGATTTGAGATTAAAGATTTTAGATTAAAATTTAAAGAATTGGGTATTTAGGTCAAGGCAAAGGGCGATCGCCGACTTCTTTCTTGGCACTGGCGATGTTCGCTTTCGACTTGTAAATCGCGATGCACAACTCCGGGCTTTGCCAGAGATCCTACCGTCCGATCGGCAACGCCCATTTTTCTCCTCTAATCATGCTTAATTACGGCGCGCGACCGCCAAAAACCCGATCGAACTGCGCTAAATACTTAAATTATTTTATACCATTGACTGCCCCAGCAACAACATCGCTTTTGCTGGCAGCAGCGACTGCTAAATTGGTTGTGAAGCCTGTGGCGTATCGCTAGCACTCGATGTTTCCGCAGCGGGTTCTGGCGATTTATACCCGTAGAAATCTATCCGGTAGTCTACAATTTTGACACCAGTTTGCTGTTGGATTTGTTCGATCAAGTCGATCGGCAGTTCCACATGAACGTCGAGAATCTGAGCCGTATCCAGACAGTTGACGTGAGAGTGAGAGTCGCTGACATTCCCGTACAGCCGTCCCTCCGAGCGTTCTATGCACTCAATAATCCCTTCTCTCGACAAAGCTTCTAAATTTTGATAAACAGAAGTATGCCCGATCGAATGCGCTTTCTGGTTCAGGCGATCGTAAATTTCGCGAGCCGAGAGGTGTTCTTGCGCCTCCCACAGAAGTTCTAGAATAAATCGACGCTGGCGGCTCAAGCGCATTCCCATCGCCTGACAGCGGTTTAAAGCATCTTCTAACGAACGAATTGGTTTCACAGCTACCGCCTTCTAAAGCCTGCTCGATTTTGCATTCTGGTACAATGTTGCACGCCGATCCTATATCTACTAATTGTAACTCAGGGTTGCCCAACAGTAGGAGGTAGAGGACAAAAATCTCAAAAAAGTCACATTTTTTGGGTGGCTGCACAGAGCGGGCTGCCGGCCGGCACCAGAAAATTTTCCGCCTCACAAATATGGCTGTTACCGAGGAAGGAGAGACCAGCACCTGACTTCAGGTATCGGGACAACTCGGTAGGGACTAAGCAGCGTCAACTTTCGCGGCTGCGAGGCGATCGCCTGCGGTAAAACAAGTATAGCCTTCCCTTGCGAAAGATGAGGTACTCATGGGGATAGGGCCTAGGGCATAGGGCATAGGGCATAGGGCATACCTCACTTTTTTGAGAAAGGCTATAAATAAACCAATAATAACTAATAGACCTCTCCAATAATTATTGTGGAACAGGCATCCTGCCTGTTCTTGACTGTCTTTTTACCAGATGTCTAATTACTTGTTGAAACATCTTAGATAGCGAACAATCCCGGCAAGCCACCTATCAGGCAAAGATTCCGAACAGTAAGTTGCAAATACAAATAATGGCTGGATAAAAAGCCTACCAATAGCAGCATTTGCGGTGCACTCCCAAAGCATTCAAAAAATAAAAGCAAGCGCCGTTGCCATACACAAATCTACTTATATAGCAGTCCTAAATCTGTCGCAAAATCAATCGAGGGCAGAATCCTTACAGTGCGAGCATCTTGCTCGCGTA
>JAUBOG010000196.1:0-11149 GCA_036700105.1 Microcoleus occultus BM001215583
CACGGCAATGCCGTTTCCCTACACCGAAATTATCCATTGTCCGATCGAATCATCCAATGATCGATCGATTAATTGTAGGGACACGGCAATGCCGTGTCCCTAGGGGGATCTCTCGCTCCGGGGTGTAGGGTAAACGTGGAATCTGCTATATATGCAGAAAATCTCGACTTGTTAACTGGCTTGTTGTCGCGCTTTTTGCATGACAGACTGTATATACTCTGCTTTGCCGCTTGTATATGCTTCCCGGTTTGTGGAAAAGCGTTGAGCAAGTTGGCGTTTCAATTGTGCATAGCGCGCTGCTTCGTCTGAATGCTTGCAGAGATAGTCTTGAAATAGCAAACGCTCCCACTGCAAGCTGTCTGGCTCAACCATGTGGATGTGATGAGTGCGCGGACTGTTTGGCGGTAGACCTTTGACAAAAAACATCCGTTGAGGATCGGGATTGTCAAACCAATAAGCATATCCTAGGCTTTCTAACCCAGAAACAGCAATTTGCTTTGCTTCTGCAAGCGAACGTACACCTACTAATAAATCAACGATCGGTTTTGCAGCCAAACCCGGTACTGCTGTGCTGCCAAAATGCTCGATGCGAGTGATGATATTTGTGTCTAAAACCTCGCGTATGCGTGCAGATTCTTGTTGAAAAAGCACCGACCAGTGCGGATCGTACTCGACGATGACTATTTCATCCATACAAACTTATCATCAGACAAAAAGATTAACTCAAAAAATTCCTATGTTTTATATTGTGCGCTAAATTAAGATTCTCGCCGATTTATTTATGCTTGTGACTCATCTTTTGCCGAGAACGCTGCGGTTACATAAGCAACAGCTAGAGGCGCAATTTTTTTGGTAACTGCTGCGATAAGTTCGCGATCGACGTAAGTCCAAACTCTGGGGCGATCGAAAACACAAGGCTGCAAAACTGCCCACAGCAAGCCATCCGAACACAAGTGAGCGTGGATCAATGCTCGATGTCCGAATTCTTTGGCCTCGAAATCTTTGTTGACAATTTCAGGATTTGCGGTTTCCACATCCTCAACAAAAATCGACGGTTCAGCTCGCAGTGCTGCGGCAAATAAAGGATCTTCTCGTGCTAAAGATGCCGGTTCTTTTTTCCACTCGACAGTCGTCACGTCGGGATATTTGGAATTGCGGCGCCAGCAGTACGGTGTTTTGCCTGTTTGGGTTTCAGGGTGGCGCAGGTAGAGAAATACCCGATCGCAATTTAAATTTTCGCCGACAGCCCGCACCAACAGCGGAAAAATCGCCTCTGGCGTCTGGTTGTGGCTAGATATCTCATCCTGAATTTCTGGCAAAATTGGGTCTGTCATTCGCTTTTGCTTTGGCAGTTTAACTGCTAATTTAATGCTCGATCGCTTATTTAATTCTAGCTTGACTGAAGTCAGCGCCCGTATAACCGGTTGTCAGCCACAGAATAGCCCTAGCGCCGTCGCGCACTGCTTTTTCCACCGGTTCGGGGGTTCGACCAGACGGAACTGCTACAGGCTTAAAACTAATGCCTCGACTGCCGAGGACGATTTCGCCGATAATCTGAGCTCGGCGCATATGATCGTCCGAAGTGATCAGATACACGCTCTCGATTCCTTTAGCTTTCAATTCATCTACCAGCGTAGTAAAATTTGTTACCGTATCTACAGCTCTGTAGTCCAAATGCAGGCGATCGGACTCAATTCCCGCTTCTGAAAATACCCATTGTGCGAACTCTGGATTAGTCCCAGAGGACACCCAAATCGGCAAATTAGGATGCTTTTGAGCAAATTTGGCCGCAAACAGCTCTCGCTGCTTATCCCCGCCTAGAACTAACAAAGCTTGGGGTCTCTGAAATTCGCTTTTAAGCGGATGGTAGCCAAACCAACACGCCATCAACAGTCCGACTAGGAACCAAAAACTGCGCGAACTCCTCAAATGCTTGTAACGCCGGGTGTTTGAATTGATTCTCAACCACATCTAAACCTATAAAAACTTTGCATAGCTGACACAGGAACCATAGCAAAAAATACCGCACCTACAGCCCACTAACAGGAATTAAAAATTTATTTGCTGGGTCAATATCAATGTAAAACAGAACGGCAACACGATCGCGTTTACCATTCTGCTTTTAACGGGACTGGCCGGAGTCGAACCGGCGACCTAGCGCTTAGGAGGCGCTTGCTCTATCCATCTGAGCCACAGCCCCAGATTCTGAACCGTTTCGATTATAGCAGCTAATGTCGATTTTTAATTTTTTATTTTGGGCAATTACGGAGCGATGCGGGTCAAGTTTTGTGCTGCGGTGAGTTGATCGGCACCGCAACACAAATTTAACAAGGCAAGCGAATTGTAAACAAACTGCCTTTGCCCAGCTCTGATTTTACCTCGATCGTCCCCCGGTGAGCTTCGACTATTTGGCGGCACAGGTGCAGTCCCAAACCCGTGCCCGATTTTTTGTGAGTTCCCGGGCCAAACCTTTCAAATAACTTAGCTTGTTCAGTGGGAGAAATGCCCGCGCCGGTGTCTTTGATTTCAATAATTACCCATGCTAGCGGTTGGTTTTTGAAGCTGGTATAAGCAGGTGAATTAGCCGCTTTTAAGCTGACATCTATTGAGCCGCTGTCGGTGAATTTAATCGCATTTCCGATTAAATTTGTCAGCAAGCGGTGCAGTTCCAGACGATCGCCCGGATACTTGGCAATCGGTGCACTTTCTGCACTTTCTGTCAAGTCTAAATTCACCGACAAACATTTAGCATCGGCTAGGGGAGCGAGTTCTTCAGCTACTTCTACAATCAACTGGCGCAAGTCCACGGGCGCGAAGCTTAAGGATTTGCGGCCTGCTTCGTAGCGGTAGACTTCCAGCAGCATATTCACCATCGCGATCAGGTTTTGGTTGCTGCGAACCATTGTCCCGAAAGCGTCGCGCATCGGGAGCGAGATTTCTCCCAGAGCTCCCTGCTGCATTAAGGTTAGCATTCGATCGGCTGCGACTAGGGGCGTGCGCAAGTCGTGAGCGAGCCTGGAGACAAAATCTTCGCGCTGGAGGGCGATCGAATTGCGTTCGTCTACACTGTGTTTCAGCCGCAGGAGCGATCGCACCCTCGCCAGCAGTTCGTCCATTTCCACCGGTTTGCGGATGAAATCGTCTGCTCCCATGTCCAGTCCCTGGACTACGCTCGCACTGTCGTGAGCGGTGATCAGCAGAATCGGGATAAAGGGCAATTCCTTATTTTGCCGCATTCGCTGGGTGACTTCGTAACCGTCCATTCCCGGCATCATTACGTCTAGCAGTACCAAATCCGGGGTTGACTTGTCAATTTGGCTCAAGGCCGAAAAGCCGTTATCGGCCGTGCTAATTTCGTAACCTTCTTCTTCCAGGATTGTCTGCACCAACAAAACATTATCTGGTGCGTCATCTACAACCAGAATGCGATCGGCTTTTGTGGCATTCGGAACAGATAAATAATTCATTTAATTGTTGGCCTGGAATATAGATACTAACTTTAATCTGGTATCCGATTTATGTTTTCACATTTTTCTACCTGTTAACTCTGTCATAAGGAAGATATCAAAAATTTACCCGATCTTTTTAAATTTTGGCACGCGAATGTGATAGAATGTACTACTTGGTTGCCATAGTATGTACGCCGTCCCAATCTTCGGGCGGGGGAACTTCCAAATAGCCCAGAGCTCGATCGAGCTGAACTTCCACAGGTCGATCGCTCGGTCGCATCGCCAAAGCCGCCTCAAAAAGACTAATAGCTTTCTGAAAATTTCTAGCAATATAAGCATCCCTACCGCTGCTGTAAAGTTCCAAAAACTTTTGGGTTTCCGCGTCCAGAGGCTCAGCACTATTTTGCACCAACTCGTAAATGCCGATCGGCTGATTTTTGCCCTTAACCCGCACCTTGTCCAACTCTCGCACCCAAATGCGTTCGCGGCACAAACTGTAAGTAAATTCGCTCAAAATGATATCGCAGCCGTACTCTTTTGTAAGCTGTTCCAAGCGCGCGCTGACATTCACCGCATCGCCGATCACCGTGTAATCCATCCGCTTTTGGGAACCGATATTTCCCGAAACCACCTCTCCGGAACTAATTCCGATCCCGAAGCGAAACGGATCTTCGCCGGGGCGAGAATCGTTAAACTCTTTCAAACGGCGGCGCATATCCAAAGCCGACTCAACGGCCATCCAAGCGTGACTTTCGGGAGGATTCAGCGGTAGGGGCGCGCCGAAAACGGCCATTAAAGCATCGCCGATAAACTTGTCTAAAGTACCTTGGTAGTCGAAAACGGCCTCCACCATCGTCTCAAAATACTGGTTCAGGAGGGAGACTACCTCCGACGCTCCCAAATTTTCGGTCAGCGTGGTATATCCGCGAATGTCGGAAAATAAAATAGTAACTTCTTTGCGTTCGCCCACCATCAGCGCGTCTTCACCCAAGGCCATCACTTGTTCCACAACTCCCGGAGTCATGTAGCGAGACATCGTAGTTTTCATCCGCTTTTCGCGGCTGATATCTTCGAGCACCACCAAACCGCCCCGCACCCCTCCTTCTGGATTAGTCAGAGGGTTGACAGTCAAATTCAAACTGCGTTCAATTACTTTAATTTGAGAGCCGGAAATTGGCAGCGGACAATAAGGGTAATTGACAGAAGAATTGGCCAGTGAGAACAGAGACTGGGAATTAGCTAATTCTGCGACGGCTAATTCCTCAGTCCAAGCATCGTTTTCGCCCCAAGCATAATATGAATTCGGGTCGAGCGGATCTGGAACTGCCAAAATATAATTTTCTTCGCCGTCGGAATCTAGCGGTTTTTCCACCAAAAGCCCGATCGTTAAACTTTGTTCGGGAACATAATGTCTTGCAGCATGATTGAGGCTGTCTTCCAGTCGAAATTTCAAATTCTCGATCGGCAGAATTTCCCAAACATAGCGATCGATCAGTTTCGATTCCCAAAGCTGGGGATTTTCTTTAGTCTTATCTTGATTTACCGGACAGCCCAAAAGTTCTAAAGCTGCCTCGTTAATAGTCACGATCCGACCCACAAAGTCGGTAGAAATAACTGCATCGGAAAGACTTTGCAGCATATCTTTCTGATACTGTTTTTCGACCATCATATTCTCAAACAGTTGAGAATTTTGCAGCGCCATTCCCGCTTGGGAATTGAAAGCCCGCAGAAATTCTTCATCAGAATTAGTGAAACTTCCTTGGTGCTTGTTAATGAGCTGAGTTACGCCAATCAACTCACCTTTAGCGTTGTAAACCGGCATACACAAAACTGTCTGAGTGCGATAACCAGTTTGCCGATCGGTAGTGGGATCGAAGCGGGGATCGTCGTAAGCATCTGTAATATTTAGAACTTGCCCTGTAGAGGCAACATAGCCGGCAATTCCCTTGTTAGCGGGAATGCGGATTGTCATCATGGTTACACCGTCGGCTTTGGCAATTTTCGTCCAAAGTTCGTTAGTTTCACGATTCAGTAAAAATAGCGTACTGCGATCGGCCTGCATCAAATCCCGCGCTTGATCCATGACAGCGCGCAAAGTTGTTTCCAAGTCAAGACTTTGGCCCAAAGTAGTGGTGGCTTTCAGGAGGGCGGCAAGCCCCCGCTGGTTGCGGGCGACGACGTAGAAAGATTGACAGCTTTCGAGAATAATCCCGATCGAATCTGCAAACACCCGAAACTGCTGTTCGTCTTCCTCGCTAAAGGCGGCATCGCCCGCTTTATTTAAAAGTCTGACCACTGCGACGGGTTCAGTTTCGCTCTTGCTGCTAAAAATCGGCATGCAGAGCATAGTCTTGATGCGGTAGCCCGGAGGTTCATCAACTTCGGGATTGAATAGCTCGTGATCCCGAGCCTCAACGACATTGATCGATTCTCCCGTAGTGGCTACGTGCCCTAAAATACCGGCCTCCATCGGCAAGCGAACTTCTAAAGTTTTGCCAGTATTAACATCGACTGTTTTGTGCCAAATTTGACTTTTGCTGGAGTCAACCAAAAAAATGGTTGTCCGGTCTGCTTGTAGAATTTGACCAATTTTGACAGTGAAGGCATCTAAGAGTTGCTCTAAGAGACTTTCGAGAGCTTCATTGTTAATCAGATCCATCGCCCGGATAAACTGCTGAAATTCAGCCGTGATAAAATCCAGCAGACAAACTAATTCAGGAACTGGCAGGTTCTTAACACGAGAGGTCAATGCCCCCATCAGATTGACTTGAGTCAGTGTAGCCAGAACGCTACCAGCATTGGAGAATGTCATGATTAACTGCTTTCTCAGAGGTTTGAGTGACCCGCGGATTATCGGCGCTAGATTCTGCGGCGGTACAAAGGATTTAAGTTATGTGCAAGCGCATCGGCATTCCCTTGTCGCTTTCATCAATCGTGAGTTCAAAAGTGGCGCACGCAAATTTAGTTTTTTTTTACATATGCTCGATCGATCGAGCGTTTTTGCGGACAACCTCGATAACGATCGGGGTTCGTGAATTGGGCCTTAACTTGAGGAGAGGAAAACTGCCAGCGTCAAAATTAGCTTGCAGCTTTCCTTCGATCGAGCAGGAAATATGAATTTGACGCTTTGGGCTCGGCTGCGGGGGGGGTGTGACTGTTCGCAGCACACTCGGCGACCGTATCCGGTATGTTGAAGGCGCTATGATTTGTGGCGCGCGAAGCATTGCGACAAAGCTTACTCATAGTTTAATGGTAAACGCAATGGCAACATAGCGGAGGTAATCTAACCAGCAAAAAGTTCGATCGCCGCCAACGGGCGATCGAGCTGGCGGTGCCGTTTAAAGGCGCAGATTTCAGGCAGCAGAGGGCATGGACTGGGCAAATACCACCGATTGATAGTAGCGCCGCAGTTGTGCGGCGGCGGCGGCCCAACCCCAGCGTTCAGCTTCTTTTCGAGCGTTTTGGCGCAGAGTTTCCCGTTCTTGGGGATTGGCAAACAGACGCTGCGCGGCAGTCACAGCCCCTGCTTCATCCGTCGGGTCAAATAAATATCCGTTAACGCCGTCAGTGACAATATCGGGAATTCCGCCGCTGCGCGCCGCCACTACGGGAGTCCCCGCAGCCATTGCTTCCAGGAGTACCAAGCCCAGGGTTTCAGTGCTCGACGGAAAAATGAAGGCATCGGCAGATGCGTAAGCAGAAGCCAATTCTTGCCCCTTGAGGTAGCCGACAAAATTTGTAGGAGTGCCGGCAAAATACTGTTCGAGGGTTTGACGGTGCGGGCCGTCTCCCACCAAAGCGAGGCGGGCGTCGGGAATCGATTCGAGGACTGGTTTGATGCGTTCGATTTCTTTTTCCGCACCGAGGCGGCCGACGTAGAGGAGTAAGGGGCTGTCTGGGTAATTTTCAGAAAGGCGCGATCGCATTTCTGGACTCGCCAATTCGGGGACAAACATTTCCGTATCTACACCCCGCTGCCATAAGTCTACGCGATCGATCCCGTGACTTCTCAACTCCTCAACCATCGCCGTAGAAGTACACAAATTAAGTTCTGCTTGATTGTGAGCACCTTTAAGCAATTCCCAAAGCAAAGGTTCCAGCATTCCAAAACCGTAATGGTGCAAATATTTAGGCAAATGCGTGTGGTAAGAAGCCAAAATCGGAATATTGAACTTTTTGCCGTAATATATGCCGCCCAATCCCAAAATAGCGGGATTGACAACATGAATAATATCCGGCTTAAACCGCTCTAATTGGCGACCGACAGCCGGAGAAGGAAGTGCCATTTTCAGTTCCGGATACATAGGCAAAGGCAAACCCTCCACCCCGTAAACTCGGGCACCTTTGTATTCTGTAATTCCGTAATCTGGGGAAAATATCAGAACTTGTTCGCCCGATCGCTGCAAGTGATCTACAGTGTGAATCAAGCGCGTCACAATGCCATCAATTTTCGGCCAAAATGTTTCAGTGAACAGAGCAATTTTCATAAAAATAAGTTACTTAAGGAGCAGATAATCCTAGCCTTTGGCAAACGTCGGGGTCGATGACAGGATAGACTGTCTCATGGGGGAGTAAGTAATTCCGGTTGCGCCGGAATGACAACCGAACCGCTATCAATTGTAGGGACACTCCAAAAGCCGTGTCCTGATTTCGGGTAAGATTAATTCCAATACAACCGGAATTGATATAAGTAATTCCGGGCGATCGCCGGACGGTAAGCTCGATCAACTACAACAGTATTTTGATCGAATTGCGCCCGAATGTGACGGCCTGTCTGCCGCCATTTTTCCGCTTGGTTTAAGTAGGGTTCTGTCAGCAGATTCATCGCCACTAATTACGATCGGGATATTGGTGAAGGAAACATACAAATGCCCTGAATTCCGATTGAACCCATTATCCCGTCCAAAAGCAATCCCACACCTTCAGCAAAAACCCGATCGAACTTTTTAATTAACCGCAGAGGACGCAGAGGACACAGAGGAAGAGATCGCAAAGATAGATCGTCGTAACATACAGCCAAATCCATTCAGAACTTGCGAACCTTCTCCTCTCTTCCCTTCTTTTCTCTTACTTAGCGCCCTTCGCGCCTTCGCGGTTCGTTAAAAAATTTCTTTCCCCGCAGATCCAACCCAGAACTTACCGCCAAGAAACCTTGGGCAAAATCTGGTTTTTATCAACCCGGTGCTGGTATTTAGTCGCAAAATTCAGCAGAGAATCCAGCAGCGAATCTGATAATAAGTGCGGTTGCAAACCGAGGTCTAAAAGATTGGTGTTTTTGGCATTGAAATAATGTTCTTCTTTCTCAACTCTCGGATTTTCCAGGTGATTTATTTCCACCTTTAATCCCATTGCCGTACCTGCTTTTTGCACCAATCCGGCCAAGTCGCCGACGCTGAATTGTTCGGTGAATTGGTTGAAGACTCGGAATTGTCCGGGTTCGGCGGGAGTTGCGATCGCCAATTCGACGCAGCGCACGGTATCCCGAATGTCCAAGAAGCTGCGGGTTTGTCCGCCGGTTCCGTAAACTGTCAGAGGATGACCGATCGCAGCTTGAATGCAAAATCTGTTCAACGCTGTTCCGAATACTCCGTCGTAGTCCAAACGGTTGATTAACAGTTCGTCCATGCCGGTTTCGTCGGTGAGTACGCCGTAGACGACACCCTGATTTAAGTCGGTGGCTCTTAAACCCCAGATTTTGCAGGCAAAATGGATATTGTGGGAATCGTGGACTTTGGAAAGGTGATAAAAACTTCCTGGCTGTTTGGGATAGGGTAGTGTATCCTTGCGGCCGTTGTGTTCGATCGTGATGTAGCCTTCTTCGATGTCAATATTCGGCGTGCCGTATTCGCCCATTGTCCCCAATTTCACCAAGTGACAGTCGGGGAAATCTTCGCGGATGGCGTACAGCAGGTTGAGCGTCCCAACTACATTATTGACTTGCGTCAGCACTGCGTGTTCGCGATCGATCATCGAGAAAGGCGCCGATCGCTGTTCGCCGAAATGGACTACAGCATCGGGTGCAAATTTTCTCATGCTTTTGCTGAGAAAATCGTAGTTGGTGATGTCACCGACGAACAAGTCGATCGACTTGCCCGTTAAATCTTGCCATCGCTGGAGTCGTTGCTGAATCGGTGCAATGGGAGTGAGGGTGTCGCTGCACAGTTCCAGATCCCAGTGCCGCCGCACGAAGCTGTCGAGGATGCCAACTTCGTGACCTTTTTTTGAAAGGTAGAGTGCGGTTGCCCAACCGCAATAGCCATCGCCACCAATAACCAGGACTTTCATAAATCAACGGTGAATCTTGCTTTGCCAATACTGGGTTAATGTACCAGGTATTGGTGCATTGTGAACCTTTAATCAAGCGGGTTGTTTGCCAAATCCCGACTCAATTTTGCTGTTTTAAATCTGAATTTCGCCGGCAAAGCTGGCTCTGCGGGTAAATTCAAAGGGGCCGGCGAGGGCTCCCCAGACGTGGGCGTCGGTTTCCGGGTCGCGCCCGCGATCGTGACTGATAAATTTGTCTCCATCAATCTCGAATTCGCTGTCTAGATAGGTGTTTTTGCCCTTTCTGACCACCGCGCAGCCTTTTCCGGGTTCAACAGACCCTTTGAAGCTGCTGCCCGTCCAGTGCGTGATAAAGGTGCAACCGGGCATTAGTTTAAATTCGGCTTTTTTGAGTTCTTGCAGCTTTTGGAGATCGCGGGATGCGCCGTAGAATTGCTCTTCGTTTTCGATCGCGTAATTTTCGATATCGATCCGATCGCCCGCCGGGACTAATTTTAACACTCGCACTCGGTACGGCGAGTTGAGTTCGATGTCGTAGGCTTGTTCGAGATACAGGCTTACCCCGCCCAAAAGTTCCACGGGTAGGGGTCTCATGCAGACGCGGATGTGGGCGAAGAAGGGCGGATTTTCAAAGGCTTGGGCTTGGTTGCTGAAGTCGGCGGCCATCCAGCGGGCGAGGGTGAGGATATCGGTGGAATGAGACATAGTTGGATTTTCGATTTTCGATTTTTGATTTTTGATTGGGAGATTTCACAGAGGTACGAGTCATTCTAGATTATGCCATTCTGAGTAAAGCGAAAAATCTCAAATCTTTGAAGACTCATATTCAAGGCGATGCAACTGTTTGCGAACATCCGTTACATCCGTTAAAAAATCCGTTGCCGAACTTTCCTCGACTATGCCACCAAATGCCGCACCGGAATCTCTACTACAAAATCCGTACCCAGCCCCGGAATCGAAGAACACTCAATCTTGCCACCGTGTTTTTCAGTAATAATTTGATGACTGATTGACAGCCCCAAACCAGTACCCTTGCCAAGAGGTTTGGTAGTGAACAACGGATCGAATACTGGACCGAGAATGGATTGCGGCATACCGACTCCATTATCGGCAATACTAATTGCGATCGCATCACCACTACCCATGAAAGTGCGAATCGTAATCCTAGGTTGTTCGTGATTGCTGACACCCGATGATTCCAAAGCATCGATCGCATTACTCAAAATATTCATAAACACCTGATTCAGTTGACTGGGATAACATTCGACTTGCGGTAACTGCCCGTAGTTTTTGATGATTTGGATCGTCGGAAAATTCGCTTTGGCTTTTAGACGGTGTTGCAAAATCAACAGAGTGTTGTCAATAGACCTCTTGCTCTCGTCAAATTCACCCCCCGCGAGTCCCCCCTTATTAAG
>JAUBOG010000197.1:0-11117 GCA_036700105.1 Microcoleus occultus BM001215583
GAGCGGAAAACTAGCGTCGCATTCGCCGGTGTCGTGACCTAAATAACGTCTCCTCCTAAGAGGGGTCTGGTCAGAACAGCTTGTAATTTCTTACAAGCTCAGTGGCTTAAGCCCTGAGTTCCTGACAAAAAAATCTCTGTGCGCTTCCGCAAGAAATTATAACTTGCTTATCCCCGATGGTGCTTGCAAAGACAGGAAGTTTGGGGGAAACAAGCGGAGGCTCTGGCTGCTGCTGCCAAACAAACCACTTTTTTTTTAGGAGCGCGATCGAACGATCCCGATCGCCTTCCCGACCAACCTCGACCGCAGGTCGGATTTTCAGATCCGGTGTTCGATCGCAGAAGCAAGAAAGAAGAACCATTCTTCAGCTCGTGTTTCTGCAATTAAGAACGTCCGGCGCTCCTCGATTTGCGGTGGAAACGGTAGTGTTACCATAAAGAATTGGTTGAAAGCCTCTCCCTTTGAGGGAGAAATTAAAATCAGACTATTGATTACTCCAATCTTCTTCCTTCTAGGTAGAGGTCGCTCTCAAACTGTCAACTGTTGAACGTCTCGCTCACCCCGGTTAGGAGAACCTGCACCGCAGCAGTTTTTATTTTGATTATCGCCTCAAAATCAGGAGAGCCGAATGTCCTAATCCTTTTGACAGTTGCTATAACTTTTTTGGCAACTTCGATCGGTTTTGGATAAGTAATGCCCGACTTTACGTAATTTTTGTGTACTGCCTATATCATAACATAAATTAAATCAAAATATCATTTTTTTTACAAATTTAGACCTATGCCTTCCGGTTGCAAAGGAAATAGAAAATATTGCACAAACTCAGGTATTTAATGTTGAGATTTTTTTAATCAATTGCAGGTTGTGTGAAATGGTTGATGGCAGGAAAGGGGCTTAGTTGAGCCACAATTGAGGGAGATTTGCCGATCGAACTAAGTATTTTTGCCCACTTCAAACCGCCAAAATATTACTAATTTGTCGCAGGTTCAGGAAAAGGGACAGTCGGTTCGGGAACGGGGGGAGGCGAGTAAGGGGCGATCGAACTATCTGAATTGATGCCGCTGCGGCTCGGTATTGGCGGTTGGGGCGATCGCTCGGTCGGCGGCGCTGTTGCTGGCTCGGTGGATTCCGACGGCGGCAAGGTTTCAGGACTGCTGGCAGCAGGCGCGGCCGGCGCCGGAGGCGAGTAGCTGGGCGGTACCGCTGGCAGGGGGGCAACTTCCGGTACTGGTGAGGGTTCTGGTTCGGGTGCCGGCTCGATTTCGGTTTCAGGCTCTGGAATCGGGGACTCAGAAGCCTGTGCTTCGGGCTCGGGCGTCGGGGATGGCTCCGGTGGCAGTTCGGGTGCTTCTGGGGCGGGCGTTTCCGGACTTGGAGACTCAGAAGGTGGGGCGCTAGCTGCTGAGGGATCGATCGGTTCGGGAATGCTGCTGCTGTCTGAGGTGGGTTTGGGCCGCTTGTTGAGTTCGATCGGGGGAAGGGGGCTGCTTTCAACAGAGGGCTGTCCGAACATCGGCCCAGACAAATCGCGGGATTTGAGCAAATCTTCCAGAGATGGGAAGGATTGAGTTGCGGAGCCTTTGCTGCTGAGATTGGTGCTGTTGTAGCGCCAGGCCAGGTCAAAACCCATCCAGCCTGCAATTGCAGCCGTGACGACAAAGGCCAGCAAAGTCAACTGCGGCGGGGGAGGTGCGGGCAATTGCAGGCTTTGCTTGTCGCTTCTCACGGATGGTGTTCGCTCTGTTTCTTGCAGCATGGTAAGCCAATGTTCCACTGTCTGGGGGCGTTTGCGGGCGTCGATTTCGAGTCCCTGAAGAATTGCTCGCTCGATTCCGGGGCTGATGTGGGGCTGAAATTGCCGCAAATCAGTCAGGGGAATCCGCTCGCGCAGGGGTGCTGCTACGGGCGGTACGCCCGAGAGCAAGTAGTAGAGGGTAGCTGCGATCGAGTAGATGTCTGTGGCAGGTGTACATTTACCGTCATACAGATATTGTTCGATCGGCGCGTACCCAGGAGACAGCAAGTTAGTGTGGGTTTGTTTTGTGCCGTCGGTAAAGTCGCGAGCAATGCCGAAGTCTATCAACATTACTAGGTGAGAATCGGCCCGCCGGATCGTATTTTCGGGATTGATGTCTCGGTGCAGCAATCCGCTGCGGTGAACTGCACTTACCGCTGAGGCTATTTGCCGAATGTAGTGCAGGGCCTCGGCTTCTGGTAGCGGCTGACTGGTTTCGACTATTTGAGCGAGAGTTTGGCCGGGAATGTAGTCCATCGCGATAAAAGATTGTCCGGCTTCTTCAAAAAAGTCGATGACTCTGACGATATTGGAATGCTGGCACCGCGACAGCCGTTGAGCTTCGGCAATAAACTGCTGCTGAAACTGGGCAGATGCTGGGTGTTGGCGCAGACTTTCGTTGAGGGTTTTGAGTACGACGGTTTGGTTTAAATGAGTGTGGGTAGCTCGGTAAGTGATGCCGAACCCTCCTATGCCTAAAGTCCCGTTAATTGTGTATTTGCCCTGTTGCAGGACTGTTGCTGGCGCTAAGTTCATCTTCAGTTGATGCCGGTTCCCAAACTATGCTACCGCCTTTGGGTTGTTTCTCCGAGTCAGGGCGATCGGTTCGATCGCTCCGAACCTGCGGCTTTGCTGAAAGCTCTGATATTTTGGCATCTGGCGATCGTTTGATGGGAATGTTCCACCAATTCTATCTGTAGCAGCCGTTTTAAAACTTAACACAATATTTTCCCAATAAAAATCCCGCTCTTGTGGAACGGGAAAGCCATCAGGGTGCATCTATTGAAATCACTATAGCTCGTGGGGGGTACAACCCCTCTTTGCTTTAGCAAATCTTTACAAGAAGCTGATTTTTGTAAATTTTTAGATTTTTTGTTGACTTTTGGATATTTTTTTGGTATGTGGGTGGATTGGGTTAGCAAAAATAAAAAAGTAATACCAATTTCAGATAAGCTTAAGCTAGAGTTTTTGAAACAAGTGAAATAACTGCTAACTAGGTAAGCGCAAATAAACTGTTTCATGTCATAAAATGTAAAGCGATCGGAGGACATACTTATGTATTTTCATACTCAAATACAGCAGTTCTGAATAAAGTGAGGTATGCCCCATGCCCGTCAGCGCACCTCATGTTACTGAAGAAGGCTATACTTAAATCCAAATTATTATCAGACAATCTCACAAAAACCAATCATAACTATGGACTTTGAAAAAAGACATGAAGACGAGCTAAAAATAGTTCCAACAATAGAAGAAGCTCTCAAAAATATTTCCCAAAGATGGCCAGAAGTAAAAAGTAATTGTACTTCCAGTCCGGTATTTATATTCTCTGCTGGTTGGAGGTCTGGTTCAACCCTTTTGCAAAGATTAGTCATGTCGTCTGGCTCTATTATCGTATGGGGAGAACCCTACGGTCGTGCAGGACTAATCGATAGTTTAGCTAGCCCCCTGAAAGCGATTACTGATACCTATCCTGCTGATGAATGGTTTATTAATCAAGCTTTTAGTGATAATAGCACTTCAGTATCTAACTTAGCAGGTGAGTGGATAGCGAACCTTTATCCCGAGATTGACTGTTTACTTGAATCGCATATTGCATTCCTGATTAACTTTTTTGAAAAGCCGGCACAGAAAAGGGGTATTCTGCGATGGGGACTAAAAGAAGTGAGGCTAACTATCGATCATGCTATTTACCTAAAATGGCTGTTTCCCCGGGCAAAATTTCTTTTTTTATATAGGAATCCTTACAATGCTTATGCTTCCTATCAGGGACTTTACTGGTACAAAAAATGGCCGAACGAGCCTGTATACACACCAGAGCAATTTGGTTTGCACTGGAAAACATTACTTCAAGGATACATCACAGATAGCCATAAAGTAGATGGGATGCTAATCAAGTATGAAGATTTATGCGATGAAAAATTTGATTTTTCTGCTTTAGAAAAGTTTTTGGAACTCAAGCTCAATAAAAGCACCCTTGAAAAAGTTATATACAGCACAAAGCGTGTAGCACCGCCGGGAGAACTAAAAAGATTAAATAGTGTCGTAAATCCTTTGGCGATAGAGCTTGGTTATGACTACCCAGAAAGTATCTGATGATAATTTTAGGCGCTGAGCATATCTTGAATGAAATCAAATTTGACATCAAAGTTTAAATGTGCAGCAACTTAACCTTGAGGATAACGTTGTGCTAAAAAAGAAATAGCAGCAGCCCGATCGCCCAAATGGCCATCCAAAGCCGCCGCCAACAAATCATCCAACATCCGTTTAAACCCTGGCCCGGGCTTGTAACCCAAAGCCTTCAAATCGTTGCCGTTCAAAGGCGGCTCGACATTTGCCAGCTTGGTGAGATATTCCCAAATTTGGCGGCGGGCGCGGGGCGGACTTTGCAGGGCGATCGCAATTAACAGCGGCAACTCGTAATTCCTCAACAGAAACACCAATTTACTCGGCAAATCGCACTTCGGCAAATTTTCTGCTAGCTGGTTTTTTCCGGCTTCCAAATGTTGCAGCCGCTTAATGCTATCTGCTGGTAACTGAAGATTTGCAGCCACCTTAGCGCGATATTCCGGCGCTAAATAAGCGATCGAAACTTCCAGCCGCATCAGCCAATCTGGAATATTGATAATTGGGCATCGCGCATCGGGAATTGGGGATTGGGAATTGCTAATAGTTTTTTCCTTCACTATCAATCCGTTAAATCCCGTACAGTGCTCGTTGCCGAACTTCCTTCCGTTCAAACACCGATCGAGCAAACGCAATTGCCGCCACAACTCGCGATCCAACTCCAAAGTAGGATGAATGCAGCGCAAAGCCTGCAAATCTCCCAACATTTGCAAAGCAACTTTCCAGTAAGGAGCTTGCAAAATATATTTCAATTCGCTTTTGAGGCGAGTTTCCAAAGCTGGAACTCGGCCGTTTTCCCCCTGAATGCGGTAATAAATCCCGCTTTCGACAGCATGGCGGATATATCCTTCAGTATTCGGCTCGATCGCAAATCCCAGCCGCACCGCAAACCGCACAGCGCGATAAATTCGCGTCGGATCTTCGATAAAACTGTTAGCGTGCAAAACTCGAATTTGCCGCGCTTCCAAATCTTGCAAACCGCCAAAAAAATCTAACAATTCGCCGCTGCTCTTAACACCCAACCGCACAGCCAGCGCATTAATTGTAAAATCTCTGCGGTACAAATCTTGACGGATCGAACTCGCCTCAACTTCAGGATTTGCAGCCGGATAAGGATAAAATTCAGTGCGAGCAGTAGCGATATCCAGCCACAGCGCACCGAAAGCAGAGTCTTTGTGCCACAAAAGCGCGGCGGTTTGAAATTGACCGTGAACGTCCAAACGCGAGTCTGGGTAAAGTTTTTGCAGTTCGGAGGCCAACTCGACACCTGCACCGGAATCGCCGGAACCGCAGTTTCCATCAACTACTAAATCGATATCAGTTAGCGCCAGTTTATCATTCGGAGCTAACTGATTTTTGGCGGTATCAGCAACAGGCAAGATGCCTGTTTCACAAGAGTTGAATGCGGTTGTGGGGCGGGCATCTTGCCCGCCCTTGGTATCATCCGCCGCTAACAGTAAATCCCGGACTGCGCCGCCGACAATATAAAGTTGCCAGCCGCGCTCTCGTGCAATATTGGCTGCGATCGACAATAATTGCCACAATTCGGCACTAATTCCCGATCGCAGCAACTGTTCGACCGACTCAGATACGGGATAATCGGACAATTGAGAATTGCTTCCCCTGTCTCGCGCTTTTTGCTGGTGCAATTCCCGCAATACGTCAGTGCGAGTCACAATTCCCACCAGTTGATTGTTTTCCAATACCGGCAAGCGCCCGATATCGTATGTCACCATTAAAGCTTCGATTTCTGGCAGCAAGGTATCCGGGGCGATCGTTTTGAGCTGCGGAGTCATGTAACCCTTGACTGGCGCGTGACTGAAGCCGTGGTGCAGGGCGATGTCAATGTCGCGGCGCGAGATAATTCCCGCGAGCCGATCGCCCGCATCGACCACAGACAGCCCCGAATGCCCGTAACGCAGGAGGATGCGGTGAGCTTCTCCCACCGGGGTTTCCGGGCGAATGCTCCGCACTGGAGACGACATTAACTCGCGGGCTGTCGGGGGGTGGGGGATTTGAGCTTTGAGGGCGTCAGCTAGCTGATTTAAAGTCTGTTCTGGGTCAACATCGCGGGTAGCGAGGGAAGCGGCGCGGGCGTGGCCTCCGCCCCCGAGGGGTTTGAACAATTCGCTGAGGTTTGTGCCTTCAATGCGCGATCGGCCGATAATACTTAAGCGGTTGGAAACTGGCGATTCAGAAATGCTGCGGCTGTTGTCGTTTTCGCTAAATTGATAAACATTGCCTAAGAGCAGAGCATCGGTTTCAGTCAAATCGAGCAAGCGGGAAGCCAGCGCAGAAAGTCCGGGCACGTAGGCTTCTGTAGATAGCAGCACCCAAGCTACTGTATAACCGTGCAAAGTTTCCGATCGCAGATTATTGAGCGCTTCTTTGAGCAAATCCTGCAATTGAGCAGACAAACCGGGTTCTGCATATTCAGCGATGACCCCCAAACTCGCTCCCTGTTCCATCAGCCACGCCAAAGCGATTGCATCTCGCGCCGTTGCGCCTTCAAAGGTGAGGGAACCCGTATCGACGTGGATGCCGAGGGCCATGACTGTTGCTTCTGAAGGCTGAAGGCGAAATTCTGGATCGCTCTTTTCTCTGAGCTTTTCGACAATTAATGTAGTGGTGGCGCCGACTGCTTCGATTTGGGTGACAGTTGCGGGGATGTCCGAATCGGCCTGCAGGTGGTGGTCGAAAACAGCAATGGAGCTCAAATGCGGCAAATCGAGCCATTCGGCGGCTTTTCCCAAACGATCGCGCCCCGAGGCATCAACTATACTAATCGATCGAATTTGCTGCGGGTTGACCGATCGGCGTTCGATCAGCGGGTACTCGTCGCGGTGCAGCGCCAAGAAATCCCGCACCGTCGGGTGACACCCGCCGCAGAGCACGATCCTGCACCCCGGTAGCAGCACGCAAAGTCCCACGGCTGCTCCCAAGGCGTCAAAATCTGCTGTTGTGTGGCACAAAACTAAGTCCATAGCCAAAAATCCCGCATCTCATAACTCACACAGTAGCAATTTCTGGCGCTCTGACACCGGGCGATCGGGCTTTAACTTAACCTTTCCAGTTTTCTGCGCTGCAGCGAACAATGATAAAATTGATGAAAATCTCGCATTGCCGCTGGCGCCTGGAAAGCGCAACGCCCGAAGTGGCACGGGTTCTTTCGCATCAATCCACCGACAATCTCTCGATATGTCGATCGGGATACTGTCAGTCGATTTTAGATTTTAGATTTACTCTCCCGATCGATCTGGGAGTTTGAACTTCGATCTAAAATTTTGGGCGGATCGATCCACCTGTGGGGGGCTTGCATCCCTTTTTGGGCGGGTCTAAAACTACAATTCCGCAAGTTTTTCTGGTTCTGGGAAACTATTTCTCAACAACGCACGGTTATATCGAAAGGAGAAAAGATGTTATCAATTCTGTTTCAAATTGTTTTGCTCGGTCTGGTACTGCTGTCTTTTGTGATGGTGATTGGCGTCCCGGTTGCTTATGCCTCTCCCCAAAACTGGAATCAGTCTAAATCCTTGATTTTTGTGGGCTCCGGTCTCTGGTTCTTACTGGTTATTGCAGTGGGTGTTTTGAACTTTTTGGTGGTTTAAACTCGCTCAACACTATCGGATAAAGAAGGTAAAAGGTAGAAGGAAGAAGGCATTCGCCAGCGATTAAAAGGCATTCGGCATTTGGTAGAAGCTAGTAATTTTATGTTGCCGCGCGAGCCTGTATGTTTTTGCACTCTTTGATTCAGATGAAATGTTTCTGCTTTCTGACTTTTGCCTTCTTGCCAACAAAAATCTAAAATCTAAAACCTAAAATCTAAACTAGAACACTATGACTGTTTTCGAGGGAACTTTTACTCAAACTGAATCTTTGCGGTTTGCTATTGTTATCGGTCGTTTTAACGATATGATTGTTAACAAACTTTTGGAAGGATGTCAAGATTGTTTGAAGCGCCACGGCGTTGATATCAATCCTCACGGTAATCAAGTTGATTTTTATTGGGTTCCGGGATGTTTTGAAATTCCTTTGGTGGCGCGCCAAGCTGCTCTTTCTCGCCGCTACGATGCAGTAATCTGTCTGGGTGCGGTAATTCGGGGCCAAACTCCTCATTTCGATTTTGTAGCCGGTGAAGTTTCTAAGGGAATTGCAGCGGCGGCTTTTCAAAGCGGGGTGCCGGTGATTTTTGGGGTGGTGACGACTGACACGATGCAGCAAGCTTTGGAAAGGGCGGGAATTAAGAGCAATTTGGGCTGGAATTATGCGATGAGTGCTTTGGAAATGGGCACTTTGATGCGTCAAGTTAATGGTTTGGGCGCAAACTCTTACGAGCAATTACCTGCTGCATCTGCTGTTCAAGTGCTTTCGGGCGAAGCAAATCTGGCTTGATGTATTCTCGAATCAAAGAGTATAAGTTGGGTAGAAGTTTGGGGGTATAAATTTGATTGAATTGCGTACTTTTAGCACCTGTAGGTAAGCAAAGCGATGAACGCTGTCACTGCAAAAAGATTCTCGATCGCAGAATATCACCGTTTAGGAGAAATGGGATTTTTCCGCCACCATGAGCGAGTTGAATTGATTCGCGGAGAACTTATCAATATGGCTGCTAAAGGTAGGCTTCACTCTTTTTGCAACAGTCTTTTAGTTGAAGAATTAATCCTTTTACTGGCAAGACGTGCTCGCGTGCGCGTACAAGAACCAATTATTTTGTCTGCTACTGATAGCGAACCAGAACCTGATGTGGTTATTGCCAGAAATCGAGCCGATAATTATTTAGATTCTCACCCGGAACCTGCGGATATTTTGTTGGCAATTGAGGTTTCCGATTCTACTTTAAAGTACGATCGCGAAACGAAGCTATCTCTCTATGCTGAAGCTGGGATTGCTAATTATTGGATATTTAATTTAGTCGGCAGTCAACTGGAAATACACAGCGAACCTTATCAAGAAAGACAAGGGGATTTCAATTATCGCTCCAAACGAATAGTTCTGCCCGATGAGACTGTTGCAATTCCGGGTTTTCCAGATTTGTCTCTGGATTTGTCTTTGGTGTTTCCAGCCTAATTTAAAAGCTACGATAAAATCAATATTATAGAACCCATTTGATATCTTGAGGTCGATCGCCCAGATACTAATTTCAGATTCAGTCGATCGGCGCGATCGGTATTTTGATATTATGGACGCAGCATTATACCAAACTTCACTTCCTATGTCAAGGATTTTCCGTATTTTACGGAAAGTCCTTGTGCCATCTTTGAGCTTTCCGCATACTAATCACCAGACAGAGGAAACCACAACATGATCCAAACCATATCGAAAACAATCACGTTTGATGAGTTCGTTGCTTGGTATCCAGAGAACTCTGTCCATAAGTACGAACTACACAATGGAGTAATTGTTGAAATGCCTTTAGGAACCGGCCGCCATTCCCGCGTTATAGGTTTAACCAGGGACGAAATCAGCGCAGAAATCAGGCGACTGAAATTGCCTTGCTTTATCCCCGGCGACTGCCTGCTCAAACCCGTCCGCAACGAGGCGGGCTACCTGCCAGACGCAGTTGTCCTAGACGAAGCAGCTCTCACAAGAGAACCGCGCTGGGATAGGGAATCCGTCATCACGATGGGGTCTTCGGTGCGGCTGGCTGTAGAGGTCGTCAGCACGAACTGGCGGGACGATTACCATCTCAAATTCGCCGACTACGAAGAAATGGGCATCCCCGAATACTGGATTGTAGACTACCTCGGTTTGGGCGGCCGCAAGTTCATCGGTACTCCCAAACAACCCACACTATCGGTTTGCCAGTTGGTTGACGGCGAGTATCAGGTAAAACACTTTAAGGGCGATGACACAGTTGAGTCGCTGGCTTTCCCAGAGTTGAGGTTGACGGCCGAGGTGATTTTTCGAGCCGGTCTGCCTCCAACTGAGCCGAATTAGAATGATTGGGGCGATCGGGTATTAAAAGAATATCAAATCGGGTACAAAAGGAGACCGATTTTTTGACAAATCTGGGTTTTGTACAAAGTGCTTTTTTGTCGGGACGGGCGATCGAACTTATATCAGCTACAGTCCAATTTGTCAAGGATTACTGGTATCGTTACCAGCAGTTCTTGTGTAATCTTCTAGCTTTTCGCATACTAATCACCAGACAGAGGAAACCGCAACATGATCCAAACCATATCGAAAACAATCACGTTTGATGAGTTCGTTGCTTGGTATCCAGAGAACTCGGTCCACAAGTACGAACTGCACAATGGAGTAATTGTTGAAATGCCTTTAGGAACCGGCGACCATTCGGAAGTTACGGGTTTTCTTTCCAGTGAAATCAATTTTGAAATCAGACGACTGCAATTACCCTACTCAATCCCTGGTGACTGCTTACTCAAGCTTTCCCGTGACGAAGCAGGTTATCAACCAGACTTAATAGTCCTAGACAGAACCGCACTTGCAAACGAACCGCGCTGGAAAAAAGAATCCGTCATCACGATGGGGTGTTCGGTGCGACTGGCTGTAGAAGTCGTCAGTACAAACTGGCAAGATGATTACCTGGTTAAAGTAGCTGATTATGAAAGATTGGGTATCTCGGAATATTGGGTTGTGGATTATGCTGCTTTGGGCGGCAGACGCTTCATTGGCAATCCGAAACAATCTACTATCTCGGTTTACCAGTTAGTTGACGGGGAATATCAAATCAGCCAGTTTCGGGGAAATGATATAGTTGAGTCGCTGGCTTTTCCAGAGTTGAAATTAACGGCCGAGCAGATTTTTCTTGCTGGCTTGCCAAACTAACTAAAGCTGGTATTCCTATTTGTTGGATATTTAATTTATTGATAATCAACGGGAATGACTTTGACATGACTTTCGTCAACTGCAAACAAATTAGATAGTGTAGGTTGGGTTGACGCGAGAGCGAAACCCAACTCTTGTGAACTAACCTGACGGTCAACTGGGTACAGTTAGACCGCAGGCTTCTTTTTCC
>JAUBOG010000198.1:0-11001 GCA_036700105.1 Microcoleus occultus BM001215583
CGTTTCACTCCGCCCAACATTTTCGCTACAATTTTCCACGGGCCCAAGCGTATTGTGTTTTAACTTCCAATTCCCAATTCCCAATCTAAAATTTAAAATCTAAAATCATTATGAGTTATTTCGCTAATTTGCTGAGTATTGGGGTAATTCTATTTTTGCTGGGATGTTCGCCGAGTTTACCAGGGGCGGATGCCGGTGCTGCGGGTACTTTGGCCTCGCAGTCTGCATTGGCGGCCTCGCAAGGTCAAGTTTTGCCGATTTCTGCTAGAGCTCGGATAGCCGATCGCGCCATCGAACTCGAAGTCGCTAAAACCCCGGAACAGCAGGCTATGGGTTTAATGTACAGAACTTCTTTGGCGGATGACAGGGGAATGCTGTTTGAGTTTAAACCGGCGCGGCGGGTCAATTTTTGGATGAAAAATTGCCAGATTTCTCTGGATATGATTTTTCTGCGGGATGGCGTGGTTGAGGCGATCGAAGTTTCCGCACCTCCCTGTACTGCCGATCCTTGTCCCACCTACGGGCCCGATACTGCTGTCGATCGAGTCATCGAACTCCGGGGCGGGCGGGCTGCTGAACTCGGTGTCAAGGTGGGCGATCGAATTGCGATCGAGTTTTTCCAGCCACAATTATGACAGTTTCAGCGCTGACGCATCGGGACTAGAAACCTGGTTTCTTCCGATATTTCCGGTCAATCAACACCAAATTTCGCAGAAACCGGCTTTCTGAGGTCACTCCCCCTCTCGTGCTCCGGCTGAGTTCGGCTTCGGAAAATTAGAGAAAATTTAGAAACTTTACAAAAATTGATAAAATCCGTTAAAATATTAATGGACGAGCCAGCACAAACGCCAAAAGATTTGGTACGATGTCAGTCTCAGTCAGTCTGGGGTTGAGCTTGTTGGTGGAAGCTGTAGATTATTGGTCGCAGGTATGAGATGAGTCAGGGACTTGTTACCCATCCTGAGAGACGGTGGTCAGCCTCAAGGGCTAACAGCAGAAAAAGAAATTCTCTGGAACTTCTGGCGATCGAGCTTCATCTACTAAACCTATCGGAAGTAAGATGCTGCGAGCCAATTTAATTGGCAGAGTTAACTTCTGGTAGCAAGACCTCAGTTCGATCGAAATATCTCACCGAGATTGCCGAAGTAGATTTGCGGATTCTGCATTTTGGTAGATGAAGTTAAACTCTGAACCTGGTTTAGTAGTTTTAAGTAGCAGAATTTATTCACATTCGCGCTGCAAAGACACCGAGGTATTCAGTTTAGGTTCGATCGCACATTCTTCAATTCGATCGCGAAAAAAATCCCAAACCTTTCATTTTTTGGAAAGGTTGGCTTTAGAGTAGCACTCAAAAACAAATTTCGCATTTTCAACGGCCAATACTGTTTTAACAGATATCAACGGTTCCAAGACAGATTTAAAACTGGCTTATTACTAATCTAAAACATCAGGTTCGCATCAGAAAATGGTGTCCTACACTTGGAGGAAAAATTCATGGCACCCGCTACTTATACTCGACTCATTCGATTTTTACAAGAAGATTTGGCAATCTCCCGCGCCTCAATTGATGTCGCCGAACGCGTCGGCGGTAACGAACAGCGGCAGCGCGATCGCGACCCGAACTCCTTGCCGATGGTACTGTGGCAGTACGGTTTAGTGACGCTAGAACAGTTGGATAAAATCTTTGATTGGTTGGCTACGGCATATTAAATGGATTTGAGATTTTATATTTTCAGATAAAATCCCAAATCCCAAATCCTTTAATAACTGAGATTAAGATTCAGCCAAAAGTTTAGCAGCGGCGGCGACGCCGGCACCGGGAGTAAAGCCTTCGTAACCCATTTCTCGCAACACCACTTCTAAAGAAGAAATAGCTGCTAGAATATCGCGATCGCACACAAAGCCCAAATGACCGATTCGGAAGATTTTACCTTTCAAATGGTCTTGTCCGTCGGCTAGTGAAATATCAAATCTCTTTCTCATCAAAGTCCGCACTTTTTGAGCATCTACTTCGGCTGGCGGCATGACAGACGTAATCGCGGGGCTGGCGGCCTTATCGGCGGCAAATAACGGCAAACCCAAAGCTTGTACGGCCGCGCGCGCAGTCATCATCAACCGTTTGTGCCGCGCGAATACATTTTCCAATCCTTCAGCTTTCATCATCTGCAAAGTTACTTGCAGTCCAAAAAACATATTGACCGGTGGAGTAAAAGGAGTTGTATTTTTGGCAGCTTCTTTGCGGTATTTGCCCAAATCCAAGTAATAGCGGGGCAATTTCGCAGTTTTGTAAGCTTCCCAAGCTTTGGGACTGACGGCGACAAAACCCAAACCCGGGGGAATCATGTAAGCTTTCTGAGAACCGGAAGCAATCACATCGATTCCCCAAGCATCCATCGGCAGGTTTGCAGCACCTAAACTGGTGACAGCATCCACCATAATTAAAGCTTCACCGTGGGCTTTAACGTGGCGGTTGATGGTTTCGAGGTCGTTGAGCACGCCTGTGGAAGTTTCCGAGTGCGTGATGATGACAGCTTTGATTTGTTTCTCTGTATCTGCTTCGAGTTTTTCGCGGAAGTTTTCCGGATCTAAAGCTTGTCCCCACTCAGCTTTGACAATTTCGACATTCAAGCCGTAAGCTTCGGCTACTTCGGCCCAGCGTTCGCCAAATTTACCGTTGGTGCCGACTAAAACTCGATCGCCCGCACTCAAGAAATTAATTATCCCAGCTTCCATCGCGCCGGTACCGGAAACCGTCAAACTCAGTACGTCGCTGCTGGTTTGGTGCAACCATTTCAGGTTTTCGGTACATTCGGCAAAAATCGCATCAAACTCCTTGCTGCGGTGGCCCATCGGGTGTTTTGCCATCGCCAGCAATGCGGCTTCCGGCACCGGTGTCGGCCCGGGAATCATCAGCATTGATTTGTTGTCCATGATATTGTCCTAACTTTTTCTATGGGAGTTATATAGAATAAATCAAAAAGCTCAATTGCCAAGTCCGCACTCTAAGTTTTTTAATTTTTAATTTCTCTATGATTAGTCTCGTTGAGAGACCAGCGGTGTTCTACTGCTAAGTTCGATCGCTCGCAGCTTTGTTCTAATTGCTTTTGAATCGCCAGGGCTTTGCGCAGTGTAATAATCAGTTGGTGAACTTGTTGGTGCTGCGCCGATTGCGGACTGACAGCAAACATCGTTTTGCGTTCTAACAATTGAAGTAGCAATTCGTAGTGAATGTACGACGGAAGGGGGATTGGCTCCATGAAAGCTAACATACCTCAGCGAACCGACACCCCATTGCAATTGCATGAGGCATCACAGGTGAACATTAGATGCCCGATTTTTGATGTATTTTCTAACAGTCCAAAAACCCCTACTTTGCCGATTAAATAGTCGGGGCTGGGTGGTTTGAGGCGCTAAATTTGGCGATCGACTGGCTCAAAGAATAGATTTAATTGCTTTGCTGCAAGATATTTCTATGCGATGTAGCTGCGAGTGCTATTTTTTCTTTCAGCGCCTGAGTCGAACCCAGGCATAAATTCTCATTTATTTGCCTGCTGTATCAATTTTTATCAGAATTCAGGGCTATTTGTCAAGCGCTCTCACCTTTCAAAGGCCCGGGCTGGGAGTGGCGATGTCGGCGGCAAGGCAGGCCAAAGCTGCGCCTGGATCGATCTGTTTGACCAGGGATTCGCCGATGAGGACGGCTTCGGCACCGGCGATCGCAACTTTGGCGAGGTCAGCGGGGGTGTGCAGTCCCGATTCGCTGACTGTGAGGATGTTTTTGGCGATGATTTGGGGCAAGCGTTCTGCTAATAGTTGACTGGTGGTTTCTAGGCTGACGGAAAAGTTTTCGAGGTTGCGGTTGTTGATGCCGATTAAGTTGACGCCTTCGAGGGTTAATACTCGATCGAGTTCTTCTTGAGTGTGAACTTCGATCAAAGCAGTCATGCCCAAAGTCTTGACAATTTTCACAAAATACTGTAAGTCTTTATCTGACAGAATGGCGGCGATTAAAAGTACGGCATCTGCACCGTGAATGCGGGCGAGATAGATTTGGTAGGGATAGATAATAAACTCTTTGCAAAGCAGGGGTAATTCGACTGCTGCACGGATTTTAGCGAGGTTTTCAAAGCTGCCTTGAAAGAACTTTTCATCGGTGAGTACGGAGATGCAGCTAGCGCCGTTTTCTTGGTAAGATTTGGCGATCGCAACTGGATCGAAATCTTCGCGAATTACGCCTTTGCTGGGGGAAGCTTTTTTAACTTCGGCGATGATTGCTGGTTTGGTTTTGCCGTTTTTAAGGGCGGCAAGAAAGTCGCGGGTTTTTGGTGCGAAGGGGAGTTTTTTGTGAAGTTCGGATAAGGGAGTGCGATCGCGCTTTTGGGCAACTTCTACTTCTTTTTGCCAGACGATTTCTTCGAGGATGTGCCGGGGTTCGGCGTCGGGTACGGCGATTTGGTAGCTGAGGTAGAGTACGGAGACGGAGGTGCTGGGGGGACGGCGGCGGATTTGAAGCATAGTAGGGGGATAAAGGGAATAAAGGGCGATCGCGACAAGTTTCAATCTATTATATAATAGAAGTCTCTATTAGGATTAATTGAACAAAAACAAACTCGGATTGGCATGAAAAAAAATTCCCAAATCCTCAGCTTGTTTTTTGGTAATTTCTAGCTGGTTATTAATGATTTGAGTTACTATCTCAATTGTACCCAGGATTCCTACTAAATCCGCTGGTTCTAAATTTCTAGCATCCATCAAATGAAGAAGTCTTGAGTGGGGAGTCGAAGCATTCAGTTGATAGTGAGTTTCTTCAAAATCCTCAATTAGTTTGACTAATAGTTCTAGCAGGGTATCTTCTTCCGGAGTTAGATTGTTCCGAGAGAGCAAGCTTTCAACAATTTCCAAAAATATCTCGTTTTCATCTTCATTTTTGATGATTCGTGGTTGATATTGAGATAGCAATCTGCTGTACCTGTCGGAGTCAAAAGTAAGGGTCGTTTTTCCAGTTGTCTTTGTCATATTCTGCATGAGTCAAAATGTACTTGATATAAACAATCTGCTTTTGATAGTTAAGACTTACGATTAAGCGATATTTATTTCCTTTGATATTGAAAATTGTAAAATTTCCAACTGCTTCAGCTTGAGGATAAATAGTTTGAACTTCAATAAGTTTAGTCCAGTTGGCTTGACTAGCAATCTTGTACCAATCATCGAGGGCTTCGCAGGAATCAGCATGATTTTGGCAGTAGTCTCTTAATTTTTTGCGACTGATAACGTGCATTTAGCGATGGATTGACAAATTAGATTGAATTTGATAAAGATATTATAAAGGCGATCGGGCTTTTGCCTGTTTCAGGCACTTAACAAGCGATCGGCGTTTTTGGGCGATCGCAGCAGGTAGACTGTCTCTATTAAGCTTGCCAACTCGTCAGCGGCAATTAAGGCTACGTTTTCGCCGTCTTTGCGGGTGATAATGATGGTATCGCGATCGTTTATGACTTGTTCGCAGAGTTCGTCGAGATTGGCCTGAGCTTCAGTATAGGTTACTTGGGTTTGTGTGAGTGACATGGTTTTTGGCTTGCCAATACTAAGAATATTATAAAGACGATCGGGCTTCTTTTTCTATGTTGAGGAATAGTTAGTTTTGACATACTCTTTTAGTACGGGTGCAAGGGTAAAAAATGTGCGTGAAGCGTAGCTATCCCGTAGGGAATCGCCTGACTGGATTTTTTCAACTAATGAACGCCGTCCCAAGGATTGCATAACTTTCAAAAATTGCGATCGAGATAATTGGATATTCTATCAAAAAAACCGCTAGGCTGCCGTTTAATAAATCTTGAATGATTGTTGCCACTATTTTAAATTTTTGCAGAGCATCTAAGTGTTTTCCCGTATTGACTAAGCCAGGTCATCTGTGATATTAAATACTTATTTAACCTCACCTGGTTACAAACTATGGCAAAAGGCGATCATATTTATATTCAACAGCTTCCACACACTCATCACGGTATCGACTGTGGCGACGACAGTGTTATTCATTTTGGAAAAAGTCAAGGTGGAATAATTTGTCGTATTTCTAAGAATGAGTTTGCATCAGGAAACAAAATTAATGTCAAAGAGTATGGAAAATGTTATTCAGATGATGCAGTAGTCAGACGAGCAAAGGGCAGGTTAGCCGAAAAAGGATATGACCTTTTCAGCAATAATTGCGAGCATTTTGCTTATTGGTGCAAAACAGGAAAATATAAGAGTGAACAAGTCGCACAAGCTCAAGGTGGAGTTGCTGGTTTAGTTCAAGGAAGCGCTATTGGCGCAGGAACCAAGTTTGCAACTAAAATCGCCACTGAAGCTGCTATTAAATCTGCTGACCCTATTTCTAAAGTTCTCATCAATGTAGGGCTGAAACAAGCGCCTGCTGTAGCGGGTAAAGCGGCTGCTGGTATTGTAGGTGTGGGTGGCATAGCCAGTGGATTAGCTGCTGATTTCATAGTTGGCAAGATACTTGAAGATGATGAAACTTTGACTGAACGCGAACGTGAAGCACGAAAAAATGGAAGAATAGCAGGACAAGTTGCATCAACAATTGGAGGTGTTGGCGGAGGTATTGCTGCTGTTACAGTTGGTGGTAGTGCTGCTGTTGCTGCGGCTGTTGCTGCTCCCGCAGTATTAGGTATAGCAATTGGTTTAGGTGCTTATCACCTACTCAAAGGCGAGTGAAAATTGACTTAGCTGCTGAAAGAGCGATCGCCCTTCTATTGTTGAGGTGCGATCGCTATTTTTTTGAGTATCACTCATTTTGTTTCTCCAACAGCCTAGGAGATTTTTACCGCTTTCAAAACCATTCATAAGACAAGCTATAGCCAGTAGGAGAAAATCTGAGTGCGATATTTGGTATAATGAAAGAATCCCGATCGCAGACAGCCAAATGGAATCTCTACCCAATAACTGGGCGGATATTCAGCCAGACATCATATATCAAACGCTGGCTGATATGCTAGTATCTTTTAGCAAAAAGCAAATCCGCCTCGGCAAGAGATACGATCAAAACAATAAACATCTTAAAGCCATTCAAAATGGTAGAGTACCGCCCGATGGTAGTATCGGTCTTATTCCTTCAGAAGAAGAAGGATACGATCTCAAATCTAAGGTGTTAGGAGAAGGCGGAGATTACCGCTATCATGCAAAGTTTATTGAGGGAGTTTTACATTTTTCAGGTGTCAAGACCAGTCATTAAGGGAGAATTAAGCTAATGAATGCAGTAACTTTGACAAATTACCAAATTTGGGATGAACTTGCTAAACTATTAGCACCGATCGCCCTGAATAACCTCATCGAGAAACATCTAGAATCCTGCAATTACAAAATACGCGGTTATTGGGATAGTAATAAGTTTTATGAAGAGATAGCTTTCATTCATCCCATCTGTGCTGATTTAATCGCTCGCTCGATAGGGACAAATATCATCAACAACCATTCCACTTCTAACTGGATTAAACTTAAATTTTTACTCAAAGCCGATTTATCGGCTGGCGAAAACAACCTGGTTAGCGATGATGGCGATGATGAAATTGGCGAACTGACTCTGATTTTAGATACCAATCTCAAAATTATTGATGAAAACTGGTCGATCGATATCGAATCCCCTTTTGTTGTTGCTAAAATTTAGCCAGATTTGCAGCATTCTGCTTAAAGTGCGAACCCCTTAAGAATGTAAAAAGCGCTTGAAAAAATACGACAAAATTTAAATTGATATCGGGAAGGTATTTTATGGATACAGCTAAACGCCAACGCTTAGAAGCAGCAGGATGGACTATCGGAACAGCAGAAGAATTTCTCGGACTTTCACCAGAAGAAACAGCTAAATCACTTACAACAAATATGATCGTTAACGATAAACTTAAGAACATACTGATGCAATTACGATCGCACTTCGAGCAACTCTACGACGATCGCCTCACCCAAATGGTACTCTACGGTTCCCAAGCGCGAGGCGATGCACATCCCGATTCAGATATAGATGTGTTAGTAGTTCTCAAAGCGCCAGTTCAAGCGGGCGAAGAAATTGATAGAACACTTCAGATTGTAGCAGATTTGTCGCTCCAAAATGACGTAGTAATTAGCTGCCACTTTATGAATGAAGAACGGTTTACTAATTATCAAGGCCCTTTGCTGAGAAATATCCGTCGAGAGGGAATTTTAATATGACATCCGCTCAATTGAACTTACTCCTCAAAGCCGATCAAAGCCTTTCAGCAGCAAGATTGATGTTGGATGGCGGATATCCTGAGTATGCAGCTTCTCGCGCCTATTACACAATGTTTTATATTGCTGAAGCATTTCTAGATGGTGAAGGACTATCTTTTTCCAAACATTCCGCAGTCATCAGCGCCTTTGGCCGAGAATTTGCTCGTACAGGAAGAGTTTCTGTTAAGTTTCACCAATACCTCATCAGAGCTCAGGAATTGCGAAATGCTGGAGATTACGGCGAACTTGATGCCGTTACCAGCGATCAAGCCACAGAATCGATCGCGCAAGCTGAAGAATTTCTCGAATTAGCCCAAAATGCGATCGGCACTCTACCGCCGCCCTAAAACAGAATACCCGTGAGGGCTAGAAACCGGGTTTTTTTACGAAAATATTTCGTTCCAACCCGCAGATTAGCTAAAAAACCCGGTTTTTTTGGTCGGAGTGCATAAGTCCTGTAAAACAAGAACTCCGCCCCTACAGATTAATGACCGCCCGCCGTCCCAGCCGCCCGCTTAAACGCCTCATCCAACACTTCCGAAAGCGTCGGGTGAGTGTGCACTCGGAATGCTAAATTGTTAACAGAATCGCGCTGGGCGATCGCATTTGCCGCCTCTTGAATCAAATCCGAAGCGTGCAAACCGAAAATGTGAACTCCCAACAATTCCCCCGTATCTTTGCGGTAAATCACCTTAGCCGTACCGTCGGTTTCCCCTTCAGCAATTGCTTTAGAATTTCCCTTAAAATAAGTCTTGACAGAAGCTACCTCAAACCCTTCGGTTTTTCCTAACTCCTTCGCCGCCGGTTCCGTCATCCCCACATAGCTAATTTCCGGGTGAGTAAACGCCGCCGCCGGGATGCTCAAATAGTCAACTTCCCGATCGCGCCCGCAGATATTTTCCACCGCCGCAATTCCCTGCGCAGACGCAGAGTGAGCTAACATCATCTTGCCATTCACATCGCCGATCGCCCACAAATGCTTCACAGGTTCTCCACCCGCCAAAACCTGCATCTTATCGTTGACCGGGATATAACCGCGCACCGTTTCCACGCCCGCAGTTTCTAACCCCAAATTCTTGCTGACAGGAACTCGGCCAGTCGCTACCAAACAAGCGTCTACTTCCAAAACTTCGACAATTTCCTTAGTTTTGAAATCAGCTAATTCAATAATTACCGGCGAACCGGGAGTAATCTTTTTCGCCAAAACACCGACTTTTGTTTCAATATCGCGGGGTGCAATTAACACCCGTTCTGCTAACTTAGCAATATCTGGATCGAAAGTCGGCATCAACTGATCTAGAGCTTCAATCATCGTGATTTCGCAGCCGAGGGCGGTGTAAATATCCGAAAACTCCAAACCGATATAGCCGCTGCCAATAATTGCAATCCACTTCGGTAGCGATTCCAATCTGACAGCATCGTCGCTGGTAAATACAGTTTTGCCGTCAATTTCTATCCCCGGAGGGACGAAAGGAATTGAACCGGGAGCGAGAATAATATCCTTGGCGGTAATTGTTTTCTCGCCTTTGTCGGTTTCGATCGCAATTTTTTGAGAACCGGCAATTTTTCCCCAACCTTGGATGGTATCCACATTCAAACGCTTGAGGCTGTTGGTCAAGTCGCCGCGCAGTTTGCTGACAATAGTGTTAGCGTGATTCGCGATCGCCCCCCGATCGAACTCCACGCTTCCCAACTGAATTCCCAAAGTCTTGAGGTGGTGCGCATTCCGCAAATCCCGCACCCGTCCCGAAGCCGCCAGCAGCGCCTTCGAGGGAATGCAGCCGCGGTTGACGCAAGTTCCGCCCATGTCGCCCGCTTCGATAATTGCCACTTTCAGCCCGCAGCTAACGGCGTGGATGGCCGCCCCGTGTCCGCCGACGCCAGCGCCGATAATTGCTAAATCGTAATCAAATCCCTGAGTCACCTTAAAATCTCCTAATGCCTTTAAAATCTTAGTCCCGGACGCACTCAACAGCGTATTTCCGCGATCGCCCAAAGCCGAGGCGCGGCAGTCGCAACCCTCGAACAGCAGCAATAGTTGCGCCAGTCCCGTACCCTTATTCTCGACTAGACTAGGTTTAATTACACAACCTTTTTTAGCTGAATCGAGCACTCCTGACTTTTGCAGTACGGTAATTGTCCGTAGCTGATGGAATTGTGACAGAGAGATAAACTGAGAAACAGAGAATTTTTGTCTGTGGAGCAACTTATGATAGATGACGACGATTTGAAAGATTCCCGCCGCGCCTCGGCTCAAGCTTTTTTTGAGTCCCTTGATGAATTGTTTGATTATATTGAAAGCAGCAGCAGTCAACCAGCGCAGCCTCAATCTCTACCGCCTGTGCCCTTGCCTTCGAGTCCGCCGCAGAAAACCAAACCTGCGAAAATTAATTTGTCGGATTTTGAAGATGCGATCGCCGATTTGGAACAGTTCATTCAGAAAAAAAACTCCAAACGCCCGGAATCCAACGAATAGCAGGTTTGAGTAATTTTTAAAGTGGATTAAAACCCTTTAGATCGTTAAGCTTATAAAAGCTAGGTTTTTGGCGATCGCATCAACCGAAAATCAAGGGTTCCAGCCAGTTGTTGAGAATGGTGCAAGATTTCAGTTCTAACCGAGATCGATCGATTGTACAAGGCGTAAAAATTCTTTCGCGCGTGCGATCGGCTCCCCATGAGAAAACAACTGTGCAGACTCTCAAGCAAGAGCGAGTACCTAGATAGCGAATAAATAGACAAAGTGGTACAGTTATAGACAAA
>JAUBOG010000199.1:0-10948 GCA_036700105.1 Microcoleus occultus BM001215583
GGGCTAGGGGGGGTCTTCGAGTGTTGCACAATTTTAGAAAAATGGTATAAAATCGACTTTTATATTAGTCCTATGCAAGAGGACTTTAGCTTTGAGCCAGGGGTTTTAACCCCTGGCGGACTATTTAATTAGCCTTTAAGTTCGATCGAGCATTTTCGCTACATCCGCAGGATTTGGCAGCCGAATTGTAGCATATTCTCGGTGAATAATCTCAAAAAAACTCTTGACTTTTTTCTCGAAACGTGCAAGTCTAAAGTTCTGACTGCGCTGCTGTGCACCAGCTTGAAGTTCTGCTAGCAAATCGGGATTCACAATTAGCTGATGCGAATGCTGGCAAAGTTCCTCAACGGTATTGAACAAAAAGCCCGATCGCCCGTGTTCGACAATTTCCGGTTGTCCGCCACCGCCAAAGACGATCGGAGCACAACAGTTTTGCATTGCTTCCACAGTCGCCATCCCGAAATGCTCAAACCTTTGAGGATTGACTTCACCCAAACCGCAGGCGTGCCAAAATATGCTGGATTTAGCATAAAGCGATTTTACCTCATCCAACTCAGCATTGACTCTTAGTTCGATCGCCCTCGAATCTTGCTTTAAAAGATTTTGAACCGTCTTTAAATAAGGATTTTTCGGAACGCTGCTTCCAACTAAAATTAGCCGCCATCCTGGAAGTTCTGCAGGATAATCTGCTAGCAAACTGCGAAAAGCTTTGATTAGTTCGATTTGCTTTTTTGTTCCCCCAGCTTCAAACTGTCCCACAGCTAAAATGATGTTTTCTTTCGGCACTTTAACTGTTGCCATTTCCACCGGCGGATAAAGCATAAAAGTTGGCTGCAAGTTCCAGCGTTTTTCCAGCCACTTGACAGTAAATTGACTGTTAGCAATCATGAAAGTGTAGTCATCTACAGCAAAGTGGCGGTTGCGAAATGTATTGGGAAAGTGACAGAAAAATACTGAAATTGGCGACAGCGGCTTCACTTTTTCCAGTTGGTTTGCGTTGATAAAAATATCGTAGTTTTTGCTTTCTCTGGCAATTTCATCAAAGGGATTTTCCATATCCTCGGTGATGATGCTGGAATCGATACACTGCATCCCGCGTTTCTCGTAAAACGCCAAGGGAATAATTTTAACTTTGCATCCTGAAAGGTTGAGTCCGTACCACGATTCTAAGTCGGAAACAGTAACGGGTTTGTTGGCGATAAAAGTAATGTCAAATTCATTTTGCAGCAGCGAGGCGATGGTAGCAACGTATTTTTGACCGCCGCCGATGAAATGCAGTCCGTGATCGTAAATTGCGATCGACATTTTGCGATCGCCCCGAACCACCTGCAATCGAGGTAAAATGCGATCGACCTTCATCCGACTGTAAATCACCGCCAACTTTTCGGACAACTGCGGCAATACTGTTGCGATGATTTCCGGTTTCTGATAATCCAGCAACTTCTTAATCGCTACAAACAAACTCTCGAACAGCAAATCGTACTGTTTGTTAGTAAAAAAATCCGAAGTGTGAATCGCTTTAACTAATTGCAAAGGTTCGTGTTTCGCCAAATACAAAAACCGATTGCGGTTGCAGAAATACTCTGTAAGTTTGCTGCCTTTACTCGAACCCCGATATTCGTGATGCGCGATTGCTGCGGGAGTATAAAGCATTTTCCAACCGCGTTTTTGGCAGCGTTTCGCAAACTCTACATCCTCAAAATACATCACAAAATCTTCATCGATCGGCCCGACATCTTCCAGACATTCCCTGCGAAAAAGCACCGCCGCCCAACAAAGCCCTTCGACTTCCCGTTCTGCATCGTACTGTCCCGAATCTTTCTCGCCAAAGCCGACATCTCGCCAATAAAAATTAGCTAATTGCTGGATGCCCGCGCTGTTAATTCGCCCGTCTTTAAACAGCAATTTGCCGCTAGCCGCACCTACTTCTGGATCGGTTTCTAGCAGTTTGACTAATGTTGCTAGCCATTGACACTCAAGGGTTGCATCGTTGTTTAAAAAACAGATATATTGCCCTTTTGCTTCTCGAATTCCGAGGTTGAGGGCTTTCGCAAAGTTGTTCGCGGTATTCACAAAAATGCGAACTTTCGGAAACAGTTCGCGCAGGCAATTCACCGAATCGTCTTGAGAACAATTATCAATTACAATTAAATCGAGCTGCTGTTCGGGATACGCAAGTTTTTGTAGAGATTTTAAGCAATCCTTGGTGTGGCGCAGACCGTTATAGTTGACTATAATTAACGAGCATATTGGCAGTGCAGTCATTCGATTTTAGATTTTGGATTTTAGATTTTCGATTGAAGAATTGAATAATCTTCAATTTTTGATTGAAGCATTGCTCTCGCAAATAAATACGGGGCTTGTGACCAAATTGTTTCTGGTCATTTTTGATGTTTTAGTGCGGTCGATCGAGCAATTGAGCGGTAATCTCCTCTAAAATAGCAGTATGTTGCTCCTGCACCGCTTTAATTTGCTCTATTTCAGACTGAAAATGTGCGATCGCCTTTTGTTGAATCTCAAGCTGTGCTGCAACTTCGGGCGATCGGCTGCTGAATTCCGATTCAATTTTTTTCAATATAGTTTGTTGATTTTCTTGCAATTTTTGCAATTGCGTGCTCAATGTTTGCACGACGCGGGTATTAGCAAAATTGTAAATTACTTGACGTTCTAGTACGGGTTTGAGCAATTTTCGGACTATTTTTCTAACTGCAATTACTACCGAACCCAGTCGCCTTTGATAAGAAGTAATGGGAACATTGTAAATGTCGAAGCCTGTCTTCAGAAGGGCGATGTCCTCGTCATCTTCATTTTGGGCGATCGTACTATTTTGTGTTCCCGACAGCGGCGGCTGTGCAATACCAATTCGCGGCTCCAAAGTTTGCCGCAATTTATCTATAATTTGTTGAGTTGGTATTTCTTCGTACTGCAATCTTCCGCCTCCTTTAAATATAGGGTGCGCACTGCGCACCATCCCGTGAATGTAAAGTGCGCACTGCGCACCATCCCGTGAATTGCCCCTACGAGAATGGTGCAAATCTCAATTTAAGCTAACTCAATTTGACTGTCATCACCAATCATAAACCGCAGAGCTTTTGGACGAGCAGGCGCAATTGTGAGTTGAGCTCGCTGTCCGATCACGCTGTCAACAATTCGCTGGTGAATGCCAACTATTTTTGCCCCTTGCAATATTACACTGTGTTCGATATCAGCATCAATCATCGTCACGCGATCGGCAATACTGCTGTAAGGCCCGATAAAGCAATTTTCAATGCGGCAATTTTCCCCAATTACCACCGGCCCGCGAACTGTAGAATTGATTACTTCTGTTCCTTCGCCTATTTGCACTCGCCCGATAATTTGACTTTTGGCATCTACTTTTAACTCAGTTGAAGCTACGATACAGCTATCTAAAATGATTTGGTTTGCACTCAGCAAATCGTCTTTTTTCCCCGTATCCAGCCACCAACCCTCTAAATTGCAGGCTTCTACGTGTTTTTCGTCATTGATGAGCTGTTGGATGGCATCGGTAATTTCCAGTTCGCCCCGGGGCGAAGGTTGAATTCGATCGATCGCCTCGTGGATAGTAGGAGCAAAAAAGTAAATCCCCACCAGTGCTAAATTCGATGGCGGAACTTTTGGCTTTTCTACTAACTGCAAAACTCGCCCGTTTTCATCAACTTTTGCAACACCGAAAGCAGAAGGATTGGGAACTGGACGCAGCAAAATCAGAGCGTCTAATTTTTGCTTGTTAAAAGTCTCTAAGAACGGATCTAACTCATTCTGAATTAAGTTATCTCCTAAATACATAATAAACGGAGAATCGCCCAAAAACGGTCTGGCAACTTTCACCGCGTGAGCGAGTCCCGCCGGCTCTGCTTGCAAAATATAAGTAATTTTTGCACCGAAGCGAGATCCATCTCCTGTTTTTACCTTCACCTCTTCGCCAGTTTCGGGACTGATAATAATCCCAATATCCGTAATCCCAGCCGCCACAATGCCTTCAATTCCGTACCACAGTATCGGCTTATTTGCCACAGGAACCAACTGCTTAGCACCCGTATAGGTGAGGGGACGCAAGCGTGTTCCTTTGCCGCCAGAGAGGATGAGTGCTTTCATTGGGTGAACTCTGAGTTGTCCTTTAGGGTTTGCAGTGCTGGCACGATTTGCCTGCACTTGTTCGCTCTCGTCAATTTTAAAGCACCGCTACCCCGCTGGCAATAGCCTGGGTGTATGGTGATACAATCATTTATGCCGATCGATCTTTTACAGTCCCGCACGCACAAAGTCTCATCACCTTGATTTATTGTCGCAGCCCGCACCTAAAACCAGAGATTTTTTATCAATAAACCCGGTTTAGATTTTGTTGCGACTGCGCCAGTCGAAATTTAATTACGTACCCTTTTAATAGCGGCCGTATCGGGCCACAAATTGACGATCGCTATTGTTTTGAATTGTCAGCCAAGCCCACATCTGATCGCCGAGACAAAAATGCCACCACTCATTAGGATGCTGCTGAAAACCCGCAGCTATCATCGCATCTTTTAATATTTGCCTGCGTCGGTGATATTCCTGTTTTTGCGGCTCCTTGCTATTACAAAAATGATCGGGATAAGAACGTTCTGATATTTCATCAATCGCAGAACCCATATCAATTGAGCGATTATTTTCATCTACTAAAGTTACATCCAAAGCTGCACCTGTACTGTGAGGGGGAGGCATCGCGCGATCCGTGCTGGGCACAGCCCAAAATTGATATACGTGCTGTAAAATCACTTCGCGTTTGTCTTCGGAAACCGGAAATTCGCAGCCTTGAGCGCGAGCAATTTGAGTGAAAGTATAATCCACCATAAATTGCTGCACTTCCACCGGCCGATAAGCATCAAATATCAGAATTTTCCAATTCGGATAATTTTGCTGTAACTGGATTTTTGCGGCGAGCAAACTATCAACAACTCCCCGGCGCAAATAGTAAGGCGAATCTGCTTTGCTGTTGTGATAGGGAGCGCCCAACTTTTGATAGGGGTGCGGCATTTCAAAGGCAAAATGTTCTGTTGGAATGGGAACTAGAGGCTCGCCGCATTCGTCGATCGCTATTTGCTGATATGGTTTCACAGTACAATTGTGATGACTTTGTATTTTTTATTTAAATGCTCAATCTAGATACTAGCACGGGAATTGCATTTATCTCTGAAAATTCCCCAGTCCGCGCTCAGTTACGACAATACGTACAAGGACAGCAAATGGTGATGACTCAGACGGCTTTTAATGAATTTACTAATATTGTTCAAAGCATAGCAGGTGTATTGGAACAAGGAAGAGCAAATCGTTTCCTTCAGAGAGTGGCTGTCATTCCTGACAATCCCTCGAAGAGAGCATTAAACTTGCAGACAACTAGAAACTTAGGCGCAAATGATATAATAATTTTGGGAACAGGCGACCAGTTGGGCATCACAACCATGACAGCAGATGCTAAAGCTGTGAGGGCCATAAGCGGTCAAAGTGTGGATTTCAGCGTGTACGTCCACCCTCCATGTCGTTTAACGGGAAATTAACAATGAAAATAAAAGTTCCTATTGCATCTTATTTGTCGAGTACCTACAAGCTGATTCAGCGTGCTTTTCCTGATGGAATTAAAGAGGAAGATTATTTTCCGCTTTTGGCACTGCTTTACGATGAAATATCCGATCGCAATTTAGCAGAAGTCATGGCACACTCAACGGGCAAAGATTATTCTATTGTGCTGAATGATGTATACTCCGTCGGTTCAACTTATGCACCGGATGCTAAAGCTATTGCCAAGTTAAAAAAGCATTTGCTGGGTTGCGGTTACGCAGAATGGCTAGAAGAGTAAAACTTTTAGGATTTACGCGCGGGGGCTGGTGAAACCGGGTTTGATGGACGAAAAAACACAGGTTGTAACCCGCAGATTCGGTAAAAAACCCGGTTTCTTTGGTTGGAGTGCGTAAATTCCTGACTCCCAAAATCTCCTAACTTTGGCGGTAAGCAACTACCGCGTAAAACGGATCGCCGCTTCCTATTCGCAGCATTTGCATAAAACTCGGCAAGTTAGGCTTGCGAACAATTACTTCCGGCTGGCTGAATCCGGGTATATTCGCTCCTTTGACAGAATCAAAGTAACCCTTGACCAATTTTACCCGATCGCCCTCCGAACCTTCCCGCCAAGCCGCGATCGCCTTTTGATAAAACATCCGGTTGGAAAAGCTGATAATTGCTACTCCACCCGGCTTTAAAATCCGGTGAATCTCGGCAAAAACCGCATCCGGGTGCTGCAAATACTGTACGGAAACGCAGTTGACAACCGCGTCAAACTCTGCATCCGGCAGTGGCAATTTGGGATTTGCGTTCAAATTCTGCACGAAATAATGATTCAGGCGGCGATTTTTTGCCAACTCTTCTTGATTTAATCCGTGGCCTTCCACATGGGCAAATTGCATCTCGTCGGGTAGATGAGAAACCCAACTGCTCATCATATCGAAAATCCGAGTATTCGGTTTCAGCCGTTCCCGATACAAATCGGTTAGTTGCTCGATGAATCCGTCATCGACATGAGTCACAAACCGAGGAGAGGAATAGAACTGTGTATCGTCAGTGTCGTCTAACTTGGTGCGTTGATCGGCGGTCAGCAACATAAATTCAAATCGCAAACTAGATTTACCCTTTCTAGTTTAAGAACAATTAAGAAATGTAAACACACTTCCTGGGGCGGACATCCGGCTTGCAGGCTGGTGCGGCGGATTTGGTTCGTTCTTCCATAAAATCCAGGGATTTTACCAAATTACGCAGTTTCTGGCTCGTCTTCCATCCCTGCGGATCTAAAGCTTCTTGAAGTATCTGGCGACTGGAAACAGCTCGAAGCCCACCTTTTCGTAGGTACGGCGCGCTCTTTCATGACCGGGATCGCCTCCAGTCTCAACCATAGCCACAGACATCCCAGCATCTTTCATCCAATTCAGAGCGAATTCTATCAGAGCGGTGCCAATTCCTTGACCTTGAAAGTCTGGATCGACAGCCACCATGTAGATTTCACCCATACTGTCCTCCGAGTGTAATTTTACGGCTACAAAGCCCGCAGTAGCGCCTGCGTCGATCGCCACCCATACATTTGTGTCCTCCGCAGCGCAGACATCCTCGACAGCCTTTTGTTGGCTCACACGCCAACTATCGGGATAGAATACCCGGTAGACATCAGCGTTCATCGCGTTTTGAATCGAATCAAAGACCGGAGCCCATGCTCGAAGCGAAAGACGAATGACTGCATCAAGTTCATGAGCTTCGTAAGGTTCAATACGCATTGACCTATGAACTCCAAATCAGTATTTGGTGATATTTTACCGCGTATTGCGATCGGGCTTGCAATATCATCCGTGCATCCGCGCTATCCGTATCGTGCTGCTGTTTTGTTTCCTCTAACAGACATCGACCGAATAGCAAGCTTTGAACAAATCCGAAAGCCTGTTCCACAGTAATTATTGGAGATGTCTAATAGATATGTTTACGGAATAAATAACCTACCTGCTCCCATATAGTATTGGAGATCGATCGCAATTTCTACAAGCTTTTCAACACAACGCTCTCGGTAATCATATTCGTTAACCCGATCCGGATCGCCAATCGTGATAATGGGAAATGAAGTTGGCTCATTTTCTTCGCGCATCACCTGTTCCAGAGAATCTTCACCCTTTGCATTGCGGTTTGCTGTCAATAAAAGCATTTGATTAGATTGAGCCAATCGCCAAACAACTCGATCGTCGCTATTAGATGGTAAGCCAATGTCTTGAAATGTCACTAACCGAATGGGAGCAATATCTAACCACCCTCCTGCCACCAGACTTCCAGAAATCAAGAGAGCTTGCCGATTCAAATTGTAGTCAGCCAGAATCATCATTGCTTTGTTGCTGCTGCCCGCTGCGCTCTGCGTTCCTGAAGTTTGACTCGCGCAGCTTCATATTCAGAGCTAGGGGGAGTGGCAGCGATGCGAGCAAAGCGTTCGCGGTTGCGCTCTTCCCAATACTGCCGAGTTTCTTCGGCTGATTTCAAAACTTCTTGATACTCAGCTTCTACGTCTGTCTGATGCGCTTCTATATAGGAAAGAGCCGCGTCAAGCTGCTCATCCGTAAGGTTAAACACATCACGAATGAATTTAGGGGGATACTGGGCTTTGAGATGATCTATTACATCATAAAGGGTGATGCGTGTCCCGGCGATCGTAAGCCCCCTTTCTGTGCGGACGATAGTCACTTTTCCATTCGGATTAGAATTTAATACTGCGGAATTCATCTGTTTTTTTTTGTTGGTTGTATTTGGCATTTTAACCCATTGTTTTTCAAACATCCAATTCTTTGGGCAATGCTTTTAGAACGCCTGCTTCTAAAATAAGTCGGCGTTCTAGGCTTTACAAATCATTGAAGGCTGCGATCGCAAGGTATCGATCCCGATCGATTACTGTAAAAAGTCCAATTTGTCAGACATTGGGTCATAAATCCGGTTTCCAGTCTGAAATTGGAGCAATAATCTATCTTTGGCGATCGCACCTGAGCCGAAGCAACATTTAGACAGAATTTCACGAGCTAATTGCTGCGATCGATCTCTGCTCTGTACAGTCCCTACTCAGAAACGAAGTGAGATAACGTTCCCAATCACCCGCCGCAGATATCCTCGAACCTCCACGAGATAACCTTCCGACGCTCGGTGTGCATTGGGGCTGTTATGTGGCGAGCCCTGCGATCAATGCTGTTTATCACCTTTTCTATTTCCTGGACGGCTTTATTCAGGAAGGCCAAGACGCTGATAAAGCTCTTCCTGCTTATCATACAAAAAAGAATCAGCAAAACTTCTGTTAGTTTGAGATATTAAATTTTCATGAACATCATTGAATGATTTATTTCGTAATTCATCTAAAACCTGAGCCAAGTTAAAACCAGCAGCAATATGAGGTTGTAGAGCTTCTAGCTCATCAATCGAAAGTATTTGCCAGTCAAGTCCAGTTACTCCTTCGGCAGTTAATAGGGTATTGATATACTCTCGAAAGAATTCGCTATTAATCAGAAATAGTGGTTCTAGTGAAACAATAATTGGCTTAAACGTACTACAGTGGTGAAACTTCTGAAGCTCAGAAATTTTAGCCTGACAAGCAGATATGAAACTAGCAAGTTGCTTTAAGCCTTTCTTTACTTGCGCTAGACTACTGTTGACTGAATCTTCACTGGCTATTGCTTGTGCAGCTCTAGAAAAACGAGTTGCTTTACATTCAAATAAAAGCACTGTTGAGCCATCAACTATAATCCAATCTGGAGCTTTCCCTTTTTTAGCCGGATAGAAGTTTCGGATGTCTGACTCTGATAATAGCTGCTGCGACAACAAACATTTTTCCAACACAAGACCGACATACCGTTCAAAAACAAAGCCGAAATATTCAGAAAATTCAGTACCATAGGTATTAAACATTTGATAAAAAATTCCACTTGAAATTCTTGAAGCGACTAACTCAGGTACAGGCGCATGAATAAAATCCTTGTCTGGAGTAGAAAATTGCTTGTTTTGGCAAGGTCTAATAATTGGATAGGAAAGCAGAGGATTAAAATCATACATTCGGAAACGCCTATCTCGATTTTTTCGCTTCTCATATAGTTGAACCAATTTCGACTTATCTGCTATCAGTTGATTGAGGACTGCTCTGAGAGATTGGTCGCTTACATTAATTCCCTGTTTCCGCATCTTCTTGAAGTAATTTTGGCTGACGCTAAAATTCCCACTACATTCAGAATAGATTACAAAACCTATGGTTATAAAATCGATAACAGAAACTCCAGTGATAGCCTGAAATTTACTGTCTAAATCAAATTTAGGAATACCTGGAAGGTTTTTTAATTGTTGTGGAATTTCATGGAACAATAACGCTGGGCGTGAGAATTCACTAAAAAGACCAGGTTTAAAAGGGAATTGACTACTAACAATTCTTAACAGCATAAAAACGGGATTTTCATCAATGAATTTATGATGCAAATCCTTGTCAAAAGTTATAGGCTCAGCCAAGTAGTATTCATTAGAAATATTGACTATATTACGAATATCATAATGTTTTATTAATTGAGATGTTTTACTGGGAGGACAAAATCTAATTGCAAATAAAGCGACCCCTCCAATCATAAAAGGTTCCAGTTTAGGAGAGCTTTTTTTAAGTAGATACAGTGAACGCAAGACATCTCCCAGTTTTAGGTTTCCCAAAACTGATTGTATTGTTAATTCTAAATTTTCTAGTTCAGCTAGAGAGTTAATATTCATCATTTACTTTCCTAATAAAGAGCGCTATCAAATATCCACAAAGTCACTTAGCTGTTTCCTCCACCTCAACTTTATTAGTGGCTTCTGCCTCATCTAGTCGATCGTAATATTCTGCCATTTCTGCATTCCTGTCGCGGCGCAGTTCTGCAATATCTTCTAGCATCTCATCAAAGTGCGGATCGTTTTTAAATGCTCCTGCCCACTTCATTAAAGGATTTTCAGCTTGGGGAATGTCTACTGTCAGAGAGACTATTTCGACTTTTTTTAGACGCTCGGTTAACAATCGGTGCAAAATTTTTAAAGCTTCTTCTTTAGTAGATCCTGAGCTTCTGCACTCTGGCAATTCCCAAACTATTGCGCTGTAGAGGTCTTCATCGTGCTTTTCAATTAGAACTTGATAAGTTAATTGGGTTAAAGGATTCGGAGTAGGGGTTAATACTGTGGCATTCATCTGTTTTTTCCGGTTGGTTATATTTGGCATTTTAACGCATTGTTTTTCAAACATCCAATTAATTCTTTTCGCAAGGCTTTCAATAGATGTCAGCGGTTCCGAACGCCACAGCACTTAAAGAAGTCGGGGTTATATAGCAATCCTCGCATCATTTGTGAATTTCTTACTCCCTCCCCTTTCCAAGGGGAGGGCTGG